>JACQBU010000115.1 GCA_016194375.1 Nitrospinota bacterium
AGCGGCGAGGTCACGACAATAGCCGGAAAATCCGGGAGTTTGGGCTCAAACGACGGCGCGGCCATTGCAGTCGCGCGGTTTGACAATCCCGCCGGCATAGCGACCGACGGCCCCCCGCCATATCCAAATCTCTACGTGACGGATACCGGCAACAGCACCATAAGAAGAATATCGAACGGGCAGGGGCTTGGTTGCACCTTGAGCTTCTCCGCCACTACCGCCGGAGCGCTTTCCGCAACACTCGGGGGGATAACGGTGGCGGCAGGCGGCTTAGGATACGCGGCCGGCGACGTTCTTAACGTGAACGGCGGAACAGGGACGGTGACCGTCGGCTCCGTTAACGCGTCAGGCGGCGTAACTTCGCTTTCCGCCTTCTTTGGTGGCGGCGGATATACCTCGCAAGGGCTTGGTTGCACCCTAAACTTCACCGCCACGGTCGGCGGGGCGCTCCCGGCAATCGGGGGCTCTCCCCTCCTTAATATTTCCGCCGCCGGGTCAGGATATGCGGTCGGCGAACTGCTCAATGTAACTGGCGGCACCGGAACGGTGACCGTCGGCTCCGTCAATCCGTCGGGCGGCGTAACTTCGTTGTCCGCCTCCGCCGCCGGCGGCGGATACATCCCGTCCAACCCATACGTCGCGCAGGCGACGACCATTATGACCCAACCATATGCGGGGCAGGGCACGACCATGACCAACCGGATCGCGGTAACGACGCTTGCGGGGAGCGCCGGGGTTACGGGTCAAGCCAACGGTGCGGGGTCGGCGGCCCTGTTTTATTACCCCACCGGCATAGCCACGGACGGGACGAACCTTTATGTCACCGATACCTACAACCATGTCATCCGACAAGTGTCCTTGGCCTCCCCTTACACGGTCACGACGCTTGCCGGAACCCCGAGGTCTCCTGGCTCAACCGACACTTCGGCCGGGCCGGTGCATTTTTACAATCCAACGGGCGTCGCAACGGACGGAACAAACCTTTATGTTGCGGATACGTTTAACCACACCATCCGAATGGTTGTAATAGCCACCGGGGCTGTCACGACGCTTGCGGGCAAGCCGCAGTATCCGGGTTTTGCCGACGGCGCGGGGCTGACGGCGGCGCTGTTTAGCTTCCCCCAATTCATCACGACCGACGGCACGAACCTTTACGTGACGGATTTGGGCAACAGCGCCGTCCGACAGGTTACCGGCATGAACGGACATGGTTGCACCCTAACCTTTGCCACCGGGGCGGGAACCGTCATCCCCGCCGGGGCCGGGGCGGTGACTATTGCGACCGCCGGCACGGGGTATGCGGCCGGCGAAGTTCTTAACATGGTCAATTCCCAAGACGGAGCCGCCGGGGGCGGAACCGTGACGGTCAATGCCGTCAACGGCACGGGCGGAGTGACGGGGTTGTCCGTAACCACCGGGGGTGCGTGGACCACCGGAACCACATACACCGCGCAGACAACGACCATCAACACGGTTGCGACCACCGTCACGACGATTGCCGGTGGAGTCACGACTATTCCCGGCGGAACGTTCAATAATCCCGCCGGCGTCACGACAACCGGACTGAATCTTTATCTGACGGACACCGGCGACAGCGTCATCGACAAAATACATTGACCTGGGATGGAACGATTGCCGTTTGCCGACGACCAAAAGCGTGAAACCTAGAAATTAGCGGCCAAGGAATGGAGAACGACAAGAAGTTCGTTAAGTAGCCAAATGCCGGAATTATACGATTGGAAGTGGGCGGTCGTACTCATCCAAAAAGCCGACCGGATGCGCGACGCGGGCGGCTTGTATGCAACCAACGTCCGCTTTGTCTCCGATGATGAAAGCCTGATTGAAGCCGCATTCATTGAAATTAATCGAGCGGAACAAGAAAAGAACGGGGTGAATCATTTAGCAAAGGGGGGAACATGAAACCCCGCCTTGCTTCGCTGGTATTTATAATGCTGAAGAGAACGGCCCTGGCTGACGAATGGAAGACCGCCGACACATACCGCCAAGTTGCGCTCACGGCTATTTTGGCGTTGGATTGCGGGCAGACGTTGAGCGACGCGGGAGGCGGAATCGAGATGGGCGGGGGCCTTCGGGCGACTGAATAAAACCAGTTTTTAGGACCGCATCCAAATAGGAACACGACCGAAGCCTATTTTGTCGGTTTGGCTATGGTTGACTGCGGCGTGGCCTGTTGGTCACCCAAACCCTATCGGCAGATGTTTCAATATCTCGCCATCGGATATGAAGCAAGCGTCGTGGGCGGCAACTTTACGGCCGGCGTTAAAACAGGCTATTAAGGCCTCGCCAACCCGACCGCCGCACCGGTTACCAGCACTCTCGCAAAAGGTTATCCCATCGCTTGAGGCCGGAAAACGCGCCCTTGGTCCTGTTTACGAATTTGAGTCTCGGCTTGGTAATCCAGCGCCAAGCGGTCATTCTCGCCCTTTAGCGCGGGTACTTACTTCTGGCATAGCACAGCGCCTCGCGCTCCCTGCAAGTCCGAGTGTCTTTGACGGAATTGTTCAGCTCGCTGATTTTCTTTCAACTTCAGAACTGTTACCCCAAAAGAAAACATGAGGACAATATGTCGACCGATGCTACTAAAAAGCCGCACCACCGTTTTTATTTGCAACATATTATAAAATAAGGAAATAATATTGAAGCTCTCTAATGTGCGGTAATTTAGTTACAGTTTTAGGTTGACGTTATTTTTTGAGGGATATAAAGGTAATCAGTAACACATTGAATTTATAGAACTATATTTTTTTGGCATATATATTGCTATATAAAATGGTGGAACGAAGTTTCTCGCCAGAGAAATTAGTTTCGTTAGATCACCCTCTAACCTCCCCTTAGAAAAGGGGGTCGTCGCCAGACGGCCTCCTTTTCATTTTTTTTTTGGTTCAACCCAACTATTAAATCAGCACCGATGTTATTGGTTGCCCTTCCCAATTTTTCTCCCGTGGCGGTCGCCGGATGCGCGGTATTGCATGAATGCGGCCCTGTTCCCCTCTTTTTTCGGTTGAAGGAGGGCTTGTTGTATACGTCGGTCCTTTTCCCCCTTGGGGACGTAAATCGGCTCCCGTGTGGCCGGGTTCAGGCCGGTCCAGTACATCGCGGTCGCGAGTGTCATCGGCGTTGGTATAAACGCCTGCACCTGTTGCAGGTTCCACCTTTTTTCCTTTAGGTACGAGTGAACCCTCTCCATCTTATCGTTGGTGCACCCAGGAAATCCGCTGATGAAGTAAGGCACGACGTACTGTTCCTTGCCCGCCTCTTTGGAAACCCTGTCGAATATGGATAGAAACTCCTCAAAACTATTAAACCCGGGCTTTTTCATCAGCTTGAGCACGTCGTCGTCGAGATGTTCGGGCGCGACCTTTAAGTGCCCTCCCACGTGGTGCGTTATCAGCTCGCGCAGGTATCTTTGGCCGGATTTCACGTCCGCAAGCGCGAGGTCGTACCGTACGCCGGAGCCTGTGCTGATTTTTTTCACGCCCGGGACGTTACGCGCGTTTTTCAAAAGTTTTGTCAGCGGCGCGTGGTTGACGTTCAGGTGGTGGCACACATCCGGGCTGAGGCAGGAAAATTTCCTGCATACCCGGTGGACGTCGGGCTTGGCGCAACCCAGTTTGTACATGTTGGCCGTCGGGCCGCCTATGTCCGTGACCTGCCCCGTGTATCCCCGGAGGTTTTTCAACGCACCCACCTCCCTTATGACAGACGCCTCGGAGCGTGACTGCACCACGCGCCCTTGGTGTAGCGTTATGGCGCAGAACGAGCAACCCCCGAAACAGCCGCGGGTCGCGGTGATGGAGAATTTTATCATTTCCGCCGCCGGAATCTTTCCGGCGTGGCGTGGATGCGCCTCCTTCGTGAAAGGGAGGGTGTATATGGAGTCGAACTCCTCCTCGGTCATCGGCTCCGACGGGGGGTTAACCACCACCGCCCTAGAGCCGTGGTGTTGGACCAGGGTTTTGCCGTTGAACGGGCTGGCCTCGCGCTCTATGAACCACGCGGTCTTGGCGAAGGTCCTTTTGTTCCCCCTGACCTCCTCGAACGGGGGGAGCGTGAGCCGCGGCTCGATCTCCCTGGCCCTTTCCTTCGTCGCGACGTGGGCGACGCCGCGCGTCATTTTAAGCCTTTCAAGCGCCGCCTGGGCGGCCGGGTGGTCGCGGGAAACCGGCCCGCCCATTTCGGACGAGGCGCCGCCAAGCTCCCGCGCCAGACTGGTGCAAATTTGCTCCCCCATCCCAAAGACCAGCAGGTCTGCGTCGATTTCCGTCAGTATCGAGGGGCGCACCCTGTTCTGCCAATAGTCGTAATGCGCCAGCCTGCGAAGGCTCGCCTCCACCCCGCCCGCTACGATTACTGCGTCGGGAAAAGCTTGTCGAACTAGCCGGGTATAGACCGTGCAGGCGTAGTCCGGCCTGCGCCCCCCCTTTCCGCCTTCGGAATACATGTCGTCGGATCGTTTCTTTTTGTTCGCCGTATAGTTGTTGATCATGCTGTCCACGATGCCGGACGAGACCCCGACGAAAAGCCGGGGCCGCCCCATCCTGCCGACGTCGACGGGCGAATCCCAGACCGGCTGGGGTATTATGCCGACCCTAAGGCCGAGCCGCTCCAGCCAGCGCGCCAACAGCGGCACCCCGAAGCTCGGGTGGTCCACGTAGGCGTCTCCGGAGACGAAGAGGACGTCCAGCGAATCCCAGCCGCGCCAGTCCATCTCCTCCCTTGACGTGGGCAGGAACCGCGCCGCGTTTTTCCGGTATTCGTATTTCGAGCTCATTCCCGTAGTATATTGTACCGATGTTCATAGACGAGGTAGACATAAAAATAAAGGCCGGCAACGGCGGCCCGGGGGCCGTCAGCTGGCGCCGCGAGATATACGTGCCGCGCGGCGGTCCCGACGGAGGGGACGGCGGCAAGGGGGGGGACGTAATATTTATAGCCGATAGGGGCGAGACCACTTTGTTAAAATTCCGGTACAAAAAGGAGTTTCCCGCCGAGAACGGCGGCCACGGCTCCGGCGCCAATTGCCACGGGAAGGACGGCGCGGATCTCGTTCTAAGAGTCCCGCCCGGGACGATTATTAAGGAGCTTGGAACGGGCGAGACCGTCTGCGACCTCACCGAGGACGCCCAGAGGTTCAAGGCGGCCAAGGGGGGCATAGGCGGCAAGGGGAACGCGTTCTTCAAATCATCCACGATGCAGGCTCCGAGATTCGCCCAGCCGGGGATGCCCGGCGAGGAATTCTCGCTCCACCTGGAGCTTAGGCTGTTGGCCGACGTGGGGATAATAGGGCTTCCCAACGCTGGAAAGAGCACGCTCATTTCGCGCCTCAGCGCCGCAAAGCCGACCATAGCCGACTACCCGTTCACCACGCTTTCCCCCAAAATAGGCGTCGTCCGGGCGGACGACGGCTCCTTCGTGATGGCCGACATGCCGGGCCTCATCGAGGGGGCCCATTCCGGCAGGGGGCTGGGCACCAAGTTTCTGAAGCACATCGCGCGCACGGCCGTTCTGTGCCATCTGATAGAAATCGGTGAGGGCGACCCCGAGAGGGTCGCGCGCGACTACGAAACGGTGGACAACGAGCTGAGGAGTTTTGACCCGGCGTTGCTGGAAAAAAAGCGGCTCGTTACCATAACCAAGATTGACACGACGGAGGGGCGCGCGGAGGCGGAATCCCTCGTTAGAATGTTCGAGGAAAGGGGGGTGGCGGCCGTCGCGATTTCAAGCGCGACCGGGGAAAACTTGGACCGGTTGGTGCGGCAGCTTGACTCGATGGTCCGGGAGGCCCGCTTGACAACCGCCGCGGGCGGCTAGGGTTAATAAGGGCGTCCGCAACGCCGGTCCCTTTAAGTTCCCCGTCTCGCACTCCATTCGATTTTAACCATAAACAAACGAATCGCAGGAACGGCGCACATTTTTTATCCGATTTTATCCGACCTTTGGAGGTGGCTCCTCTCAAACCAAGCCGCCGCTTCGCGCAGATTTACACTTGACTCCAGACCCCGACGGAGGTGGAATGGGCGGCATGGGGGACCTCGTCGGTTTTAACTTCATAACTAGGTTGGCTTCAAGCCTGGACGGCGTCCTGTTTCCAAGACGGTGCGGGGCGTGTCGGGCGCCGCTCGCGGACGACTGCGGCGTATTCGGCCTTTGCGGGGCGTGCATGGGCATCTTCGCGCAAAAACCCGAGCACTCCTGCGCGGTTTGCGCGGCGGCGATAGACGGCGAGGTGGCCGACGCCGGCATTACGACCTGCGGCAGGTGCCGGATAAAACCGCCTCCGTTTGACGACGCCTTTTACGGCATGCGGTACGAAGGTCCGGCGAGGGAGCTCATCCACCGCTTCAAGTTCAACGGGGCATTCCGCCTCGCCAAAACCGTCTCGGCCCCCCTTTGCGCGGAGCTATTTTCGCGGCCGGCCGCGCGCGAGGCCGACCTTGTGGCGCCGACGCCTCTGCATTGGAGGAGGAATTACGAGAGGGGGTACAACCAGTCGTATCTGGTCGCCATGGAGGTCGGAAAGGCGCTTTCGAAGCCGGTCGAAGCCGAGGCATTGTTGCGCGTGAAGCACACAAAGCCGCAGTTCCAACTATCCGCGGCGGAGAGGGACAAAAACATCAAGGGAGCCTTCTCGGCCCCCCGTCCTGAAAAACTGGCCGGGAAGACCATCCTGCTGGTTGACGACATTATGACCACGGGCTCCACGGTGGCCGAGGCGGCGCGGGCGCTGAAGAGGGCGGGCGCGGCGAAGGTGATGGTGGCCGCCGCCGCCCGAGCCTGACTGGGTTTGAACCGTTGACGGCGCTCCGACGCGCCTTCGGCGGGGGGCAATTTCTTTTCACATCCGAATGTGAGACGATTGGCGAATGGTCGAAGCCGGTGATTTGACGTATCGCCCGGCCGACGGGGCGGACATAAACACGATGTGGGAGATAGACCAGCTCTGCTTCGATTCCGACTTGGCGTATCCGGAAGACGTTTTTTACTTTCATCTGCTAGTGAACAGGGATCCGGCGTTTGTGGCTCAGGACAAGGCGGGGAAAATCGCGGGGTTTGTGATGACCGCCTGGGAGGGGCGCGGAACCGGCGCCATAGTGACGATAGACGTAGTCGAGCGCTGGCGCGGACTTGGGGTCGGGACGAAACTCATGGGCGTCGCCGAATCGGCGTTGGCGGGGCGCGGAGCGAAAAAATTAACCCTCCAAACGTCGGTTAACAACGACGTCGCCATTCGATTTTACGAAAAGCTCGGCTACGTGAGGAAAAAAAGGATTAGGGACTACTACGTCACGGGGAGGGACGCCTTCCTATTTGAGAAGTTGGCGTCGGACAGAGAAGCCTTAATTAGACAGGCGCCGCAAAAAGGAAAGAAGTTTGGTAGTCCGCCTTAGCCTGAATTACGGTTGCACGATGGAGATGACTTTCAGCCCATGGATTTCCCCGCTTTTTGCGGAGCTTAGTGAAACGTACCCTATGGCCCCTTCTTCCGTGGCGACCATCCTCATTATCTGGTATTCGTTTTTCACGGTTAGGGGCGGATTTTTGGCCTGATTTGTTATTTTAAGATGGGCCCACGTCTCGGCCATTTTCTCCGCGGGGGCGCCGAAGACCGCTTGGTAAAAACTCTCCCTCACCGGATTGTTGACGGCAAGGTCGTAAACGATGATGGGGATTCTATCCTCCCATCTAAGCATCCTGTCGTCGTAAACTCTCCGCAGGTCGAGGTTTGTTATGGAGCTGACCGGATTTTTCTCATTTACGATGATGGCGATGGCGTCCCCGGCCGGTGCGGGCGTGGCGACCGCCATTAAAAGAATCGCGGCTGTCAACAGTCTGGTCAAGCCCCTCGTCATAGGTCTCCCAAGGAAAGGATGACGGACGCTATGCCGAGGTAATAGTTTGGCTGGGAGGGATTGGCGAACTCGTGCCGGTGTAGCTCGAACCTCGTGAGCACGTTGTGGAACAGATGATAATTCACCGCCGCGGTGTAAACGCGATGGTCGGAAATGACGGGATTGGTCAGGTTCAATGTGCCGTCGCCGTTGTAAATGCCGTCGCCGTTATATTGGTCCCAGCGGGCGACGAGCGTCCATTTCTTTATGTCGAACGCCCCCTGCACGTAGAAACCGGTGTCCCAGTAAGCGTTGGCAAAGTTCGGGTTCATGCTTTGGCGGGCGGCGTATTCCGATTGAAGCCTTAGTGGGCCGGAAGTAGCCTTCAGATGAAGTCCGTAGGAGTTCTGATATATATGGGTCGTGTCGTCCGGGCTCAAGTAAGAGGCGCCCACCTCCAGCTTTCCTTTTTGTAAGTCCGCGGATAGGTTCAGGCGGACCCCGATTCCCTTGGTGGAGTCGGCGTCGTTCACGCCGGGATTGCCCGTTCCGTTGGTGACGTAGGCTTGGACGTCAAGCATTGACTGCCCAAGCGCGAAGGAACGGCGCACTTCCAAGCCGTCCGAATACTGCGGGAATATCTTCCTTATGTGCAAGGGACGTTGTTGCGTTTCAACGTAAGGCGGGTAGTGGTAGATGAGCCAAAGGCCGGCCGGCGTCAGCACCCTTCCCGCGCTCACCTCGAACTCCGCGGAGGGCTTGTACTGTATGTACATCTGCTCCAACAATATCTGGCCCTGCGTGGTGGTCGAGTTGTAGAGCGGGGCGTCCTCAAATTCCAGCTCCGAGAAGAGCTTCCATTGCTTCTGCACGTCCTGGCTAAAGAAAAGGCTAAGATGCCTGACGCGAAAGTGGTCGGGGTTGCTCGAAACGCTGGAGTAGTCGTACTCGACGTCGGCGTAACCCGAAATATTCACCCTCTTTTTCTCCGAGTAGGAGTCCTCCTCGTCCTTAACCTCGATGGTCTTTACGCGCTCCTTGAGGTCTTCGTTCTCCTTCTTAAGGGTCTCCACGTCCTTGGAAAGCTGATCCAAGGATGCGGCCGCCGACGGCCGCTGGAACGCGGCCAAGAGCGCGGCCCCTAAAAAAATCGTCAAAAAGCGCCTAAACACCACCTACCTCCTTTTGCGACTATAACACTAAAGGGCCTTTTTTTCCTCATTGGATCCATCCTTGCCTATGACGGGTGTTCCCACGGGGAACTTTAGGGTGAACGTTGTTCCCTCCTCGACTTTTGAATATATGTCCACGTCCCCGCCATATTTTGTGACGATCTTGTAGACCACGTACAACCCGAGGCCGGTCCCCTTTCCGGCGGGCTTGGTGGTGAAAAACGGGTCGAATATCCGCTTGATGTCCGTTTCGGGGATGCCATGACCTGTGTCGGATACGGAGGCCAATATGTAATCACCGTCGTGCCGGCATTCCAGAGTCAGGGTTCCCTTGTCCTTCATCGCATGAATTGCGTTCACCATAAGGTTTACGAACACCTGTTGCATCTCCCCCTCGTTGGCGAAGATGGATGTGTTCTCCGCGAGCCTGGTCACCACCTGTATGTCGACGAACGGCACGGAATGCATCGCCATTTTGAGCGAATATTCCATTATTGCGGCCAGGTCCACGGTGGAGCGAGACTCGTCCCGCGCGTGGCGGGAGTACGAGGAAAGCTCCTTCACGATGTTGCCGGCGTCGAGGGCGTATTTGATTATGTCCTCGGAATAACTCTTCATCAAGGCCGGGTCGGGCTCGTCGCGGATGGCCTCCGCCATCCCCAGGATGCCGGCAAGGGGGTTGTTTATCTCATGCGCTATTCCCGAGGCCAGAACCCCTATTCCGGCCATCTTTTCGGATTGAAGAAGCTGTGATTGGAGCATCTTCTGCTCTGAGACGTCCTTTCCGACCCCGACGGTTCCGATTATCTTTCCGTAGTCGTTGACGAGGGCCGAGATGCTTATGAAAACCGGCACGATCCTTCCGGACTTTGCCTTCAACTGCACTTCGCGGCTCCTCACCGCCCAAGGATCCTTTTCCGACGCCTTTTCCTTCAGCAATTCTTCCCTTTGTTCCGGGTTCTGATACAAGTTGCGGGCGCTTTTGCCGACCACCTCCTCCTTCAAGTACCCGAGGATTTCCCGCGCCTCCTTGTTGAATTCGACGATGTTGCCCTCCTCGTTGGTGGTGATGATAAGCGCCTTGGAATTGTCCAGGATGAGCTGCAGGTAGTTCTGCGTCTCTTTCAGCGAGTCAAAGGTGTTCTTAATAGATTCGTTGCTTTTGGCGAGTTCCGAGTAAAGCCTGCTTTTTTCGCGGAAAATAAATAGCGTCACGACCATGCCGACGATAGGGATGAGCACTATAAACCCGAGCCCCCATATCCTGGTCTGCACGCTTTTTAAAATTTCGAAATCGTCCTTGGTTGAAAGCTTCACCGCAAGAATCCCGAGGACCTCCCCTTTTTTCATGTGGCATCCGGCGCAGGCTCCCTCGTTCTTGAGGGGTATGAATCCGGAATAGGTCATGTTTTTATGGTCGAAAAAATCAGTCTTGTTCATGGTCAGGACGGCTTTTTTAAAATTCCCCATTTCCGCCGCTTGTATCCGCCGACCTTTGCCCGGACCGCGCTCGGCCGCCCCCTTTTGTTCCGACGGCTGGTTTAGGAACGCCTCCTCCCCCTTGTTCGTGTAAACGCCTATTTCGTTTATCCCGATCATGTCGCCGTATTTTAGCACCTGTCCGTATTGGGCCGCGTCATGTTTGGAGCCGAGCACGTCGATGGTCAGGCTGGCAAGAAGGTCGGCGATGAAATCTGTCTGCTGGACGGTTTTGTAGGTGACCTTGTTTTGCAGGGTTACGTTGCTGTAGATGAACAACGACGTCAATCCGACCATGACGGCCATGATGGTTATGATCAAAACCCACAGGGACTCGCCCAGCCTTTTCTTGACGGTGGACAGGTTCACTTTCCCTCCGACGACATGAAGCGCGCCACTAGCTCGACGAGGTCCGCCTTAGAGAACGGCTTCGGAAGGTATGCGACGGCTCCGGCGTCCAGGGCCTCCTTCACGATTCTCCCGTCAATAAAGCCCGAAATGGAAATCACGGGCGTGGTGACGCCGCTTTCCTTTAGCGCCTTGATTATCTCGACTCCCGCCTTGTCGGGGAGCTTGAGGTCGCAAAGGATGAGGTCGAAGGAACCCG
>JACQBU010000111.1 GCA_016194375.1 Nitrospinota bacterium
CCGGGGCGGATTGTTTTGCCAATTCCGCCCCTCCTTTGTCCGCGTTGAGTCCGGGGGACGCAAGCAACAAAACCTTTGCCGCTAACGCGGCAAACGCAGACAGGAGTGTCTGCGCCACCAATAGTCCGGATCCCCGTTCCCCGTGTTCACGAGGACAAGCTTCACGGGGATGACAGGTGTGGGGGCGGGCCGGACGGTTAAGATTATCGCAACACCTTCTTAGGTCTCGTAGGCGGGGCGTACCATCCAACTCGCGTTCGTCCTTCGCCTGACCAACATAAACCAGGCGAAGAACGAGGTCGTCAGCGCCTGCGTTATCGCCGGAACCCAGACTGGCAGGACGCCGGTCAGGTCGTAAAGCATCCCCGTGCCCGGATTGGGTCCAAACCCGGCGAGCGCCGGAAGGCGGTACCAGTAATAGGCGCTAACCGCCGCGGCCGCAAAAACCCTGACCAGGGTCATTTGGGCCGTCTTCGACCGGCACAGCCATTTACGGGCGGCCGCGTAGACGACAAGCGTCGCCGCCGCGGCGCCAAACGGCCAAACATAGCAGGCGAGGATTTCCGCCGCGCCGACGCGTCCTTCAAAGTCCGGAAGTTGGTACCACCCGAAAACGAAGCCGACAAAACCGCCGGTCAGGCCGTGGCCGACCAATCCGCCTAGCCGCGACGGGACGGTGTTCACCGACGTCATCGAACGGGTCGAGTCCGGGCACGGGGTCGAGCACTTCCCGCAGGAGCCGCACCGCATATTCTCGACCGTTGTCAGCGGCGAAAAGCCGTAGAGTTTCTCCACCGGGTGGATTGGGCAGAGCGAGGTGCACCATCCGCTACGCCATTGGAAGACGACGCCCATGGCAACCGCAATCCCGGAGGCGGACATGAGCATGAGGGCCGTCATGGTGCCGTTTGAGTCCAACGATAGGTGGCGTAGCGGCAGGATGACGGAAAGCGCCGCGACGCTTGCAAGCCCCGACAGGCCCGCCAACCCCGGAGACATCACTCGTCGCCGAGAAAAGCCCAAACGACGCGGCAAGAGGCTAAAGGTCCCCATCGGACAGAGATTGCGCCACAGTCCGGTCGCCAAAACGAACAGCGCCGGAAAAGTGGGCACGATGACGTTCCACATGATTGTAACCCCGATTGCGGGCCGGAAAAGCAACAGCCACACTAGAACCACGGCGGCCAGCAACATGGCGTCCTGCACAGCGCGCCAATGGCGAAACGCCCCGGAATCCGGCGGCGGCGACTCCGTCCTACCGGCTTCCTCGCCGGCATAGACGGGCCCGGCGGCGGCGACCGGCGGGGCCGCGCTTCTCCCGTTGAACCGCATTTAATGACACCCCCGAGATTTTATCGGATTCCGACCCGCCCTGAGTTTCTCCCCGGCCGGCCGGCGACGACGGTTAAATTCTTGTTTATCTCACCATTTCAAAATGTGTTCGTGAGTCGTGTGGTCCATTCCCGCCAGCTTGGCCGCGGTCTTGAAATCCTCGATCATTTTTTCCTCTTCACCGACGCTGTTCCAAACGACGCCCCGCTGGAAGTAGGCCTCGGCGCTTTTGGGGTTCAGCTCGATCACCTTGGAAAAATCCTCTATTGCGTTCAAGTCGCTTCCAAGATGGTACCAAGCCTTTCCACGCTTAAAAAAGGCTTCCGCAAATTTGGGATCCAGCTCGGTTGCCTTTGTATATATCGGCAGGGAGGCCTCGAAATCCCCCTTGTCGCACAGGGCGTCGGCCTTTCTTAACAAAGCCAGGGCCTCTTTTTGTTGCGGGGTTTTTTTGGATTCTTTCGCGCGCCCCCCGTGTTCGTGTTGATGCCCGGCAGGTCGGGCCTCTTCGCCCGCCGGGTTTTCGGCATGGCCATTGGGGGCGGTTAGCAACAGCGCCGCCGTACAGACTAAAACACCCAATAAAAACGCGGGCAGGTTCTTATTCATCCGGTTAATCCTCCAATTCCCATATTAGGCTCGAAGCCGGGCAAAGTCAAAAGGATGCGGGGAGTACGCCTCCCAAAACCCCCCTAAATATGGCTTTTCCACCCCAATAAAAAAGTTCGTTAATGTTTAATCGCTTAAATTTCAATTTCATATTAGCGCCGCAAAACGGATAGATTCTTGCTAGCATTTAAAGTTACTATTACCGGGTGGTTCAGCCGAATACTCTTTTTTATTGGGAGGTGAGTATGAAAAAAATGTTCTTGTTCGGTTTCCTTATTGTTTCAACGTTTTTTTGCCAAACTGCACAGGCCACCAACGGCGACCAGGTCATCGGAATCGGGTCGTACGGAAGCGGGATGGCCGGCGCGGTGACCGCGGCGCCTGGCGACTCCACGACGGCGATAACCAACCCGGCGGGCCTCACCAAAGTCGGCGGCAGGACGGATTTCAACTTCGAGTTGTTCGAGCCCGTGCGAACCGTGGATTTTACGGCCACGGGGGGCGGGACTTCGAGCGGCGGCTCCACCATGTACATGTTGCCCGATTTTTCCATCAACACCCAGCTAGGCGACGACGGCACGTGGTTTTTGGGCGGCGGCGTTTTTCTCGCGTCCGGCATGGGCGTGGACCAGGACGTGATAGGGACGATGCCGTTCCTGCACCCCATGGGGCTGGACAACCAGTTCGACGGGCAGATCTTCTCTCAATATCAGATGTGGAAAATCGCGCCTGCGCTCGCTAAAAAATTCGACAAGCTTTCGGTCGGCGCGGCGTTGAACTTCGACTACCAGCAACTGGCGTTGAGACAAACGTTCTCCAACGCCACGGCCATACCCGCCAACTCCTTCGGACCGGGAAGCCCCGCGTTCGGCCCGGGGCAGTATAGAATCGGGGTCGACCTGGCCACGCCGACCGGCGCGTTGGGATACGGATGGGAACTGGGCCTGTTGTACGACGTTTCGGAAATGTTGAGCATCGGGGCGACGTACGTCTCCCAACAAAACTTCGGGGACCTTAACTACAGGCTGGCGGCGGGGAGCGTCAACTATCAGGTCGGCAACACCCTGTACACGAACCAAAACGGCGTCTACTCGCTCAGCGGAATGAACTTTCCGGCCCAATACTCGGTCGGCGCGGCCGTCAGGCCTTTGGAAGGGCTGACAATCGCGGCCGACTTCAAGGTGATCAATTATTCAAGCACCATGAAGACGCTGAACATCAACGGCGCCTTCAACACCAACACCGGCGGGACTCCGGGCACCGCCTCGTCCATGCCCTTGAGCGTGGGGTGGAACGACGTCACCGTCTGGGCCGTCGCCGTCCAGTATCAGCCGTGGGAATCGAGCGTGGTCCGCGCGGGCTACAACCGCGGCACCACGCCCTTCGGCGACGGAGCCACGACGTCAAACAATTGGGCGTTTCCGGCCATCACCCAAAGCCACTATACGCTCGGCTACACGCAGTACATCGGGAAAAACTGGCAGACGACGCTGGCGTACGTGAACGCCCCGACCGTCAACCAAACCGGCGCCTACGGCGACAGGATCTCCCTGGGCGGCTCCTCTTACACCCTGGGGCTTTCCTACCTGTATAAATAGCGGCCTTTCAAACCCGGGCGGGAGTTTTTTTAACGCCCGCCCGGAGCGCCCCGATACGGCGGGTCTTCCGTCATGGCGGCACGCGCCATGACGGTTCGCGACGTCACGGCGAAGGTTCTCAAGTCCATCTAGCCGTTTTCGTCCGCACGGACTATATAGTGGTTTACAAAGGGGGGCGCACCCCCTTCTATTATTTTTCGCCCTTCCCACGCGACTCCACTCCGCGTCCCCGGCGCGCGGAATTTAGTAAGAACGCGGTGAGCAACGGGCGGTTGGATATTTTTGGGGACTTTGGTAGGATTGCGCCCATGACGGGCGACAATACTCCGGCCGGCCGGAAAGCGTCGGATATGGCGAGGGCCAAAAAATTTCCAGGGGGACGAGTGAATCTTAGAAGGGCGGCGTTAATAGGCGCGGCAATTTTACTTCTTTTCTGCGTGTCCGCGAGGGCCGAAGAAAGGTGCGAGGGGAATTGCTTGAACGGCCAGGGAACCAAGTTTCTTTCCGACGGCGGCAGATATGTCGGCCAATGGAAGAACGGCAAGAGGAACGGCCGGGGGACCGCGTACCAGTCGGACGGCAGTAAATACGTCGGTCAATGGGAGGACGACGCGTGGCACGGTCAGGGGACGGAATACCACGCCAACGGGAATAAGTCCTTCGAGGGGCGGTTCGTTCACGGCGCTCCCGACGGTTTCGGGATTGAGTATTACAAGAACGGCAACAAGGCCTACGAAGGCCAGTTCAGCCAGGGCGTGCCAAACGGCCAGGGAATCGAGTATTTGGAAAACGGAAAAAAATCCTACGAGGGCCGCTTTACGGACGGCCTCCCCTCGGGCAAGTAAGGCCGCCTCGCGACGGAAAAACAGGGGTCAGCCGCGCCCAGTTATTTCTTGTACTCGCACTTGCACAGCCTGCGTATGACCTTCACCAGCCCGCGAATTTCACCCTCGGGAATCACGGTGTTGTGCGCGGGCATGTCGGGAGCCAGACCCACCGCCTCGCCGCCCAGGCTGATGGTCTTGAAAATCTGTTCGTCCGTGCGCTTGCTCATTATCGAGGCGTCGGTGTGGTTGCGCGGCGGAGTGCTAAGCGCCGCCCCCAGGTCACCTTTGCCGTCGCCGTTGGCGCCGTGGCACGGCGAGCAATAAGCCTGGTAATTATTCTCGCCCTGGCCGATGTCGTCCTCCCCCGAGGCTACGGCGGACGAGTGGGAAAAAAGAAGAACCGATATTCCGACGAACAACATCACATTTTTCACGAGCATCCCCCCCTTTTCAAGGCTGTTCCAAAACTCGGACGTAATTTATCAGGACGCGGACAATGTTGCAACACGCCCATAAAAAATCTCGCGGCAGGCCGCCGGGCCGGCTTCATTTCAGTATCCTCCAATCAGATTCGGAGGGGACGTCGCGGCTTTTTTGCACCCCCATCTCCTGCATGGAGGTTTGTAGGAGTTTGTAGGCCTTTTCCAGTGATACATAGGCCTCCTCGTAGTCATGCCGGCTTGCGGAACCGTTTGCGTCGTTTAGGAACTCCTCCACGTTTTCGGCAACCTTGTTTTCGGCCGCCGCATTTTTAATTCTGAATATCCTCTGTTGTTCCCTGGTCAAATCAACCAATTTCCCGCTTAGCATCGTAAAATGATGCATGTTCTTTTCCTGGGCGAAATGGAAGTCTATCTCGTCCGAAAGATAAGTGTTTTCCTCCTGGGCGACTGCAGAAGCGACTCCAAACAAGCCGTTGGCGACGGTGAACCCGCCAAGGCCGAGGAACAGCCCCAAAACGGCAAAGGATAAAATTTTCACTAATCCACCCCAAAAAAAACGCGCCGTCTTCGAGTAGCCGCGGCCGTTTTGCCCGAAAATGCCCGGCTTCGGCAAGGTTTCGCCCCGGAATTGACAATCCGTATGGTACCACAATGGGCGGCGCGGTTGGACGGGACACCGGCCGCCGGTCGCGGTTGCAAGGAGGCGCTGCTGGAGATTAAAATTGGCGGTAGTCGCATAATGCCGGACGAGGACAGGGGGGCGGGCCGCTCATCCCCCCAAAAAAGGGAAACAAGGCCCTTTGCATTTTTTTCAAAGTCGTCCCGGCCGGCACAAGAGAGAGGATCGTGAATGGAAGTCGGAACGCTTGACCTTGGCGCGGCCTTTTTCATCGGGCTGTTGGGAGGGGCGCACTGCGTGGGGATGTGCGGCGGCATAGCGATCGCCCTTTCGGCGGGGAGGCAAACCGTCTGGCTACCCGGCGTCGTCGCATATCACTCCGCGCGGATATCCACCTACGCCCTGCTGGGGTTCGTCGTCAGCCTTACCGGCACGCTTATTGGAAAATACGCCGTTTGGAGCGGCGTCCAGAACGGCATTTTTGTTTTTGCCGGCATGGTCGTCGTCGTCTTCGCACTGCAGTTGGGGGGCTGGGTTCCGGAATTTCCGGACGGCTCGTTGATTCGGATTCCCTCCTTGGTCCTCAGGACGGCGGGCTCCAAGAACTCGGCGGCGGCATGGGGCGCCGTCGGTTTTTTTAACGGCCTTCTGCCGTGCGGACTCGTTTATGCCGCGCTGGCCGTGGCGCTTGCCTCCGGCGGCCCGATCAAGGGGGCGGTCACCATGCTGGTGTTCGGGTTGGGCACCCTGCCCGCCCATTTCTCGATGGCGGCGGTCATGCGCCTTGTTAGGCCGATGTTTCGGGCCAGATTGGTCAAAGTCACGGCCGTTTTGCTTCTTATTTACGGCGGTGCGATGGTGGCGCGGCCTTTCATCGGCCATCGTCACGGTCACAATAACGCCCGCGACGTTTCTCACGCCGCGCCGGAACCGCCGGAGGAATCGCGACGACCGGCGGGGAACTAGGGTCTTTTTTTCTTTCCCCCGCCGGGGAGGCGCGGGTCGTCGTCGTCCATCAGTATCTTATGGGAGGGGCCCTCCATGTCCTCGTACTGGCCGCTTTTGATGGCCCAGAACAGAACCCCGACCATCGCCGCCCCGACCGCGATGATCGACGGCACGAGCCAGTAAAGCACCTCCATCACTCCACCCTTATCCGCGAGGCGTTGGCTATGACCAGCAGGGAGCTCACCGGCATTGCGACCGCCGCCAGCACCGGCGTGATCAGCCCCGCCATGGCCAGCGGGACCATCAGGGCGTTGTATGCAAGGGAGACCCTGATGTTCTGCTTAATCACCGTGATAGTGGTTCGCGACAACCGGATGGCCGCCAGGATGGGCAAAAGCCTGTTGCCAAGCAGGACGACGTCCGCGTTTTCCACCGACACGTCGGCCCCCTGGCCGACCGCGATTCCGACGTCGGCGTGAACCAGGGCCGGTGCGTCGTTCACGCCGTCCCCGACCATCGCCACGGTCTCGCCCCGTTTGCGGAATTCGCCGATGGCGGAGTACTTGTCCTCGGGTTTCATGCCGGCCATCACCGCCATTCCCCCCGCGGCCTTGGCGACCGCCTCCGCCGCGTTCTTCGTGTCGCCGGTCAGCATCGTCAAGGTTTTCCCCTCGAGTCGCAAGGCGTCAACGGTCGGGGCGGCGTCCGGCCGCAGGGCGTCGCCCACCTCGAAACTTCCCGCCAAATCCCCGCCGACGGCGCAATACACGGTCGTGACGGACGGATTTTCGTCGCGGCCCGCCGCCGAAACGCCGCGTTCCCTCATAAAGGCCATGTTTCCCACCAGCACGGCCGCCCCGTCCACCGTTCCGCTCACGCCCCGGCCGGGGAAGTTGCGGAAGCCGGAAACGACGGCCCCGTTGGCGCTCGCGCCGACATTTTCGGCCGCCAGCACGATTGCGCGCGCAAGGCTGTGCTCGGACAACCGTTCCACCGCGCCGGCATGGCCGAGAAGAAACCGTTCCTCGAACCCGTCGGCCGGGACGATTCGGCTCACGGCCATCGACCCGTTGGTGAGCGCGCCGGTTTTGTCGAACACCACGTGGTCCACGCGCGCGAGGGTTTCAAGCGCCCTGCCGTTCTTGATGATGACGCCGTGCCGCGCCGCCTCGCCGCCGGCCGCGGCCATAGCCATCGGCGTCGCAAGCCCCAGCGCGCAGGGGCAGGTGATTATCAGCACCGACGCGGCCGTGAGCATGGCCCGCTCGAGCCCCTGCCCGTACCACAGGATGAAGGTGAGCGCGGCCGCCGAGAGGGTGGCCGCGACAAAATACGGTACGACGCGGTCGGCAATCCTTTGAATCGGGGCTTTTGTCGCCTGAGCCTCCTCCATGAGCCGGACCATGCGCACAAGCGACGTGTCGGAAAGGGACTTCTCCATCCTGACCGTGAGCGCTCCGTTCATGTTCATCGTGCCGGCCGTGACCGACGACCCCGGGGATTTGGGGACCGGACGCGCCTCGCCGGTGATGATGGCCTCGTCCACCTCGCCGCTACCGTCCAGAACCAATCCGTCCACGGGCAACCGCTCCCCCGGCCGCACCAGCACGGGGTCGCCAACGCGCAGGGCGCGCACGGAAACCTTCTCCTCCGCGTCCCCGCGAAGGAGGGCGGCGAATTTCGGCTGAAGCTCCAGCATCCGGCCCGTGGCGTCCGCCGCCTTGTTCCTCGAGGAGGCCTCCAAGTGGCGCCCTATTAGGATGACGAAAAGGAAGACGGCCAGGGTGTCGAAATAGGTCTCGCCGGAGTCGGGCGACACGAGGGTGACGTATGCGGAGTAACAAAAGACCGCCAGCGCCCCGACGGCGATCGGCACGTCCATGCTCAAATGACGGCCGCGCGCCGAATAATAAAAGCCGCGCAGGAAGGGCCAGCCGGAATAGAGGAGCGCGGGAAGGGCCAGCGCCAGCTCGAGGCGGCGAAAAAAGTCCCGGTATTCCCCTCCGGCGGCCCCCGTCCACAGGGCGATGGACATCCACATCATGTTCATGGCCGCAAAGCCCGCGAAGCCGAGACGAAACAAGGATTGCCGCGCGATCCGCCGCGCGCTCTCCTCGGCGCGGCGCGGGGTGTAGGGAACCGCCGCGTAGCCGACCCGCGCAAGCAGGCCCAGTATCTCCGAAAGCCGCGCCTTGCTACCGTCCCAGCCCACTTTGACGCGCCGTTTCGCCAGGTTCACCTCTGCCGCGGCCGCGCCGGCCGCCTTGCCAACGGCGTGCTCGATGAGCCAGGCGCAGGCGGCGCAATGAATCCCCTCCACCAGCAGTACAACCTCCGTTCGCCCCCCGTGTTCCGTCACAAATTCGCGCCGTACGTCCTCGACGTCGTAGGCGTCCATGCCGCGCGGTGGCGGAGGGGGGGGCGACAGGACGGTCCCGTCGGCCATCCTCCGGTAAAAGCCGTCAAGGCCCGCGTCGTAGATTGCGCCGCAGACCGACCTGCAACCGTTGCAACAGAAAAGCCGTTCGGCGCCGCCTATTGACGCCGAAGCGCCGCCCCCCGCCGGAAGCGGCAGGCCGCAATGAAAGCAGGCGCCGGGGCCGGGCGGTGTCATCAGGGCAAGACCGAGATCCGCCGGGTGACCTTAATCAGTTCATCCCCCTTTTTGGCCTCGATGATCAGATCCCATATGCCTTTTAGCGGGAACGCGGCTTGCGCGGAAAACTGGCCGTTCCCGGCCTTGGTCATCGGCAGGTCGAAATCATAGCGCGCGTCGGACGGGCGGTAGGCGTAAAGCGTGACGCCGTCCGGCTCCGCCGGAAGGCCGGCCTTGTCCGTTATCGTCACCGTCACCGGCGCCGGCCTCCCGGCCGAAGCGGCGATTTCCCGCGGCGCTTCCATCCGCCAGCCGAGGCTCCCCTTCATCCGGTGCTCGATCCCTTGTTGTGCCTGGTAGTTCTCCCCCCGCTCGTAATAATCGGTCGCCACCAGGTTCGGCCTCGCCTTGTAGGCGAAGTAGACGAGCGCTCCGTTCGCGGCGAAGGCCGCTCCCATTAAAATAAACAAACCCCGCACCCAGGGACTTTGCAACGCCGTTTCCTTGGTCTCTTCCGGCAACGTTTCACTCTCCATATTTCCCTCCTTAACCTGGTCCGATGAATCTGCTTTCAGTCTCTGTGATAAACGCGCCGGTGGCGCTGTCAAGAACGTGGAACTCGACCTTCACGGACCCTTTCCCCGCCCGGGAACGCGGCATGCGCACCGTGGCGTTCAAGGGAAGCACCCTGCCGGGAGCCACGCGAACCGCCGCGTCAGGGGACACGAGGACGGCGCCGGGAAGGTCGGAGACGGCGAACCTTAAATTTAACGTCGTGTCGCTTTTGTTGACTATCCTCAGCGTGTACTTGTTTTGGACTCCGCCGTCGCTCAGCATCACGTAGAGCGGCTGGCGCTCGTGAATCACGTTGAGTTGCACGGCGCCGAGGTGCGTGAGGCCCCAAACGATGCCGGAAAGCGTGGAAGCCAGCAGTATCGCGTACATGATGATGCGCGGCCTCTTATACAGGGGAACGACCGGGAGCCCCAGAAATTCGTCGAGCGAACCGTAACGGATGAGACCCTCGGGCTTGTCCACCTTCCTCATCACGCTGTTGCACGCGTCAATGCACAGGGCGCACATTATGCACCCCTCCTGCATGCCGTCGCGGATGTCGACGCCGGTGGGACAAACGCCGACGCAGAGGTGGCAGTCAATGCAGTCGCCGTCCTTATGCCGGCCGCGCGGCTCGCCGCGCCGAACGTCGTAGGTGGGGATGATGGTTTCCGAGTCCTGCATGGCCGACTGTATGCGGGCGTAGGGGCAGAGCCAAAAGCAAAACTGCTCCCTCATTATCCCGACCCCCAAATATGTGCCGATGACGAACGGAAGCGGCGTGACCCAGATTTCAACCGGCCCGCGAAGGGACAGATATCGGCGCCACAGGTCGCCCGCGTCTATAAAATACGAGGTGAAGGTGACCCCGGTGGCGACGCCCAGAAGCAGGAAGACGAGCGTTTTGCCCGTTTTTATGGCCAGCTTGCGCGCCCCCCAAGGTGCGCTGTCCAGCGCGCGGCGTTGCGGCGGACTCCCCTCCATTTTTTCCTCAATCCAGGTGTAAACGTCGGTCCATACGGTCATCCAGCAAAAGGTGCCGCAAAATACCCGCCCCGCCATGGCGGTGGCCGCGTAGAGCGCCAAAAAGAAGGTCAGCAACGCCAGGGAGAGTATCCAGACGTCCTGCGGCCAAAGCGTAAGCTCGAAAAGATGGTATTGCCGTTCCGGGACGTTAAAGAGGACGGCCTGTCTCCCTTCCCAACGAAAATACGGCCCGATAAAAAATAAGATGTAAAGCGACGCCGCGAACCACTTGAGATTCCTGAATTTGCCCGGAATCCGCTTTGCGTGGATTTTTTTTGCCCCGAGATTTACCTGGTGGTGGCCGGCCTCTAGGTAAAGCTCGTCGAGAGAAAGCTGTTTGTTCCCCTTTGCGGAATCAGCGGCACTGCCGGGCGGTGTCTGGGTTGTCGTGCTCATAATTACCCTTCGCGGCTTGTTTAGCCGCTTAAAATAATAATACAAAAGACATCCGCAACATTAAAGATTCAGGCCTGCGTCCGCGGGCGAATCAGCCCTTCTGGCCGCCGCCAAACAGAAACACCCTCACCGCCAGTTTCTTAATCTGGACGTCGGTCAACTTGCTACGCCATGCGGGCATGGTGGCCTTCCGGGTCATCGGATCCCCGTCGTCGTTCACGCCGTGGAGCAGGGTGTGCTCCAGGCCTTCCCGGGTGCAGTCGAACCGGCAAATGGCGTCGGTCAGGTTGGCGGAGCCGACGTCGTAGTTCCCCTTGGCGTTCTCGCCGTGGCAGGTGGGGCATTCGGCGGCCGCCTTCGTCTCGCCCATGAAGACCTTGCGGCCCGGCTCGAACGTCTTTCCATGTTGCGCATCATCCAGGAACTGCATCAAGTCCTTCTGTTCCTCCGGCGTGAAGCGCCCTTTGAAGGACGGCATGATGCCGCCCCGGCCCTCCGTTACGGTCTCCTGTATTTTCTCGATTGTTCCGCCGTAAAGCCAGTCGTCGTCCGCCAGTATCGGGAAGTTGTGGCCCCCCTGGCCGCCGCTACCGTGGCATTTGGCGCAGATGTCGCCGAAAGTCTGCTTGATGGACGCGACGGCGTAATTTGCCATCTCGGGGTCGTTAAGGATTTCCTTGGCCGTCATGGCGGCGATCTTTTTCTCGAACGGGGCGCGTATGGAGTCTATTTCCTGTCGTCCCTTGTTGTACTCGCCAAGGGAGGTCCACCCCAGCAACCCCTTGCTGTTGCTTCCGCCCACAAACGGGATGGACGGGTAGAGGAGGAAATAACCCGCTATCCACACGGGCGTGAGCTTGAAAAGGATCATCCACCAGCGCGGCGGGTCGTTCTTAAGCTCGCGTATGCCGTCCCACTCGTGGCCGGTGTCTTCGGCCCCCTGATTATTTTTATCCTTGTCAGCCATAATCAAACTCCCTTAGATTTAGGTTCGGGTTCGTCGGTCATGGGAATGTTCCCATCCATTTTGAATTTCTCCCGCCTGCCAGGGGAGAAGGCGTAATAGTAGGCCCAGACCATCAGGGCCAGGACGAGCAGGGCGAACAACGCGCCGAACCAGTCGGTGGCGGTCATGGAAGCCCAGTCGGTCGAGAAATACCCGGTTATCCTAGTCACGGTAATCCTTCCCTTCCTCAAAAACAACCGCGGTTCCCAGCCCTTGCAGAAAAGCCACCAGGGCCTGCAGTTCCGTCTTTCCCCTCACCGCCGCCGCGGCTCCCTGCGCGTCGGCGTCGGTGTACGGAACGCCGAGCATCCTCATCGCCCCGACGGAGGCCGCCACGCGGTCGGCGTCGACCACCGCCTTCTCCAACCACGGATAGTTGGGCATGACGGATTCTGGCACCACGCTTCGCGGATTGTGCATGTGGGCGTAATGCCATTCGTCCGAATACTTCCCCCCCACGCGGGCAAGGTCCGGTCCGGTGCGTTTGGAGCCCCACTGGAACGGATGGTCGTACTTCGACTCCGCCGCCAGCGAATAGTGTCCGTAGCGCTCCCTTTCGTCGCGGAAGGGGCGGATCATCTGCGAATGGCAGAGATAGCATCCCTCGCGTAAGAAGACGTCGCGTCCGGCAAGTTGTAGCGGCGTGTACGGTTTTATCGAGGCCAGCTCGGGGTTTTTGGGGGTCCCGTCGGGCTTCATGACGTTGTCCTCGACGGTGTTCTTTATGTAGAAAAGCGGCACTATCATGACTATTCCGCCCACGGAAACGACGAGGGCTATCATCAAGGTAAGGGCGGCGATGTTCATCTCCATTTTTTGCTGTAGCCGCTGGAAAAAGCCGCCTGATCCACCGTTATTGCTCGCGCTCATTTATGCCTCTACTTTCCCGGCGCCCGCCGGCTCGGAGCCGGTCGTGCGAACCGTCATCACAACGTTATAAAGCATCACCGCCGCGCCCGAGAAGAAGAGCAGGCCGCCAAACGCGCGCATCATGTAGTACGGATGCATGGCCGCCACGCTTTCGACGAAGGTGTAGGCGAGCGCCCCCTGGTCGTCGTACGCCCGCCACATCATCCCCTGCGTGATGCCGGCGACCCACATTGCCGAAATGTATATGACCGTGCCGGTGGTCGCCAACCAAAAGTGAAGGTTGACCAGGTCGGTGGAATACAGCCGCGTGTTACACACCCGCGGAATCAGGTGGTAGAGGGCGCCGATCGCCACCATCGCGACCCATCCCAGCGCGCCGCTGTGGACGTGGCCGATGGTCCAGTCGGTGTAATGCGAAAGCGCGTTCACCGTGCGGATGGACATGACCGGCCCCTCGAAGGTGGACATGGCATAGAACGCCAGGGACATTATCATGAACCGGAGCACGTAGTCGGTGCGAAGCTTGTGCCACGCCCCGGAGAGCGTCAAAATGCCGTTCACCGCCCCTCCCCAGGAGGGGATGATCATCCCTATGGAAATCGCCGCGCTGAGCGACCCGGCCCAGTCCGGCAGGGCGGTGTATTGCAGATGGTGCGCGCCCAGCCACACGTAACCGAAAATCAGCGTCCAGAAGTGGAGCACCGACAGCCGGTAGGAAAAGATGGGGAGCGCGGCCTGCTTGGGAACGAAGTAATACATGATTCCCAAAAAGCCGGCTGTGAGAAAGAAGCCGACCGCGTTGTGGCCGTACCACCATTGGATCATGGCGTCCTGCACCCCCGAGAAGAGTGAGTAGGACTTTGTCCAGGACACGGGAATCGCCAGGCTGTTCACCACGTGGAGGTAGGTGATCATCGCCATCATGGCCAGGAAAAACCAGTTGGCGACGTAGATGTGCGACACCGTCCGCTTGGCGATTGTGAACACAAAGTTGATGAAGTAGGAGAGCCACGACACCGCGATAAGAATGTCAAGCGGCCATTCAAGCTCGGCGTACTCCTTTCCCTGCGTCATTCCCAGGGGAAGGGTTATCACCGCCCCCACGATCACGAGGTTCCAGGTCCAGAACGTGAACCAGGCCATCTTGTTGCTCCACAGGGGAGTGTGCGACGTGCGCTGAACGATGTAAAAGGCGGTCGCCATCAGCGAGCACCCGCCGAACGCGAATATGACCGCGTTGGTGTGCAACGGACGCAACCGGCCGAAGGTGATGTACGGGATGTCCAAATTAAGCGCCGGCCACGCAAGCTCGGAGGCGATGTACACGCCGATCAGGGTCCCGACGACCAGATAGACGACCGCCATGACGCCGAACCATTTGACGACTTCGAAATTGTATGAAACTTCAGGCTTTGCTTCCATTTAATCTCCCTGTTTACTCAACCAAATCGGGCCCCGTTTTTTGGCGACAAGCCGACGTCCCAAAGTCGGAACCCACGTTAAAAAACCCCGCGTACAACACAACCCCATATTCAACCCTTCCTCCCTTAAAAACTTAGAAAAACGCGAAAACTATTTCTACCCATTCAGTCCCTTTTCATCAGCCCCCGATTTTCGCCCACATTCGGGCCGTTCTAATCAACCGTTAATAACGCTATTTTGACGGCGGCCGTTGGACCGCTGTTTTTTAGTTTCGGACGGTCCTAAGGCCACCGGCCGAAAGCGTGAGGCGAGGACGGCTTGTCTGTCAGCCATATCCTTGAAGTTGTGGGCCTTCCACACGGCCAGGACTTGGCTTTGGGCCGTTCTCCACATTTCGTGCACGGGACAGACCTCGTCCCTCGGGCAGGCTCCCTTTTTCACCAGACAATCGTTCAAGTAAAGGGGCCCCTCTATCTTCTCAATAACGTCGGCGACGGTCAATTTTTCCGGGGGAACGGAAAGGCTTATGCCCCCCTTTTGGCCCTTCGACGAGGAGGTGATTCCCGATACGCGCAGGACTTGGATGATTTTCTTAAGAAATGACAACGGAATGTCCTGGGCCTTTGCGATTTCCTCGGTCGTGCAGGATTTGTCGGCGTTCATGGAAAGGTGCAGAACCGTCCTAACAGCGTACTCCCCCTTTCTCGAAAGCTTAAACATAATGGTTTCTAATTTTACCCCTAAACTCCAATTTGCATTTTGACCAATTTTATAATCCCGCGGTTTTAAATGTCAACAAAAAAATGCGGGGCGTCCGCGGGGTCAGCCCGGCCAAATTTCTCAAGCGAACTTGTATTGCCCCTTCCCCGTGGAAAAACGACGCGCGGTTCGGAAAAATGGTCGATGGATTCCGGGGAGGGGGTCGGTTTGAAGCGTCGGCCGCCGGGCGCGGCAATTGGCGGGCGCTCTCGTGAGCGTCGAGCCTTAAGGACGCGAGAGCAATAACCGGCGCTGGTCGCCCCATGACCGGCAGATTTGGGTTCCGGTAAACGGGGAGCGATCCACGGGCAAATCCGCATGGGGCCGCCGCTTTTCACCGCCGCGTTTATGGGGGTTAAAAACCCGAAAACGTCCTGAAAGCGCGTTTCAGTCCGTGTTTATAAGGGCGAAACCCGCTTTTTGACGGTGCGGAGATTGTGGGTGTTAGGCTCAAAACGCTAGCCGTGGTGCTAGCCACGGGTAAAATTAAGGGAGTTTTCAATTGTAACTAATTGAAAAAATGGTGAGCCGTGCTGGGATCGAACCAGCGACCCGCTGATTAAGAGTCAGCTGCTCTACCAGCTGAGCTAACGGCTCACGTCGCCACATACTTATATGGACAAGGACGCCATTCTAATTTACATCTCGTCGGGGAGCAAGAAGGAACATCAAAAAAAATTCGGCGCCGTTCGGGGCGCGGCCTCCAAGGGCGCGGGCCGGGACGCCGAGGCGTCAGCGCCGCGCCTGTCACAACTCCGGCCTGTCCTCCTCCCTCTTTTCATAGCCGGGGCAACCTATGCACCGTTCGGAGGTTGCCGTCACGCGGGAAAGCAGATAGTAGGAAAATATGAGCACCAAAACTATGCCGGCGCTGACCAAAAGATCGAGTATCGAATGGTGGAACTGCAACTCCGTCATGGATTCGTTCGCGCTCATCAGCGCGCTGACCATCAGTATTCGCCGTATGGAGGAGATTAGCCCTATGATTAGGAACGGCGTCAGCGATATCCTCCGCTCGGTGAGGTACATCAGGACGGTGCTGAGTATTTCCATGACTATGATGACGAGAAGCACGTCGTTCACCGCGTTGAGGATGTTTATTATGCTGAAACCCCTGAGGAAGTGCATCACCGCGACGCCGATTATCGAGACGCCGGCGACGAAAAGGACCACGGCGATGACGTAATACACGAAGTCCTCGGATTGGTAGAAACCCCTTAGTATGTTGTGGGTGAAGATGTGCTCGCCGATCGAGTGGAACATCGGCTTGAGGGCGCCGCACCTCGGGCAGGCCCATGAGCGGGGGAGGTTCTCAAAAGGGGTTCCCGGCGGCACGCCGTTGACGGGGTCCCCCTTCTCGGGGTCGTAGATGTAGCCGCAGACGGAGCACTTGTATTTCTTCACGCGGCCTCGGCGGAATATCGGGCGTGCTCAATCTTTATGCACTTGTTCTGAATCACCTCTATGCCGGCGTCGGCGATCTTTTTCGCCGCCTCGTTGTTCACGACGCCGAGCTGGAACCACGCCGCCCTGGGCTTGGCCGCGATTATCTCGTCCGCCAGCGCCGGAAGCGCCGACGGCTTCCTAAAGACGTCCACCACGTCCACCCTGAACGGAATTTCCGCGAGGCGGGCGTAACACTTTTCGCCGAGCACCTCGTCCCTCTGGGGGTTTACAGGAACGATCCTGAACCCGTGGTTCTTAAGGTAGGCGGCGACCCTGTGGCTGTCCCTGTCCTCCTTTTCGGAAATGCCGACGACCGCGACGGTCCTGTAGGAAAGCACTATTTTCCTGGCAAGCTCGTCGTCGTTCCCCAAGGACGGAACCTCGCATTTTTCATCCGCGCTCATGATTGCCCTCATGATACCTTGCTTTCCCTTCCGGGGCAAAGCGGGACGGCGGCTAGGGGTTTTGGTCGTCCAGCATGGCGGCAAGCCTGGTTTTGACGTCCAGCTTGCGTTTTTTCAGCTCGATCTCCCTCATTTCCAAATCGGGGGCCAGATAAATCGCCTTGGCGAGTTTGGCCGCCTCCATCTCGAGGGTTTTGTGTTCTTCGCTTAACTGCCTGAACATCGCGTTGTGTTGGTAAAGATGGTCGAATCGTTTGTCTTGTTGGAGCGACGAGTACATGATTATCCCTCCCGAAGATTGTTGAATGTTTTCTCCGCGTAGCTTTTCTGCACGTAGTTGGACGAAAGAAGGGCGACGTCGCCCGCCTCGCCGGACGCCGCCTGTTCCTCGGCGCGGATGGCCGCCCCGGCCGCCGCCGAATGATGAAACACCCCGCATTCGCGCGAGAGAAGCGGGCCGATGCGGGGCCGGTCCCCCTTGTCGCAGAAGAAGGCCCTTTTTCCGGCCCTTTGCTCCAGTTCGCTCAAGGGGGCGAAACCGTCGGGGGAACGCCGTTCCGGTTTTCCGCCGAGGAAATCGAAGTCGGCGAAATAGGCGTTCCCCTTTCCGGCGTCGACGAGCACCGTGGCGGGGCCGGTGAAATCCGACCCGCCCGACGCCCGCGCCATCGCGTCAAGCGTGCCGACCCCGAAGACGGGGATTCCGGTGGAAAGGGTGACGCCTTGTATGGTCGCGATCCCTATCCGTATGCCGGTGAAGGAGCCGGGGCCCGTGGTCACGGCCATGCCGCCCAATGCGCCGACCCCCCCGCGCATCGAAAGGATGGAGTCGATCATGTCCAGCAGTGTTCTTGAGAAGGAGGAGGGGGTTTCGGAAACAATCTCTTCGACGACCCTTCCGTTATCCACAAGGGCCGCGCTACCCCTCGCCGAGGACGTGTCTATTCCCAGAATCATCCAAAACTATTTTAGCACGAATATGCGGGTTGGGTTGGGGCAAAAAAATGTGTAGAATGTGGCGGACGTCGAAACCGCCGGTTGAGACCGGCGACGATTAAGTCCGCATTTTTTTTATCGGGAGGGGGCTGATGAGGGAGCGCAAAATAACGCTTTCGGAGCGCGAGATTCCCAGACGATGGTTCGACTTCGCGGCTGATTTCAAGACGTCCGACGAGGAGCTTAAAAAGACCATGGGGGCGATTCCCCGGACATGAAAACAACCGCTAAAAAGGGCGCCGTGCGGCTTCCCGACAAAAGGGGGTACTACGGGAGGTTCGGCGGAAGGTACGTCATCGAGACCCTCGTCCCCGCGCTCGACCAGCTTGAGAGGGAGTACCACAAGGCCAGGGCCGACAAGAGGTTCCAAAAGGAGCTACGCCATCTTTTGACCGACTACGCGGGGAGGGAGACGCCGCTTTATTTCGCCCGCCGGCTTACGGAGCAGCTCGGCGGCGCGAGGATATACCTCAAGCGCGAGGATCTCAACCACACCGGGGCCCACAAAATCAACAACACCCTCGGCCAGGCGCTCCTCGCCAAAAGGATGAAGAAGTCGAGGGTGATAGCCGAAACGGGGGCCGGCCAGCACGGCGTGGCCACGGCATCCGCGGCGGCCCTGCTCGGGCTCAAGTGCGAGGTCTTCATGGGCGTGGAGGACATGGAGCGCCAAAAATTGAACGTTTACAGGATGAGGATGATGGGCGCCTCGGTCGTGCCGGTCTCCTCCGGAAGCAGGACCCTCAAGGACGCCATGAGCGAGGCGATGCGGGACTGGATTTCCACCGTCGGAAACACGCACTACATTATCGGCTCCGTGGCCGGTCCGCACCCGTTTCCGATGCTGGTGCGCGATTTCCAATCCGTGATAGGCAAGGAGGCCCGGAGGCAGATATTAAGGGCCGAGGGGCGCCTGCCGGACCTTCTGGTCGCCTGCGTAGGCGGCGGGAGCAACGCGATGGGGCTTTTCCACCCTTTTTACGGCGACAAGAAAGTCAGAATGACCGGCGTGGAAGCGGGAGGCACAGGCGAGGCCGTGGGGGAACACGGCGCGTCCCTCACGCGGGGCACCGTGGGCGTGCTCCACGGAAGCAAGGGATACCTTCTTCAGGACGAGAACGGCCAGATAGCGTCCACCCATTCCATCTCCGCCGGGTTGGACTACCCCGGCGTCGGGCCGGAGCACTGTTTTTACAAGGATAGCGGAAGGGCGAACTACGTGAGCGCCACGGACGAGGAGGCGGTGGAGGCGTTCGGACTGCTGAGCAGGACGGAGGGGATAATGCCCGCGCTCGAATCCGCCCACGCGATCGCGTATCTGCAAAAGGCGGCGCCAAAAATGAAAAAAAGCTCCGTCATCGTCGTCTGCCTTTCGGGGCGCGGAGACAAGGACGTCGACCGGATGTTCGCATTGTTCGAGGGCCGAAAATGACCGGAGCCCGGGCGTCCCGCATAGCGGAAAAATTTGCGGAGTTGAGGGCCGCCGGCAAAAAGGCGCTCGTCATCTTCGTCACGGGGGGCGACCCGGACGTCGAGACGACGGTAAAACTCGTGCCGGAGCTGTTCCGGGCCGGCGCGGACATAGTGGAGATAGGCGTGCCGTTCTCGGACCCGCTGGCGGACGGGCCGGTGATACAGCAGTCCTTCGCCCGCGCGTTGCGCGGCGGCGCGACCCTCAAGGGCCTGCTTGCGGCCGCCAAGCGCATAAGGGGGGTCGCGGACGGGCCGCTGGTGTTCATGTCCGCCTACAACCTTGCGTTTCACCACG
>JACQBU010000112.1 GCA_016194375.1 Nitrospinota bacterium
CATGAAGATGTGGAGCGCCACGGCCCCGAGGTCTATGGCGTTTTGGTAGATCTCCTTGACCTGGTGGATGTTGTGCTTGGCGATGGTGCAGTTTATCTGGACGGGCATGCCGACCTTTTGAAGCTCCTTCATCCCCCTTATCGCCATGTCGTAGGAGCCCTTGAGCTTGCGCAACTTGTCGTGGGGCTCCCCGATGCCGTCCAGCGATATCGAGACCCGCTGGACGCCGGATTCGACGATTTTTTTCGCCACCTCGGCGTTTATCATGGTGCCGTTGGAGGCCAGCGCCACGGTCAGCCCCTTGGACTTGGCGTATCTCGCGATGTCGTAAATGTCCGGCCTGTAAAGCGGCTCGCCGCCCGAAAGGACGAGTATCGGCTTCCCGACCTCCGTGAGGCCGTCTATCATCTTGCACGACTCCTCGAACGTGAGGTCGTCCTTCATCAGCGTCTTGGCGACGTCGATCCTCCGGCAGTGGGCGCATTCGAGGTTGCAACCGGCGGTCGTCTCCCAAAAGACCAGCCTTAGCTGGTTCGCCTTGTTCATCATGTATTGGTGGGCCTGGCCCTTTGCGTTCGGGTCGTCCTTTATCTGGCGGTACGCCTCCTTGATGGTCCCCTCGGGGGCGCCTAGCGGAAATTCGCCCGCGTGGGGATGCGCTTCGGGATGGCCGCCCGGGTGCCCTTTTTTATTTTCCATCAGACTTTTGCCTCGGCGGACGCCCTTTTTTCCAGAAGGCGGGCGGGAACCGGGAACTCCTCCCCCTTGGCCCTCAGCGCGGCCAATTTTTCCTTCGTCAGGCCTATCTCGTCGTCCGTGAGGTAGCAGGCGGGGTCCGGCGCGAACGGGTCGTTGAAGATCGCGTCGCCGCGGACGCGCATGGAGCCGCCGCAGGCGTTGATCCATTTGCAGACGGAGCACCTTCCCTTGAGGTGGTCGAGCCTGTTTTTAAGCCCCTTCATGAGCGGGTCGCTCTGGTCAAGCCATATCTCGCTGAAGGGGCGCTCCCTCACGTTGCCGAAGGAGTAGTGTTGCCAGAACTGGTCCGCGTGGACGTTGCCGAAGAAGTCTATGTTTGAAAAGCTCACGCCGGAGGAGTATCGCCCGCCGCCGTTCCACTCCAGCATCTTCAGCGTCTCGGCGGCCTTTTCCGGGTTGTTTTCCAGCTGTTTCATGTAAAGGTACACGCCGTCCACGTGGTTGTCCACCGTAAGGATGTCCTTTGCGAGGCCCCGCTTGTGGAAGTCCTCCGTGCGCTCGAGGATTATGTCCATGGCGTGTCGCGTCTCCTCGTGGGTGAGGTCCTCGCCCGTCAGGCCCCTTCCCCTGCCGGAATAGACCAGGTGGTAGAAGCAGGCCCGGTTTATCTCCTCGCGCTCGATGAAGTCGAATATCTCGTGCAGGTTTTCGTAGTTGTGCCTCGTCAGGGTCAGCCTCAGGCCCACGCGCTGGTCCACGGCCACGCAGTTCTTGAAGGCCGCCATCGCCTTGTCGAACGCGCCGGCCTTCCCCCTGAACTTGTCGTTTATCTCGCCTATCCCGTCGAGCGAGATGCCGACGTAGACGAAGCCGCTTTCCTTAATCTTTTTGGCCGTCTCCATGTCTATGAGCGTCCCGTTGGTCGAAAGCGTGGAGCGCAACCCCGACTTTTTCGCGTGGTCCACCAGCTCGAAAACGTCCTTTCGGATGAGCGGCTCGCCGCCGGAGAACAAAAGCGCGGGGCTCTTGAACTGGGCTATGTCCGATATGACGGCCTTCGCCTCGTCCGTCGAGAGCTCCCCCTCGTAGGCCTTCGCCTCCGAGTCGCTGTAGCAATGAACGCAACTTAGGTTGCATGTGCGCGTGATGTTCCACGAAACGACCGGCCTTCTCTCGCCGGCCGCCTTGGGAACGGAGTGGGCGTGGGGCATTTTTGCCATGTGGGCGGACTGTTTGCCGTATCGTATGGCGTCCCCCTCGTTTTCCACGCCGCAGTAGAGCTTCGAAATACCAATCATTTAGACTCCTCCGGGTTAATCTTGTAAGTTCGTATTGCCTTCTTATTTTACCTTGAATGGCGCCCGGCGTAAATGAAAGATTGTCAAATTTGTCGTAGGCACAAAAGTCATATTTGTGGCCGACCGCCCGGCGGCCGACGCCCCCGGGCGAGACGCGCTCGGTAGCACGGGCTTCAGCCCGTGATTGCGGAGCGGTAAAAAAAACCTTCAAAACTTTTCCATGTGGTCCGGCAGGTCGTTCTCGAAAAGCACGACGCATTTTTCGTCCGCCGCGTCCTTGAGAAAAACCCGGGCCAGCGCCAGCGAGGGGAAAACCGCGGCCTTGTCCGGCGGGAACCCCCCCTTCATCAGCCCCTCGTAAATCGGCCTCGTTCTCCGCTCGTTTATCAACAAGACCATGTCGCAATGTGTGGCCGCCATTTGGCCGAACTCGAAGTTCGCCGTCTCCTGCGTCGGCCCCAGGTCCACCAGACCGGGCGTGACGAGTATCTTTTTATACCCGTCGAAAAGCGAAAGCGTCTCCAGCGCGGACGCGGCGCCCACGGGGTTGGAGTTGAACCCGTCGTTTATGACGAGGTAGGAGCCGCGGTTTTCCATCAGCTCCATTCTCGCCTGGGTCTGGGGGAGAGTCGCGGCGGCGCGCCTTAACCTGTCCGGCGGTATCCCGAAGTGCGTGCCGACGGCGAACGCGGCGGCGACGTTGAGGGCGTTCAGCCTTCCCAACGGCCGTATCCTAACACCCTCGACGAATCCCGCAGGGGTTTTGAGGTCGAACGTGGTGCCGTCCCGGTCGCACCTTATGTTCAGGGGCGTGAAGTCGGCCCCGGCCTCGAGCCCGTAGGTCGCGGTTTTCTGGGGCCTGCCCCGCGCCTTGTCCCGCGCAAGGGGATAGTCGGAGTTGAATATCAGCGCGCCACCCGGTGGCAGGGCGTCGGCCAGCTCGAATTTTGCCGCCGCGGTGTTTTCCTCGGAGCCGAACGTCTCCATGTGCGCCGACCCGACGGAGGTGACGACCCCGACCGACGGGAGGGCGATCTCGCACAGCTCCCTTACGTCCCCTTTCCTGGTGGCGCCCATTTCGACGACGATGATTTCATGATGCGCCTCTAGGGATTCGTTGACCACCTTGCACAGCCCCATCGGGGTGTTGAAGCTTCCCGGCGTCTTGAAAACGGGGAAGGACGTCTCCAGCAGGTGCGCCACGGCCTCCTTCGTGCTCGTCTTTCCGTAACTGCCGGTTATGGCCACGACGGTTTTTCCGGCCAGCCGCCGTCTCGCCTCCCTTTTGAAGCCTTCTTGAAGCGCGCGCTCCACGGGGGCCGACACGACGTTCCCGACGGCCAGGATGAAAGGCTCCATGTATCCGGCGAGCACCGCCGCCGCCGTCAGTCCTTCGGACCGAAAAAAGCGCCACGCGACGAGAAAGAGCGCCGACTGCACGATGACCGTGGCGGCAAAAAGCCTTTTTATCCGCGCCGTGTAAACAAACGGCTTTTTTGAGCCCTTTTCACCTCCGAAGCGGAGAGCGGCCCACCCAACCGCGGCCGCCGACAGCGGAATCGGGGCCCATCCGGGGAACATCGGGAGCATCGAAAGGGAAAGAAACGCCGTGGCGTGAAGGAGGACGTCCGGCCAGCCGCCGAAGAAAACGCGGGCGCCCCCGCCCTGTACCACCCATCCGAAGTAGGCGTCCGTGTGGTACCGCTCCGCCTGAAGCACGCGCGCGAATTTTTGCCATGCGACGACGGAGAAGAAAACCCAGCTGGCGACCGCGGCGGCTGTCACGCGCTACTTAAGCCCCAAAAAATCTTTTATGGCCGAGTAAAACTCGTCCGGCTTGTCCAGAAACGCGTAATGCCCCGCCCCGTCTATCACGGAAAGGGAGGAGTTTTTAAGTCCGGAGTTCATCGCGCGCCCGGCGGCCAGCGTGGTGTCGGAGTCGTCCGCCCCCCATAGGAGGAGCGTCTTGTGGCTTATCTCCGGCAGGATTGGCGAAAGGTCCTCGTTCACCACTTTTACCAGAACCGGGCGCATGGCGCCGGCGCTCAGATAATCCGCCGACGCTATCTTGGAATAGATTTTGTTTTTTATCCAAACGCCGGGCGGGCCGAAAACGCCGGCGGCCTTCCCGATTTTGGACAGGGCCCGCTTATAAAACGGGACGCTTTTTTTGAGCCTTATGCCTGCGGCCCCGGTCAGCGCCAGCCCGCCCACTTTTTCGGGATGCTCCCTTGCCAGGACCAGCGCGACCCGCGCCCCGAACGAGTGGGCAAGGACGTCGGTTGACGCCACGCCGATCTGGTCCAGGAAAAGCTTCGTCATTTCGGCGTACTCCTTCGTTCCCCAGGCGTGCGGCGGCGGCGCGGAGAGTCCGAAGCCGGGAAAATCGGGCGCGATGGCGGTCCTGTTGGCCGCCGCCCGCAGGAAAAGCGGCTTGAACGACTGGCTCGACGAGCCCCATCCGTGGAGAAAAAGAAGCGGCCTTCCGGCCCCGGCCCGTTCGTAATAGACCCTGCAACCCGAAACGTTCGCGTACATCCCGAAATACTACCCCGCTTCGTCGGTTGAATAAAGGGAGGGGGGAAATGGGTAGTGCCTCAGTTTGAAATTTATGGGGATCGCCACGACCTCTTTGAGAGGTCTCGCGATGACAAGTATTTGTCATTGCGAGCGAAGCGAAGCAATCCCGCACGTTTCTTTTTCGTTTATTTTCAAACTGACCCAACACCGGAAAATGGACGGCGGGTCGTTTTCAATCAAAATTGGGCGGGGAAAGTCGAATTACATTAATTCGGCGACGGCGAGGCCGAACTTCCGTGCGGCGGCGGGGCCGTTGGCGGTGACTATGGAGCCGGACGTCACCACGTCCTTGTCGGAGGTGTTTACGCCGTGTTTTTTGAATTCGGCGACGGTGTCGGGCGACTTATACATGGTCGCCTCCACCCCTTTGATCAGGCCGGCCCGCGCGAGCACGACCGGCGCTATGCAAATGGCGCCCAGCGGCCTTCCGGCGGCGTGGTGGGCGCGAACCATGCCCAACACCGTTTGGTTTCCCCAAAGGTATTGGCTTGCGCCGTTGCCGCCCACGACGACCATCGCGTCGTACTTTTCCTTGGCCGCGTCGGCTATCGTTATGTCCGGCATGACCTTGGCTCCGTAGCTTCCGTGCGCCTCCTTTTTTTCGCCCGCGGCTATGACGACTTCGAACCCTTTTTGCAGAAAAACCTCCTTCGGATGCGCGAGCTCCTCGTCCCGGAAATTTTCCTGCGATATGATCATCAAAACTTTTTTCTTGTCCATGCTTTTATATTACCCCAAATCCAGCCGCGTGAAAACGCCCGCTTTGGCGGCCGCGGCAATCCGGGGATTGCTTCGCACCGCTCGCAACGACAAACGACCCTCTTTTTCAGATGTTGGAAATTATATTTAATCGCGCGTCCTATGGACGCGCCACGGACAAGAGTGTCCGTGCCGCCAAGAATTTCCTTTTTCAGAGGTTGCAATCTATGTCGCGCCCCCCGGGAGAATCTCGCGCAGGGGGATGTTTATGTCGCCCAGTTTTCCGTCGAAATTGGCCGCCCCTATCTCGACGACGCCGCCGGAGGCGCATGCGGCGCGTATGCCGGCGACCAGCGCGTTTTTGGCTATCTCCAGCGTGGTCGCGTCAATGACGATCTCGAAGACCGCCTCCACCCCCTTGGGCAGTTTTCGACCGGGGTTTTTCGCCTCCGGCACGCCGGGGCTGTAGTCCTCCTGCGTGGAGGCCGCGAGAAACGGGTATTTTGAGCCGACCCTGCTGGCGGCCGCAACCACCCCGCCCGCGAACGGCAATATCAGCCCCGGCATTTCCCCCGCCGACTCGGCGGCCCTTTCCGCGGCGCGTAGGCCGGCCTTCTGGCTCGCGGCGAAAATCCAAAAGTTCGCGCCGCCCACCCCCCTGCCGATCTTGACCCTCTTCTCAATCAAAAATTCCCCCGAAGTAATCGGCACCGAGACGCAGTCCCTTCCGTGGCGCCTTTCCTCCCTTTGGAAGCCGTTTCCAAAAAATCCGACCTTCACGCCCAGTTCAAAATCCTCCCCCGCGTCAAGCCCGTTGAAGACGCTCACGGTGGGGGCCGGCAAAAGCGTCTGCCCCGCGCGTTTCACCAGTTCCCTTCCCAGCGTCTCCGTCGTTCTTGCGAAGAGCAGTACGGCGTTCCCCGGCCTCGCGTCCGGCGTCGTGAACGCTGGCGTGCGCGCCTCCATGCCGGCCTCGCACCCGCATCCGATGACGGACGTGGCGCAACCGACCGCCAGGTTGGCCGCCTCGGAGGCCCATTTTCCGCTTCGACCCGTGATGACAAGCCGCGAGAAGGGCGCCTCGAACGCCTCGCAGTGGGTGTCTCGTATCTTTACGCCGTTTATTTCCATCCTTGACGCCTCACTCAGCCTTCCTTAACAGCGCGCCGTTTTCCCCTCACTACATAAAGCGGGTTTGCGAACATTTTTTCCATGTCCGCCCCCTCCTTATATACCACCGCGTCGTCGGCCCCCGTTCCCGCGACCAGCCCGGGAGCCCATCTGGTCACGGTCGCGACTTCGTAAAGCGAAAACTCGCGCCTCATCCCCTTTAGCGACGACGCCTCCACGGCGTCGGCGTTGAGTCCGTCAAGGAACGCCCCTCGTTTTTCGCGGTCCATCAGGAGGGCGATGATGCGCGGTATCCCTTCCAACGCGCCGCCCGAGGGGAAGTCTATGGAAAGCGAGGCGGATTTTAAGTGTTGGGTTGCAAGGAGCAGTTCCATCCCGTTTATCCATAGGAGGGAGTCCGTCTCGTTCGCCTCCCTAAAAACGTACGGGACGGCGGAAAACCGGCTTTTTTCATGGCTAAAAAGGCCGCCCCCCCCGGCTTTTGAGACTCTGACGGCGAGCTCGTTGTCCGCCGTGAAGGCGAGCGCCGGGCCGAAGACGACCGGCCCGCAGTCGAAGGTGACGTTCGGGTGGCGGGACAGCAGTCCCGCCGCCTTGGCCCCGGCAGGGGCGATCTTGCCGCCGCGCGATTCGAAGGCGTAGTGGGAAACGTGGGAGAGGTGGCACCTCCTTCCGGAGAGCCGCACTAAAAATCTTTCGAGCGTTTCAAGCCCGCCGATTCTCGCCAATTCCGGCAGGTGAACGTGGTGGACCGCCCTCGTTTCGGGGGCGTTGAAGAAATCCTCGACCCCCTTCTCGCCGACGAATTTCCCCGGCTGGTCCCCGCCCCTTGCGCCAAAGGGGAGGACCGCGCAACCGACGTTTTCCCCCCCGCATTCCTCGGCGGCGGCCCCGGCCTCCACCGCATCCAGCCCCGCCTCCACGAAAAATGTGTACCCGATGGAATTGTATTTGGCGGCGATTCCGGCAAAGTCCGCGTAACCGGCCAGTTCCTTCGCCCCGACGAGCCTGGCCAACCGCGACGCGCCGAGCGGATGGGAGTGGACGTCAATGCCGCCGGGCATCACGACGCATCCGTGCGCCGAAAGCGTCCGCAGGGTGGAGCTAATCCCGGCCACAATCCTCCCCCCCTCGACTATCACGTCGTGCCTCGGGCCGTTCAACCCGTGCGCCGGGTCGTAAACGCGGCCTCCGGAGATCGTTATGGTTCGTGCCTCGTCCGCGATCGGCTGGCTCATTTCCGGCGGGCCTCGCCGAAGGCGCGCAAGGCCGCCGAGAGGACAAGGAATCGCCCCGTTCCGACTTGCTTCTCCACCCTTTCATTCTATCCCCCTTCCCGCGTTCTTCGCGCATGAAAAGGGGGCGGCGGCGGGCGTTTGCGCGTTCACAAATCGTCGGTTTTACGGTGAATAATCCCGCCCGTGGCTGTAGAATGAGCCGGTTATGAAATTCCTGGAAAGAATTCGAAAAGAGGTGATGATAATCGACGGCTCCATGGGGGCGCTCCTGCAGGGGGAGGGGCTCCCGGCGGGGCACGCCCCGGACCTTTGGAACCTGGAAAAGCCGGACGTCGTCGCCAACGTACACAAAAGGTACGTGGCCGCCGGGGCGCAGATAGTCGTCACCAACTCGTTCGGAGCCACGGTTCCACGGCTTGAGGAATACGGGCGGCAGTCCGACTTGAAAAGGGTCAACCATGCCGCCGTCGAGAACGCGCGGCGCGGCGCGGACGGGCGGGCGCTGGTGGCCGGCGGCCTCGGGCCGTCCGGAAGGCTTGTTTTCCCCGTGGGGGACCTTCCGTTCGAGGAGGCGGTCGCGATATTCCGCGTGCAGGCGTCCGCGCTGGTCGAGGCGGGGGCGGACCTTTTGATAATCGAGACGATGTTCGACCTTATGGAGATGAGGGCGGCCGTGGTGGCGTGCAACGAGGTGCGGCGCAACCTGCCCCTCGTCGCGAGCATGACTTACGCCGCCGGGGGGGTCACCGACACCGGCACGACCCCGGAGGCCGCGGCCGTCGTGATGGAGGGGCTTGGCGTGGACGTCATCGGCGTAAACTGCTCCACGGGGCCGGCGGAGATGCTGGAGGTGGTGGGCCGGATAGCCGCCGTTTCGGCCCTGCCGATCATGGTCGAGCCGAACGCGGGGATGCCTTCCATCGAGGGGGGCAAGACCGTTTACCGCGCCCCGATGGAGGAGATAGCCTCCTACGCCGAAAAATTCGTGATGCTTGGCGCCAACCTCGTCGGAGGCTGTTGCGGCACCAGGCCGGAATACGTCCAGATGATATCCGCGCTGGTCAAGGGGAAACCGGTCGTCGGGCGCGCCGGCCCGGGCGGGGTGGCGATCGCCTCCCGCTCCTCGGCGCTTTGGATCGGCGCGGGAAAGCCGTTCGTGAAAATCGGGGAGAAAATAAACCCGACGGGCCGCAAAAAGTTCGCCCAGTCCATAAAGGACCGGAACACGGACATGATAATAGCCGAGGGGCGCAAACAGGAGGAGGCGGGCGCGGACGCGCTGGACGTTAACGTGGGGGTGCCGCTGACCGACGAGGCCGCGATGATGACGAGGGCCGTCACGGCGTTGCAAAACGTCACCAGGCTCCCGCTGGTCATAGACTCCGCCAACAACGACGCCCTTTCCGCCGGGCTTACGGCGTACGCCGGAAGGGCGCTGATAAATTCCGTAAACGCCGAGCACGAAAAACTGGAGGCGGTGCTTCCGCTGGCGAAGCGCATGGGCGCCGCCGTCATCGCGCTCGCCGCCGGGGAGGAGATCCCGGAATCGGCCCAAAAAAGGGTCGAATACGCGAAAAGGATACTTAACCGCGCGCTCGCGCTCGGAATGAGGCGCGAGGACGTGGTGTTCGACTGCCTCTCGCTCGTCGTATCCGCGATGCAGGAGGGGGCCGCGCAGACGCTCCTTACCATCCGGCGCATAAGGGAGGAGCTCGGGTGCGCGACGACGCTGGGGCTTTCCAACACCTCGTTCGGCCTGCCGGACAGGGGCGTGATCAACAACGGGTTCCTTGCGATGTGCATGGGGCAGGGTCTTGACGCCGCGATAGTGAACCCGTACGACGGCTGGATGCACAAGACTGTCTCGGCGGCCTCGCTCTTCTCCGGAAGGGACGCCGGATGCAAGCGGTACATGGACGCCGCCGCAAAGTGGGAAGCGGCGGCCGGGGGCGTCGCCACGACGGGCAGTCCCTCCGAATTAATCGTCGAGAAACGCCACCCGGTTTTCAACGCCGTGGTCGAGGGGGACAAGGACGCCATCGCCGCGCTGGTAAAGGGGGAGCTGGAAAAAGGGACGAGGCCGCTTGACATTTTTTTCAACTGGCTTACCCCCGGCATACGGGCGGTCGGGGACCTGTTCGCCGAGCGGAAAAAATTCATCCCGCATCTCGTCGCGTCCGCCGACGCCATGAGGAAGGGGATGGAGATACTGGAGCCCCTGCTTGCCGCGGAGCGAAAGGGAAAGAACGCGGGGACGGTGGTCTTCGCCACCGTGAAGGGGGACGTGCACGACATCGGCAAGAACGTCTGTTGTATAATGCTCCAAAATTACGGCTACAAGGTGGTGGACCTAGGCAGGAACGTGCCGATGGAGGAGATTTTTAGGGCCGCCGAGGAGAACAAGGCGGACATCCTGGCTCTCTCGGCCCTGATGACGACCACGATGATACAGATGCCGCTGGTCGTGGCCGAGGTCAGGAAGAGGAAACTGCCGTACAAGGTGATGGTGGGCGGGGCGGTCGTCACAAAATCGTTCGCCGATGAGATAGGGGCGGACGGATACGGCAGGGACGTGAGCGAGATAGCCGCGCTGGCCGAAAAACTTATAAAGACGAGGTAAGGGTTTGTTTTTGACGACGGTGCGAAACGTCAGATTGGCGGTCGTTTTGGCGGCGGCGCTGACGGCGTCCTGCTCCGGGTTTTCCGCGTACAAATACCGCCAGTTCTACGCGATGACCCGGCCGGTGACGAGCCACGACGGTCATTATGAGGACGGCGCCCTGGCGTTTCAGTTCGAGGTGTCGGAGAAAAGGATAAACCTGCTCATCTCCAACAACGGCGAAGTCCCCGTAGAGGTGGTGTGGCCCGACGCGAAGTTCATAGACCAGGACGGGGGGAAGC
>JACQBU010000117.1 GCA_016194375.1 Nitrospinota bacterium
ATACCGCCACCGGATGGCCGCAAGGTATTCTTTCCTTGATACTTTCCCCATTTTCCACGCTCCTTTCGGTTACATGGAATATGAGGCGTCGAATCAATCCTGCCCATTCCTTCGGTTACATTTAATATGAGGCAATGCGCCCCGGCCGGACGCTCTGGATTTGCGGGGGTGTCTGTGATAGCTTGTTTTTACGAAATAAAACCGAAAATTTTTCATTTGGAGCATGTTCATGGCATACGCACCGGCCAAAACGGCAATTCCCTCGGTCGAAAGGCAGGCCCCGTCGAGCCTGCTGGAAATAGTCCGCCAGTTCACCCCGAACTGGTTCACGGTCACGATGGGCACCGGCATCCTCGCCCTGGCGTTGAACCAGATTCCGCTGGCCGTCCCCGGCCTCCGTGTCGCGGCGGAGGGGCTCTGGGTTCTCAATATTTTTCTTTTTCTCCTCATCAGCTCCCTTTACGCGGCCAGATGGATTCTGTTCTTCAACCAGGCCCGGCGCATTTTCGGCCATTCGGTGATGTCGATGTTCCTGGGCGCCATCCCGATGGGGCTTGCCACCATCATCAACGGGCTACTCGCGTTCGGCGTCCCGCACGGGGGGGACGAGGCCGTGTCCGTGGCGCACGCCCTTTGGTGGCTGGACATGGCGCTGGCCGTGGCCTGCGGCGTCCTGATTCCGTTCCTGATGTTCACGCGGCAGGACCACAGCATGGAAAAAATGACCGCGATTTGGCTGTTGCCGGTCGTCGCCGCCGAGGTGGCCGCCGCAAGCGCCGGAACGCTGGTTCCCCACCTGGCGGACCCGCATTCCGCGCTTCGAATGCTCGTGCTCGGCTACGCGCTGTGGGCGTTTTCCGTTCCTATCGCGATGAGCATCCTGGTCATACTGGTGATGCGGCTCGTGTTGCACAGCCTGCCGTCCAGGGACATGGCGGCCTCGGGCATGCTCTCTTTGGGGCCTATCGGAACCGGCGCGCTGGGGCTTTTGGTTCTGGGGGCCGACGCTCCAAAGGTTTTTACGGCGGCGGGGGCGCCCGGCCTCGGCGATGTGGCGGCCGGCATCGGCGTCGTCGGGGGCGCCGTCATGTGGGGCTATGGCGCGTGGTGGCTGATGCTTACGATGCTGACGACGGCCAGATATTTGCGCGAGGGGATGCCGTTCAATCTCGGCTGGTGGGGGTTTACCTTTCCGCTGGGGGTTTATTCGGTCGCGACGCTGGCCCTTGCGAGGCAGACGCACCTTCAATTCATCATGAACATCGGGGTGGCGCTGGTGGTTTGCCTGGCGGTCTTTTGGATTGTGATATCCGCCCGCACCCTGCACGGCGTTTGGCACCGGTATTTGTTCGTTTCCCCATGCCTGGCAAAAGGCGCGATTCGGAGCGACCTGGAAGCGGACATCGTTTAGCGCCGCGCGGGGAATTCTTCCGGGGTCACAAACCACCTTGTCGGGACGGCGGGGTCCGGTCATCGCAATACGGCGACCCCGATGGATGCGCGGCGGCCTAAAGCCGTGACCGCCAAAAAAAGGCCGAAATCGCCAAACGAAAGGTTTTTCCATTTAGTCCCGCCCTACGATGAGCCACCCCTTCCCGACCTCCAAAAGATTTGACGCAAACTATGTGATAATCAAAAGTTAAATTAATTCATTTTGGAGAAAGATAATGAAAAGAAGCGCTTTAGTAACGGGAGCCAGCGAAGGGATAGGTTATGCGTTCGCCGCGCGGCTCGCTGCGGAAGGGTACGTCGTCACCGGCGTCGCCAGGAACGAGGGAAACTTAAAAAAGCTGACGGGCGAGTTGGGAGGCGAACATTCCTATATCGTGGCGGACCTTACGACCACGGCCGGGCAGGACAAAATCGTCAAGGCGATTTCGGAAAGGCATTTTGACCTGTTGGTGAATAACGCGGGCATAGCCGCCACGGGCAAATTCGCGGAAATCCCGCTTAAAAGGCATTTGGAGGTGTTGACGCTCAATTGCGAAGCCGTCGTGACGCTGTCCCACGCGTATTTGAACTCCGCCAGGGCTGGGGACGCGTTGATTAACGTGTCGTCGGCGCTTGCGCTCATGCCGATGCCGCTCATGGGGCTTTATTCGGCGACCAAGGCGTTCGTAACGTCCTTGTCGGAGTCGTTGTGGTACTACCAAAAAAAGCGGGGGGTTTACGTGATGGGATTGTGCCCCGGGATAACGTCCACAAGATTCAACGAACACTCCGGAGCCGGGAGCCAAGAGACGCCAAAAATTATGACGCAAACCCCGGAGGAGTTGGTGGACGCCGCCATGAAGGCGCTTAAACGGCGCAAAAAACCGACCGTCATATCCGGCGCGGTGAACAACGTCTTTGCGTTTATTTCCCGCGTTCGGTCCAGGAGGGGGGTAATAAACATGATGGGACAAATGGTGGAATAGTAAGGATGACGCACGTTTCACCCGGCGGCGCGGAAATCAACGGCCGCCCCGCGGACACGGGACTCGATGGAAGGACCCCCGACGTATGGCCATGAAGCCGACGATTTTCAGGGCCAGGATCCAGGTCGCCGACATGGATCGTTCCTTTTACGCCGACCTTTCGCTGACCATCCCCCAGCACCCCTCGGAAACGGACGAGAGGACGATGGTGCGACTTCTGGCCTTTGTGCTAAACGCCGCGGAGGGGTTGGTGATGACGGAGGGGATATCGGCCGAGGACGAGCCGGACGTTTGGAGGAAAAATCCGTCCGGCGAGATCGAGGCGTGGATTGACGTCGGCCTGCCCGACGAGAAGAGGATTAGAAAGGCCTGCAACCGTGCAAAGCAGGTCCGCGTTTACGCCTACGGCGGTCGAACGGTTCAAACCTGGTGGCGGCCAATCGCCGAGAATTTGTCCCGCCACAAAAACCTCAGGGTGATTGACCTGCCGCAAGAGGCCACCAAACTGCTCGGGGAGATGGCCGCAAAAACGATGGTTCTAAATTGCACCGTTCAGGACGGCCAGATTTGGATCGGCGACTCCAAAAACAACGTAGTCATCGAACCGGAGCTCTTGTTTGACCCGACTTAACTGTAATATCCAGCTTACGTTCACGACGCACTCCGCCGCCGGACATCAGCGGTGGGCACGACCCCCTGCCGCGCGGGGAGGCAGGATTGCCCTGGCCGGCATCGCTTGTCTCCGCCCCCTATGTTGGTCCGCCCCGTGAAAACGGGGATCCAGAATGAGAAAACCTGGATTCCCGCGTTCGCGGGAATGATTATATGAAAGCGCGCCCCCTTATAGTGGATTGTTGTGTCAATTCACTAAACCAAAGAAAAAGGAGGCGCACTATGGAAATTATCGCATTTGACTCTCATAAACGCTACACGTTGTGTTCCGTGGAGA
>JACQBU010000121.1 GCA_016194375.1 Nitrospinota bacterium
CTGCCCCTCCGGGTTCGACTTGGGGGAGGACCACAGGGTAATCGTGGCCTCCGTAACGGAGGGGTTGGACAAACCGAAAAAATACCCCGGGATGTACAGAAAGTCCGGCGCGATGGTGCTCAACAAGGTCGACCTCGCCCCGCACGTGGACGTCGACCCGGACAAATTCGTCAAGGAGGCGTTGGACGTGAACCCGTCGTTGAAGGTGTTCAAGACGTCCGCGACGGCCGGCACGGGGCTTGACGAGTTTTCCGACTGGCTCGTGGGCTTGTCCGGCGTCGGCGAAAGATGGTTCAACTTTTGAGCAAGAATACCGGCGCGGCCTCCGTTACAAACTGACGTAGTACGCCGTGGCTGACGTGGTGGTGCGCCGGAGAATAGAGGTCGGCGGGGTTGTCCAGGGGGTCGGATTCAGGCCGTTTGTTTTTAACCTCGCAAAATCACTCGGGCTTTCGGGGTTCGTCCGCAACGACGGCCGGGGGGTCTGCATCGAGGTCCAAGGAGGCGAAACCGCCGTCCGGGGCTTCCTTGACGCGGTCAGGCGGGACGCGCCCCCCCTTTCGAGGATAACGGTCGTCGAGAGTTTCGAGGTCGCGCCCGTCGCCGACGAGAACATTTTTTTGATTGAGCACAGCTCGCCGGCGGACGGGAACGTCACGCCGGTTTCGCCGGACATGGACGTCTGCGACGACTGCCTGAGGGAGATGTTCGACCCGGCCGACAGGCGGCACCGTTATCCGTTCATCAACTGCACCAATTGCGGCCCGCGTTACACGATAGTCAAAAAGACCCCGTACGACCGTCCGTTCACCTCGATGTCGGAATTTGCCATGTGCCCGGCGTGCGAGAAGGAGTACCACGACCCGGAAAACCGGCGCTTTCACGCCCAGCCCAACGCCTGCCCGGTCTGCGGCCCGTCGCTGTCACTTTACGACGCTCGGTGGCACAGGACGGAGACGGACGACATCATAAAGGACGTTTCAAGGATGCTAAGGGAGGGGGGGATAGCGGCGATAAAAGGCGTCGGCGGCTACCACCTGGCCTGCGACGCGCTTAACGCGGAGGCCGTCGAGCGGTTGCGGCAAAGGAAAATACGGAAGGAAAAGCCGTTCGCGCTCATGGCCGCCTCCGTGGCCGACGCGCGGGAGATCGCGCACGTCGGCGCGGCGGAGGAGGGGATTTTGACCTCGCGTGAGAAACCCATAGTCCTCCTTCGCAAGAAAACGGAGGTCGCGGGAATCGCCCCGGGGCTGGACGAGTACGGACTGTTTTTGCCCTACGCCCCGTTGCACCACCTTTTGTTCGCCGACGGCGCGCCGCGCCTGCTCGTGGCGACCAGCGGAAACATAAGCGACGAGCCGATCGTCTTCGAAGAGGCGGAGCTTAAGGAAAGGATGGGCGGCATAGCCGACTGCCACCTAACGCACAACAGGCCGATCGTCTGGCGTTGCGACGACTCGGTCGTGCGCGTGTTTGACGCGAGGGGAATTTCAACCGTAAGGCGTTCGCGCGGATACGTGCCGTCCATGATTCCGGCGACGTCAAAGTTTCCGGAGATTCTGGCGTGCGGCGGCGACCTTAAAAACGTCTTCTGCCTAACGAAGGGGGACGCCGTCATCCCCGGCCCCCACGTCGGCGACCTTATGAACGCGGAGGCGTTCCGGGCGTTCAAGGGGTCGATAGAGCACTTCAAAAGCGTCTTCCGCATCTCCCCGAAAATCGCGGCGGTGGACATGCATCCGGCTTACGTCAGCTCCAACTACGGGCGGTCCCTGGGGTTGCCCGTCGTCGAGGTACAGCACCACCACGCGCACGTCGCGAGCGTCATGGCGGAAAACGGGCTCGAAGGGGATGTTATCGGCGTCGCGCTCGACGGAACGGGGTACGGCGCGGACGGGACGACGTGGGGGGGCGAATTTTTAACCTGTTCCCACGCCTCCTTTAGGAGGGCCGGGCATTTTCCCGCGTTGAGACTTCCGGGTGGGGACAAGGCGGCGAAGGAGCCGTGGCGGGTCGCCGTCGCGGTCTTGCACGAGGTTTACGGCGACGACTTTTTCAACCTTCCGCAGGCCGGGGAGATCGGAGTCGAAAGGGCGGAGCGGGTCGTCTCTATGCTGAAGGCCGGGGTGAACTGCCCAGCGTCCACCGGCGCCGGAAGGTGGTTCGACGCGGTGAGCTCCATCCTTGGCGTCAGCCATTTCAACGAATACGAGGGACGGTCGCCGATGCTTTTGGAGTCCGTCGCGGACAGGGGCGTCGGGGGGGCGCTTGAGTTTTCGGTCGGCGCGGACGGCGCGGTTTCGTTCGACGCGATGATACGAAAAATCGTGGAGCTAAGGGGGAAAGGGGAGGGCGTCCCCAAAATCGCCGCGCTGTTCCACAACACCATCGCGAAAATTGTTTTCGACCTTTGCGCAAGGACAGGGGCGGAGGCCGGGCTGAGGGACGTCTGCCTTGGCGGCGGAGTTTTTCAAAACAAGACGTTGCTTGCCAAAGCCGCCGGGCTTTTGGAGCGCGGAGGCTTCAGGGTTTATTTGCCGAAAAACCTCCCGATAAACGACGGCGGGATAGCGCTGGGGCAGGCGGTCGTCGCCGCCACCCGTCACGCGGCCGGTCGGATATAATGCGTCATGCCCACGATTGAAAGCTTGCGCAGGCTGATGGTCCTCAAGAACATACCGTTCGCGATAGAGGAGGAGCGGGTCCTGCGCGAGCTTAGGATATTCAAGGTCAACTCGCTGAAGGAAATGCCGGAGCAGAACATCGCCCGGTACATAAAGAAGGCGATTGACGTCGGATACGCCGTCATCGACGCCAAGGCGGTTTACCGCACGTTCAGGCTGGTGAAAAGCGCGGGGGAATTCCCCGGCGTGGAAGGGGCGCCGGGCCTGTTCTTCGGCAAAAAGATTTCCGACATGATGGAAAAATGCGACTACGTCTCGCTTCTTCTGACCACCATCGGGCCGAAGCTCCCGCAACTGGCGGATGATTTGATAAAAAGGGAGCCGACGGACGGCTTTTACCTGGAGCACGTGGGCGGCTGGATGGCCGACTACCTGGCCGACAGGGTCGAGGAGCTAATCAACCACGAGGCCGCAAAGAACGGCTACGGGCTCACGATGCGCTATTCGCCCGGATACGGCGACTGGACCCTCGATGCACAACCGAAACTGCTGGGCCTGCTGGAGTCGGAGACGATCGGCGTGTCGCTCTCAGACGCGCTGATAATGGCGCCGCGCAAGTCGGTGTCGGCCGCGATCGGCTGGGAACCTAGAAAAGCCGGCTGACGCCGACAACATCACCCATCGAAAAAGGCCGGGATTCTGGTATGTTACTACCCTATGGAAAACCCCCGGGCCGGAAATGAAATCAGGAGGGCGTTCATAGACTACTTTGCCTCGAAGGGGCACAGGATAGTCAGAAGCTCCAACCTCGTCCCGTCCGCCGACCCGACCCTGCTTTTCACCAACTCCGGCATGGTTCAGTTCAAGGACCTTTTCCTCGGCAGGGAAAAACGGGCCTACGCCCGCGCGGTGACGTCGCAAAAATGCCTCAGGGTGTCCGGCAAGCACAACGACCTCGAGGACGTCGGCAGGACCAGGAGGCACAACACCTTCTTCGAGATGCTCGGCAACTTCTCGTTCGGCGACTACTTCAAGCAGGAGGCGATAGCCTACGCGTGGGAGTTTTTCACGGACGTCATGAAACTTCCGCCCGAAAAACTTTCGATAACGGTTTATGAAAAGGACCAGGAGGCGGGAAACATCTGGTCCAAGACGGCCGGAGTCCCGAACGACAAGATCATCGCGATGGGGGAGAAGGACAACTTCTGGTCTATGGGCCCGGTAGGCCCCTGCGGGCCCTGCTCCGAGATATACATTGACCACGGCCCGTCGCGCGGATGCGGGAGGCCGGATTGCGGCCCCGCCTGCGAGCATTGCGACAGGCACGAGGAACTCTGGAACCTCGTCTTCATGCAGTACAACAGGAATGAATCCGGCGAGTTGGAGCCGTTGCCAAGGCCGAACATCGACACGGGAATGGGGCTGGAGAGGCTCGCCTCGATAATGCAGAACGTGGACTCCAACTTCGACACGGACCTCATCCGGCCGGTGATAGCCCGCGCGGAGGAGGCGCTCGGGAGGGGCTATGGTGCGTCGTCCGCGGAGGACGTGTCGTTCCGCGTCATCGGCGACCACGCCCGCGCCGCCGCGTTCCTCATAACGGAGGGGATTCTGCCGTCCAACGACGACAGGGGATACATCCTGCGCAGGCTGATGCGCCGCGCGATGCGCCACGGCAAGATGCTGGGCGCCACGGGGCCGTTCCTTTACAGGGTGACCGGCGCGGTCATAGACAATTTTAAGGACGTTTTCCCGGAACTGCGCGAGGCCGAGGCCACGATGGCGAAGATAATAAAGTCCGAGGAGGAGCGGTTCGGAAGGACTTTGGAGGCCGGGCTTCGCATCCTCAACGATTTGGTGGAAAAAACCCGCTCCCAAAAAAGGGCCGCCGTGGACGGCGCGGAGCTTTTCAAGCTGTACGACACCTACGGGTTTCCGCCGGACCTCGCGGGGGACGTCATAAAGGACGCCGGGCTGGGCATTGACAGGGGCGGGTTCGACGCCGAGCTGGAAAACCAGCGGACGATGGCGCGCAAGGGCGCCAAGGCGGCGCCGACGAAAACTCCCGAGGCCTACGTCGGGCTTGAAACGGAAAAAACGGAGTTTACCGGCTACCAGTCGCTTGAGGAGACGTCGGAAATAAAACTAATCGTCGTGGACGGAAAGCGGACGTCGAAAATTGCGAAAGGGGATAAGGGGGATTTGGTTCTCGCCAAAACGCCATTCTACGCCGAAAGCGGCGGTCAGGCCGGGGACAGCGGAACCATCTCCGGCGAAGGCGGGGCGTGCAGGGTTGAAAACAGCGGCAACGTGATGGGCATGATAGTCCACCGCGTTTTGATGACCGACGGGGAGTTGCGGTCGGGCGAGGTCGTTTCGGCGAAGGTGAACGGCGAAAACCGCGCCGGAACCGCGCGCAACCACAGCGCGACGCACCTTCTGCAGGCCGCGCTCAAGAACGTGCTGGGCGAGCACGTCAAGCAGTCCGGCTCGCTCGTCAACCCGGAGAGGCTCAGGTTCGATTTTTCCCATTACACGGCGACCACGCCGGAGGAACTGCTCGAGGTCGAGGAGGCGGTCAACCAAAAGATAATGGAGGACCTGCCCGTGAGGACGACGGTGATGGACGTGGAGAAGGCGATGGAAAGCGGCGCGACCGCGCTTTTCGGCGAGAAGTACGGCGCCTCCGTGCGCGTGGTCGAGATGGGCGGATATTCGAAGGAACTCTGCGGCGGCACCCACGTGGCCGCCAGCGGGCGGATAGGATTTTTCAAAATAATCTCGGAGACGGGGGTCGCCGCCGGCATCAGGAGGGTGGAGGCGGTCACCGGCAAGAACGCGTTCGAATACGTCGCCGGTTTGGAGAATAAACTTAAGGAGGTCGCGGGGCTGGTGAAATGCCGTCCCGAGGAAAGCCCCGAAAGGGTGCAGAAATTTTTGGACAAGACCAGGGAGCTCGAAAGGTCCGTTAAAAAACTCCAGGCCGACCTTATTCGCGGCGGCGGAGAGGCCGAGACAAGCGAGCGGGACGTGCGGGGCGTGAGGGTGGTGGTTCGCAATTGCGGCGACGTGGACCCGGCCTCGCTCCGCGAGCTGGTGGACGAGATGAAGGCGAAGGCCGGCTCCGGCGTGATTGCCGTGGGCGCCGCGCGCGACGGCAAGGCGACGCTGGCCGTCGGCGTGACGAAGGATTTGGAGAAAAAGGTCAACGCCGGTTCGATAATCAAGGAGGCCGCCGCCATCGTCGGCGGCAAGGGGGGCGGACGGCCGGACATGGCGCAGGCGGGCGGGCCGAACGCGGACAAACTGCCCGAGGCGCTCGAGGCCATTTTTTCAATCGTCGAAAAAATGGTCGGCTGAGGGACGTCCGGCATTCACATGAACCAACAAGTCGCGGATAATTGGTGGCACGGACGCTCTTCTCCGTGTTGCGTCCTACGGACGCAAGAAGAGGACGAGGCTTGCCGCTGGCGCGGCAACGCAGACAGGAGTGTCTGCGCCACCAAAGGGATGCGGCACTACCGTACGGGTCCTTTTAAATAACATTGGATAAAATCGCGGTCGTACTCCTTTCAGGCGGGGCCGATTCGGCCACGGCGCTGGCGTGCGCCAAGCGGGACGGATTCGCCCCCTACGCCCTCACGATTGACTACGGCCAGCGGCACCGCGTCGAGCTTGAAATGGCGCGCCGCCAGGCGCAGGCGCAGAAGGCGGCCAGGCACCTGATAATGAAAATAGACCTGAGGGGAATCGGGAAATCCGCGCTCACGGACGACGTGCCCGTCCCTGTCGGCAGGACTCCCGACGAAATCTCCGAGGGGATACCGGCGACCTACGTCCCGGCGCGGAACACCATCTTTCTTTCCGTCGCGCTCGGGTGGGCGGAGAGCCTTGGCACGGGGGACGTCTACGTGGGCGTGAACGCGCTCGACTACAGCGGATATCCGGACTGCAGGCCGGAGTACATCGAGGCGTTTGAAAAAATGGCGCGCCTAGCGACCAAGATGGGGGTCGAGGGGAGGGTTCAAGTTAAAATCCACGCCCCGCTTATATCAAGGAAAAAATCGGAGATATTCCTGCTCGGCCGCGAACTGGGAGTTGATTTCTCGATGACGAGCAGTTGCTACGATCCGTCGCCTGACGGCGTCGCCTGCGGCGTCTGCGACAGTTGCGCGCTAAGGCTGAAGGGGTTTGCCGAGGCGGGACTCACCGATCCCCTGAGGTACGCGAAAAAAATATAGCACGCGTCATTTTTTTTCCGCACACCTCAATCTCCGGATAAGAATTGGCGTCATGCCCGTGAAAACGGGCATCCAGGCAACGGTCGTCTCCGCCTTCGCTTCTCGTCCTGTTCGCTCCATCGGCGCGGTAGGTGCGACTTTAGTCGCACCGGTGCGGCTGAAGCCGCACCTACCAATCTCGTCCCGGCCGTGTCCAGGCGGCCGGAGATTTTTCCCTTCTGGATTCCCCGACCACCAAGATGCGGTCGGGACGAGGGTTGTGGTCGGAGACGACTGCGGCCCGTTTTCGCGGGAATGATTATATGAAAGCGCGCCCCCTTATAGTGGATTGTTGTGTCAATTCACTAAACCAAAGAAAAAGGAGGCGCACTATGGAAATTATCGCATTTGACTCTCATAAACGCTACACGTTGTGTTCCGTGGAGA
>JACQBU010000122.1 GCA_016194375.1 Nitrospinota bacterium
TGTTTCATTGGAAGGCATGGCGACCCACGCTGACCCACGGCCTTTGCGACCAAGTCTTGACCGGTCTGCCATGCCATTTTCTTTCATTTTGGCTTTAGCAACCATGGAAATCAATATACAAGGTCTTGCATTGTAGCAATTTGCGGCGATTTATAAATTCTTTGCCATAGTCATGTTGTAACTCTTAAAAAGTCCCTGTAGAGGCGTCCTTGTGAGGAGCATAGCGACGATGCAATCCGAGGCACCTTGATTGAATATATGGCGGGATTGTTTCGCTACGCTCGCAATGACAACCGACCACCCTTTTTCAACGGAAGGAAGTCTAATACCCCACTTCCACCAAGAACAGGCCCTGCGGGGGGGCGGTCGGCCCCGCCTTGCGCCTGTCCCTCGCCTCCAGCATCCCCTTCATCATCCCGGGCTTTATGCGGCCTCTGCCGACCTCCACCAGCGTGCCCGCGATGTTCCGCACCATCTGCCTTAGGAACCCGTCCGCCGTTATCTCGATGACGACCGTCTTCCCGCGCCTCTTTATTTCAAGCGAAAAGACGTTGCGCACGGAACTTTTTACCGAGCTGTGCGCCGCCATGAACGACGCAAAATCATGCCTCCCCGTCAGGAGTCGCGCGGCCTTTCTCATCCCCTTTATGTCCAGCGGCGCGATGACGTGCCACGAGGTCCCGCGGGCAAAGGCGCTTTTGACGTCCGAGTTGTGGATTTGATACCGGTATTTTTTCCATCTCGCGTCCTTTTGCGCGTGGAAGGCCGCGGGCATCGTCCGAACGTCGGTCACGGCTATGTCGGGCGGAAGCATTGAGTTGAGCGCGCGGAGCAAGGTCGCGTCGTCCATCGGAAAATGCCCCCGGACGTTCGCCACCTGCGCCAGCGCGTGCACGCCGGAATCGGTCCTGCCGGACGCCACGACCGGCGACCTTTTGCCCAGTATTTTTCGTATCGCCTCCTCGACGGCCGTTTGGACGGTGCTCCCCCTGGCCTGCGCCTGCCAGCCCAGGTAGGCGGCGCCGTCGTACTCGAGCGTGAGCCTTATGTTCCTGAGGGGGTTCCGGGTTTTTTCCATTTCACCATTATATGCAGGTGTAAGGTAAAATCTGACCTTATGCGCGGAGAGGCACTTCGATACCCCTCGCTTTATTACGCCCTTGCGGTCGTCGCCGGAATTTTAGTCGCCGGATGGAAACTGCCGCTCGGCGTCTCGATTCCCGCGTTGACGATAGCCGCGGTGTTGATTACGGCGTTTTCTCCCGTCCCGCTCGGACTTAGGACATTGATTCCCGTATTCGCGGCGGCGTCGTTTTTGTCCATGAGCGCGGCTACGGCGGAACTGGATGCGGCGGACCAGATAGGCAGATTCGTGCCCGTGAAGGGGGCGGTGCTCGAGGGGGTCGTCCGCGGCCCTATGGAATATTTCTCCGACGGTTGCCGCTTCAGGCTGGCGGCCGAGAGGCTGAACGGCCGAAACGTCTCCGGCGTCCTGTCCGTCGGCGTGTACAACGGGATGGTTCCGCCGCTCCCCGGCGACAGGATAATGCTTCCGGACGCGCGCGTGAAGCCGGTCATAGGTTTTAAAAACTTCGGCGGGTTCAACAAGGAGGAATATTTAAGGGAATCGGGAATAACGGCGGCGGTCAACGTGCCGAAAAAGGGGGTGGTTCAAATCATCCGGCCCGCCCCCGCCTGGAGGCCGGACGCGGCGAGCGAAAAACTCCGGCGTAGCATCCGCGACTTCATCATTAGGGAGTTTCCCAAAGGGGAGGCGGCGTCCGCCGCCGCGATGACCATCGGGGTCAGGGGCGGGCTGACGGCCAAGGAGAGGCGGGACTACTCCACCTCCGGGCTCGCCCACCTGCTGGCTGTGGCGGGGCTTCACGTCGGCTTCATTGGCGGGTTTTCCTACCTCCTTTTTTACCCGCTCTTTTTTTGGGCGTTTTATTTTTTTCGGCCGTCCTGGACGCAGTACGGCGCGCACAAGAAATGCGCGGCCCTCCTCTGCATCGTCGCGGTCGTGCTGTACGTGCTGGTCACCGGTGCGAACATCCCCTCGAGGAGGGCCGGGGTGATGGCGGCCGTGTTTTTCCTCTCCGTCATTTTGGGAAAGGAGGGGGAGGTAATAAACTCGCTCGCGCTGTCGGCCGTCGTGGTGCTTCTACTCAACCCGACGGCGGTCTCCAGCTTTTCGTTCCTCACGTCGTACGCGGCGGTGGGCGCCATAGCGCTTTGGTTGCTTTGGAAAAAGGGGGCGCCAAAGGAATGGGCGGAGGGCTTGGGGGAGGACGGGCGGCGAAGGAGGGTTCGCGATTTTTTTGTCGAGACGGCGGAGATATCGCTCCTGCTGGCTGTCGCCACCGCGCCGTTGATAATGTCGAGGTTCAACGAATTGCACGGCGAGAGCGTGCTGGCGAACCTTACCGCCGTTCCCGTAGCCATGTTCGCCATCCCGTCGGTCTTCGCGTCGTTCGCGCTCGGCTCGGTCTGGGGACCGTTGGGTTCCGTTTCCGCCTGGGTCTCGTCGCTCGGATTTTCCGGAATAGAGTTCATCGCCGGAGCCGTCCGCCGGTCGTCCGTCCTGTCGTTCGTCGGGCCGTCCCCCGCGGCCTGGCTCGTCGCCTTTTATTACTTCGTTTTCCTGCTTTGGGCGTTCCGGCTCCGGTATTTCGTTCCGGCGGCCGCGGCGCTTTTGGCGGCGATATTTTTCTTCTACTGGCCGGTCGAGAGAAAAAACAGCGAGGTTCGGTTCATCGACGTCGGGCAGGGGGACGCCACGCTGATAATGCTTAGGGACGGCGCCAACATCCTCGTGGACGGAGGGGTGAGGTTCAAGGAGTACGACCTCGGGGAGCTGGTGGTACTGCCCGAACTGCGGAGGCTGGGAATAAAAAAACTCGACGCCGTGATAGCGACCCACGGCGACATGGACCACGTGGGCGGCCTCTTCACGGTGATGAGGTCCGTCGAGGTCTCCCGCTACATGGACAACGGCGAGCCTCACAAGGCCCTGGCGGGGTTGCGCAGAATCGCGGACGAGCGCGGCATTCCGAGGTTCAGCCTGCTGGCCGGGATGAGGGTCCCCGTGTCCGACCTCGCGGGGCTGGTCGTGCTTCACCCGTCCAAACGGTACCTAGACGAGCATCCGAGGGCTAAGAACAACAACACCTCCCTAATGTTGATGCTCGAGATCGGGGGGAAAAGGGTGCTTCTTCCCGCGGACAACGAAAAGGAGGCCGAACGACACCTTGTGGAGACCGACGCCCCGCTGAAGGCCGACGTGCTTCACGTGGCGCACCACGGCTCCGGCAGTTCGACAACCCCCGCGTTCCTGAGCGCGGTCGCGCCCAGGATGGCGGTCATCAGCGTCGGCGCGTTGAACAGGTACAACATGCCCGCCGGGAAAACGATGGGGGCGTTGCGCGGACGGGGGATCGTCGTCTTGCAAACCCAGCACGACGGGGACGTGTCGCTGTTGTTCGGCGACGGGAGGACGTCCCTGAAAACCTACGCGAATCCGGAGCCGGTATTGCTGTTCCAATAAGTCGCGGATTTTTTACGCGCCCCTTTACGGCGGGGTTTCGGCCGTCTAACGAGTTTCGCCGGAAAGGCGACTCGAGGCGGTTGAGGCCAGGATTTCCAGCCTGAGCCTCAAAAGAAACAAGGAAGCGAACGTCAGGAGGAAGGCGAGCAGGCTCACCCGTAGCGCGAGCATCATTTCGGGGGGCATCCCGGCGTCGGAGGCGGATTTGATGACGACCGGATGCATGACGTTGCCCCACAGCTTGATCGCGAAGTGGACTATCGGGACGTCGATGAACCCGACTATGCCGAACACCGCCGCATACCGCGCGCGGACCGCCTGGTTGTCAACCGAGTTTCTGAGCATCAGGTATCCGACGTAGATCACGAGAAGTATGAGCGCGGTCGTGAGGCGCGGTTCCCAAAGCCACCACGCGCCCCACCTTTGTTTTCCCCATATCATGCCGGTTGCAAGCATGAGGAAGCAAAAAAGCACGCCGAGCTCCGCGCCCACCCGCGCGAGCGCGTCGAAAACGAGGTTCCTTTTCCACAGATATCCGACGCTTGCGGCGAAGACGACGAAAAAGCCGAGGTACGCCATTATCGCGGTCGGAACGTGGAAATACATTATCCTGTACGCCTCCGTCTCCCCCGCGGCGGCCGGCGCCCAAACGAGCGAAAGGTACAGCGCCGCGAGCATGGACGCGGCCGAGGCGAGGAAAAGTCCGGCGCGCAGGGCCGGATGCTCAGTCAGCCTTAGGGCCTTTTCCAGCGGATTCAATCTCTTTTTCCAGTTTCTCGCACTTGCGGTCGATGGCGAAGACGTATGCGAAAACGGCCAGCCAAATGACCCCGAACGCCGCGACCAAATAGCTCATAGTTCGTCCATGATATATTCAAAGACCAGCGTTGACACAACAAAAAAAATCAGGTCGAACGCCGCCAGAAATTTTATCCGCGACAGGTAGACCGCGGGGTCGTCGCCGCCTATGAGCGCCGAGGTGGCCGCCGCCGCAAAAATCAAAAGCGGCGTCAACAGCGGCAGGAGGAGCACCGGAAGCAGTATTTCGCGCGCCTTGAGGTTGGCCGACAACGCGGCGACCAGCGTCCCGAGCGTCATGAAGCCGACGTCCCCCAGGAGGAAGACGAGCGCCTGCATCGGAAAATTCTCCATCACGTTCAGGTTGTAGAGGACGACGAACGCGGGAAGCACCATCGCCTGCACCAGGGCCAGAAAAATCAGGTTGCCCGCGAGCTTCGCGAGAAACACGGCGGAGCGGTCCACCGGCGAGAGCGCGAGCGCCTGTATGCAGTCGTTTTCCTTCTCCGCCTGGAAGGAGCGGCCGACCCCGAGCGTGCCCGCGAACAGGAACGCTATCCAGAGGATGCCGGAGGCCAGCTGGGGCGCGTTCTGCGCGTTTATCTTGAAGGCGAAGTTGAAGATGACGATGACGAGCAGGGCGAACATGAAGGTGTTCCCCAAAAACTCGCGCGAGCGAAGCTCCGTCCTCATGTCCTTGACCAGGATCGCCCTCGCCGCGCGCAAAATTCCGCGCATTATTTCTCGACCCTCTCCACGTACATCCGCATGAATTCGGGGACGCCCGTCCCGAGGGTGCTTTCGTCGAAGATCTTCCGGCCGCCCCTTAGTATCGCCGCGCGGGTGGAGGCGGCGAGGCCGAGCGGTATGTCGTGGGTTATCATCATCACGGTCTTGCCGCGCCTGTGAAGCGCGGAGAGCAGGGATTGGAACATCAGCGCCGAATGGTGGTCGAGGCCGGTGAACGGCTCGTCCAGAAAAATGAACTCCGGGTCGGCCACCAGAGCGCGGGCTATCGAGAGCCGCTGGACCATCCCCCGCGAGAAGGCCCGCACGACGGAGTCCCTCCTGTTTTCCAGCTCGACCGTTTTCAGCAGTTCCATCGCGCGGCCGGCGGGGTCGGCCACGCCGTACATCTCGCCGAAAAAGACGAGGTTCTCGAGCGCCATGAGCGAGTCGTAAAGATAACTCTTGTGCGATATGACGCCTATCTTCCCCCTTATCGCCGGGGAGTGGGAGTCGGCGCCCCCGACCCTCGCCGTGCCGGAGGTGGGGCGGACCATTCCGCAAAGTATTTTTAAAAGGGTGGTTTTCCCGGCACCGTTCGGGCCGAAAAGGACGAGGAAATCCCCCTCGTCAATCGTGAGGTCGACGTCGCTTAGGGCCGTGAAATCGCCGAATTTCTTTCCGACTCCCCTGCACTCGATCCTGCCCTTTTCCATTAGGCAGGATTATCCACTTATCCCGCCCGGCCATCAACTTATAAAGCGTCCCGCCTTAATTTTTCGTAAAGCAGGAAAAGCGCCTCGAACGTCGTCCTCTCGCGCACCGTCTCCCTTCCACCGGCGATGAAAAGGCGCCGAACCGTTTCGCCCCGACCGTCGGCCGCGGCGACGAACACGAGCCCGACCGGCTTCTCCCGCGTGCCGCCCCCGGGGCCGGCCACGCCCGTGGCCGAAACCGCGTAGTCGGCCCCGAAACTTTTTCGCGCGCCCCGCGCCATGGCGGCGGCGGCCTCGCCGCTGACGGCGCCGAATTTCGCCAGCAGTTTTTTAGGGACCCCGACTAGTGAGGTTTTGGCGGAGTTCGAGTAGACCGTCGCACCGCCCAAAAAATATTCCGAGCTTCCCGGCACGGAGGTCACCCTTTTCCCGATTCCCCCGCCGGTGCAGGATTCGGCCACGCACAGGGATTGTCCCGCCCTTTTCAGCATGCCGCCGACCACGCTTTCGATGGTCTGGTCGCCGGTTCCCCAGACGTGCCGCCTTATGTTGTCAAGAAGAAGCCTTTTTGCGGACGCCATGTTGGCGGACGCCTTTTTTGGCGTGGAACCGCGCGCGACAATCCGCACGTCCACGTTCCCCAATTTCGGCAGGAAGGCCACGTCGGCGAACTTCGTCGCCTTCGCCAGCCCCTTCATCTCGTCCGTCAGCCTCGTCTCGTCCGCGCCGGCCGTGTGGAACGTAAACTCGCGCACGTGCGTCCCGCCCGGCCGGATGAGGCGGGCCGCGGACGTCAACAGCATGCGCTCCGCCTCGTGCGGCACTCCGGGGAGCGCCAGCACCCTCCCGTTGAAGAAAAGCCCCCGCGCCAGTCCGACGTCGTTTCGAACCGCGACTGCGCAAGTCGGGACGTCGGCGTACGAGCGGTTCGCCTCCGGCGTCTTTTTTCCTATTTTCTTAAAAAATGCCCTGACGCGCCGCAACACGGCGGGCTGGAACTTGGTCTTGCATTTGAAGAGCCGGCAGAGCGCCGTTTTGGTCACGTCGTCGTGCGTGGGGCCCAGGCCGCCGGTCACGACCACAAGGTCCGAGCTTCGGACAGCCTCGCGCACCTCGGCGATTATTTCCCCCTCGTCGTCCGGGACGGAAACGACGCGCGACACGACGTATCCGCGGCCGAGCAAAAAGCGGGCGACGACTCGGGCGTTGGCGTCCGCCACGAGGCCGGTCGTAAGCTCGTTGCCGATTGTTATTATCCGAGCGGTCGCAAATTTTGCGGGCTTCACGACGGTTTGCGGACGACGGCGGCGGGCGCGGGGAAGAGGGGGGAGGAAAGGGTTACGGAGTCATCGAGATTGGATGTAATTGAACTTGTATCCAACTTTAATCTCGTCCTTGGCGGAGGAGACGACGGCCGTGCTCGTTCCGTCCCTCACAAGAATCACCACAAGTTTTCCGATTTGGTGTTCGGGCAGTTTTTCGTCGGCGCCCCACTCCCACCATCGTTTCTTTCTCTGTGGTTCGAGTATTCCGAAGACGTCGGCCTCGGCCACGCCGTCCATACGGCCCACGTTCAGATAAACCACGTCGCCGATGGAGATTTCGCCCTTTCCGAAACGCTCGCAGACTATCTCGCCCGAGATCAGCTTGTTCTCAAGCGGCTTGTCGGGGTCGATTGTCGGCGGTATCACGGAAAATTCCGGGGTCAGGGCGTCCCCCTTCTCAATTTCGTCGTATTCGGCCCTCACCAAGGCGGTGGAAATGGCGTCCCCGACTTCGGTGACCTCGATGAGCCCGGCGATCGTCACCAGATATCCGAACTCCTCGCGCGCGCCGGGAAAGGTGACGGTCCGCCCCTTTTTGTACACGAAAAACCTGTCGCCCGCCTTTACGCTGGCGTCGGCGCCATGGTTGAAATACACGACGTCCCCCGACAAGGCGATAGTCATTTTTCCGTCAAACCCCGTTATGTAGCCGAAGGGATGGTCGTTTCGCGCCAGATAACCGGCGGAAAGCAGGACCTTTTCGCTAACCACGGGCGCCACCTTTTCAAGGAAGAATTCCCTCGGCACGTTCTCGACGCCCGCCTCGGGCTCGGATGATTGGACGGTTTCCGCCGGCGCCTCCTCGGCAAAGGCCGGGATGACGCACGTCAAAAGGAGCAAAGCAAGGGCCGTTGAAATTCGCATGGCGGCATTATACACGAAAGGCGCGCCATAAAAAAATCACAGATTTTCGCCCGCGCCGCGGAGGTTGATTATGAATATCGCTTGATATATCATCGCTCCTTGGCTCGCGGTACGCCCTTTGAAAACATTTTCGGAGGCCCCATCGTCTAGCGGTTAGGACATCGCCCTCTCACGGCGGTAACAGGGGTTCGATTCCCCTTGGGGCTACCAATAAAAAGGCGGCGCCAACGGCGCGGTTATCTTCATCGCGGTCAAACTAGCCCGTCCATCAGGAATTTCACCCCTTTATTCCTTATCCAAAGCGGGTTAGACTTGGGCATTGAAGGACGGAGGAGAAAATCATTTTGGGCGAAAATAATCGGGCCGAACTTACGGCAAAGGAACTCGAGGCAAAAATTAGGCTTGTGCCGGATTTCCCCAAAAAGGGGGTGCTTTTTCTCGACCTTACGACGCTCTTCGACGACGCCGAGGCGTTCAAAGGCGTCGTTGACATTCTCGTCGAAAAATTTAAATCCGCCAGGATAGACCATGTGGCGGGAATCGAGGCCAGGGGGTTCGTGCTTGCCGGTGCGGTGGCCTACCGGCTCGGATGCGGGGTGACGATGATACGCAAGCCGGGAAAACTGCCGTGGCAGACCGTGTCGGAATCGTACGAGCTCGAATACGGCGTCAACGAGATACACATACACACCGACGCCTTCAAGCCGGGGGATCGGGTGCTCCTCCTCGACGACCTCCTGGCCACCGGCGGGACGATGGGCGCCGCGATAAGGCTGACCGAAAAGCTCGGCGCGAAGGTCGCCGGAGTCGCCTTCGTCGTCGAGCTTTGTTTCCTAAACGGGCTGAAAAACCTTCCGCCGGACCAAAAAGTCTTTTCCATCATCAAAAGGCGGTAGCTCCGCGTTGGAGACCTGATGGCGCAAGACCCCGGCCTGTTCGACTCCGGCGGGGACGAGCCCGGAAAAGAGCCCGACAAATCCTCCCGCCCGCTGGCCGACCGGATGCGCCCGCAAACCTTCGACCGGTTCATAGGCCAGACCCACGTCGTCGGCCCCGGCAAGCCGCTAAGACGGCTCGTCGAGGAGGACAGGTTCGGCTCGATGATAATCTGGGGGCCTCCCGGCACGGGGAAAACCACCCTCGCCCGGCTGGCGGCGAACGTGAGCGGCAGGGTTTTCCTGCGCCTCAGCGCGGTCGAGACCGGCGTGAAGGAGCTTAAGGAATCCGTGGCGCGGGCCAGGTACAACCAGCTCAACGGAAAGAAGACCGTCCTTTTCATAGACGAAATACACCGGTACAACAAGACCCAGCAGGACCAGCTCCTTCCGCACGTCGAGACCGGCCTGATAACGCTCGTCGGCGCCACGACCGAAAACCCGTCGTTCGGGGTCATTCCGGCCCTGAGGTCGCGTTGCACCATAGTGGAGTTGACGCCGCTCTCCTTCGACGAGGTATGCGCCATTGTGCGCCAGGCGCTCGACGACGCGGAGAACGGCCTCGGCGGAAAGGCCTCCGTCGAGTCCGCCGACGTCATAGACCAAATCGCGCTTTTCGCCGCCGGGGACGCCCGCATGGCGCTTAGCCTTCTCGAGGCGTGCCAGCTCGCCGCCGGGGAAGCCGCGATAACCGCCGGCCTGGTCGAAAAAATATCCCAAAAGGCTAACCTGCTTTACGACAAGGCCGGACAGGCGCATTACGACCACGCGTCGGCGTTCCAAAAATCCCTGAGGGGTTCGGACCCGGACGCCGCAATCTATTGGATGTCCAGAATGCTCGAGGCCGGCGAGGACCCGCGCTTCATCGCAAGGAGGCTCATGGTGACTGCGGCCGAGGACGTCGGGAACGCCGATCCGACCGCCCTGATACTGGCGACGTCCGCCGCGGCGGCGGTGGAGAAGCTGGGCCTGCCGGAGGGAAGGATACCGCTGGCGCAGGCCGTCCTGTACGTCGCGTGCGCGCCGAAGTCAAACAGCTCCGTAGTCGCCGTTGACGCGGCTATCGAGTACATCCGGCGGTCGGGCGGCCCCCAGCAACCCCCGGCGCATCTAAGGGACGCCTCGTACCCCGACGCGAAAAAAATGGGGCACGGAAAAGGGTACGAATACCCGCACGACTTCCCCGACCACTGGGTCGCCCAGAGCTATCTTCCCGATGGGATGGAGGACGTTAGGTTCTACGTTCCGTCAAAACACGGGCGGGAGGCGGTTTTCGAGCAGAAGCTGAACGAGATAAAGGGGAAGAAGCCGCTGTAAGTTTTAACCGCGGACGGGGAAAAATTGAAGACGGCGGCAATCATCGGAGTTCACGGCCGTCCTTCCGTCGTCGCGCCCTCTTCGTGCTGAGATGGGCGTAGCAAAATTCCCGATAGACCGGGCCATAAAAATTTTGCGGCGCGAGGTTCCCAAATACAAGGTTCCAATCGTGGGGCATTATTCAAAGTCGCCGTTCAAGGTGCTTATATCCACCCTTTTGTCTCTAAGGACCAAGGACGCGACCACCGCCCTGGCGTGCGACCGGCTTTTCGCCGCGGCGGACACGCCGGAAAAGATTTTGTCGTTGCCGAGGGAGAAAATAGAGGAACTAATTTTCCCGGTGGGCTTTTACAGGGTGAAGGCCGCCACACTGCACCGCGTCTGCAAAGAGCTGATGGATAAACACGGGGGGGAGGTGCCGTCCGACCTCGACGAGCTGTTGAAGATGAAGGGGGTGGGCAGAAAGACGGCGAACCTCGTGGTCACGGTCGGCTTCAACAAACCCGGGATTTGCGTCGACGTCCACGTCCACAGGATTTCCAACCGCTGGGGTTACGTTAAAACCGCGTCGCCGGAAAAGACGGAAACGGCGTTAAGGCGCGTCCTCCCGCAAAGATACTGGATCGAGTACAACGACCTGCTGGTCACCTACGGCCAGAACGTCTGCGTTCCCGTCTCCCCCTTCTGCTCAAAATGTCCGCTGGAGGGCTTTTGCAAAAAAGTCGGGGTCAAAAGACATAGATAAGATAAGATACGAATAGATTAGGTTTATTGTGACAAAAAAACAATATCTTATCCTGTTGGATGTAGACGCTAGAAAAAGGCACTGCCATTCAGCTGAATCGGGAAAGATATCGGCTTTTATGGTGCAACTGGAAATTAAATTTGACGGAAAGTGGCATGAAGTTATCCGGTACGACTGCGCCCATAATTACACCCATAGGGATTGCATGAATATAAAACGGCAGACCAGAAAAGTACGGCTTTTCCTTAATTATAACGACGCGCTCGCCTTGGCAGATGATGACCTAAATGAGAATTGGGAGTATTATAGGGATAGGTTTTTGAAAGGAGAATTTCCATGCTGATGAAAAATGCCCTCGTTGAAAAGAACAGCATGTTAGTGAGGGAGTTTGACCGCTATATTATCGAGTACCCGGACTTCGCGGAAAAAATTCCGGAAAACGCCCTTGTTGTGATGCAGATGGAAGGGGACGACCAATTCAACCAATGGGCAAAGGAAACATCCTTGAAAGCCGCAGACAAAGGCCAACCGGTGGTTTTTATAACCATAACGGAATTAAAACCGGTGCGCTCTAGGATAGAGAAAATAAGACTCGAAAAAGTCGCCTAATCTGTTTTTCCCCAACGGATATGAGGGTTATTTGAAATTATGAAAAATCAAAAAAATACCCCCATTAGGTTGAGCCATTTGTAAGCGTTATGAAATTTGAACTTGAAGAATATCATCGCGGAGTTACAGACGAAGAACTTATAGCAGATTTGCGGAGGGTTGCTTCGGAGTTAAAAAAAACAAGTATTACCAATAGCGATTATGGTGAGAGAGGCAAGTATCACATAGCTACATACCTACGTAGATTTGGTAGTTGGTTCATTGCTTTGGAAAAAGCTGGTCTTGAAAAAAGTCGGAATTTTAATATTACGCAAGAAGAACTGTTCCAAAATTTGGAAGAAGTTTGGATTAAGCTAGGAAGGCAACCCCGCTATTCAGAAGTTAAAATCCCACTTTCAAAATATGGCGGTAAGACATACGAGAATCGTTTTGGGACTTGGCGCAAAGCTCTAGAAAGCTTCGTCGCCTCAATCAATAACTTGGAAAGCATCGCGTCGGAGGCGGCTTTAGAAGCTGTCCGGGTTGAACCATCAACTCGGCATAAAACAAAACGCGATATAAATTGGCGGCTTCGTTTTATCGTGATGAGACGCGATAATTTCAAGTGTAAAAGTTGCGGTAGGTCGCCAGCGACCGATTCTAGCGTTATCCTTCATGTTGACCATGTAAAGGCATGGGCAAATGGTGGAGAAACAGTTATTGAAAATCTGCAAACACTTTGTTCTATTTGCAACATTGGCAAGAGTGATTTGCAATAAATTGGCGTAAGGCTACAATATCGACTTATAAATGGGAACACCCTTAGGGGGTACTTTGCCGCAACAGCGGCAACCGCTTGGCCTTCCGTGACTATACTCCTTTAAAGGTGTGTCCGCCAAGAATCCAATAAGCGGTTTTATCGCCAAAGCTGGTAAAATGCGCCAATGACAACGACGTTTGGCGACATAGCCGGGCAGGAGGCCGCCTGCTCCTCGCTTTTGAAAAACATCAGGCGCGACAAGGTCGCCTCCGCCTACCTGTTCAAGGGGCCGGACGGCACGGGGAAGACGCTTGCCGCCCGAATATTCGCAAAGGCGCTCTTGTGCTCCGGGGACAAGGAGGCGGGGCCGGTCCCGTGCGGCGCGTGCAGGTCGTGCGTCATGTTCGAGGCGGGCTCGCACCCCGATTTCTTCAGCGTCTCCAGGGAGGGGGCCGTCGAGTACGGCAAGTCGGGCGCGACGATAATCGTGGAACAGATGCGCGACCTCATATCGTCGCTCTCCCTCAAGTCCTACATGGGCGGCAGGAAGGTGGCCGTCATCCACGGGGCCGAGACGATGAAGGACTCGCCGGAGAACGCCTTTTTAAAGACGCTCGAGGAGCCGCCGCCGGACGTCGTGATAATCCTCGTCACGGACAGCCCCTCGGCGCTGTTGCCGACCATCATATCAAGGTGCAGGCAGGTTCCCTTCACGCCGATGGAGCCGTCAAGGCTGGCGGACGTCCTGGAAAAGCGGTTGGGAGCGTCCGCCGAGGAGGCGTTTAGGGCGGCCATTTTGGCCGAAGGGTGCGTCGGAAGGGCGCTGGGAGGCGCGACGGAGGGGGTAAGGGAGGTTGACGACGAGGCGGCCGGACTCATGGCCCGAATGGCGCAAATGCCGGCGGACGAGGTGATGGGGTTTGCGGAGAAGTGGAAAAAAAGGGAGCGCAAGGACCTGCCCATCCTCCTCGAAAGGATGGCGGAAATCCTGAGGATGAGCCAAAGTCGGAATTCCGCGATTCCATCTGATATAATGAAAAAGTTATTGGCCGGATTCGGCGGCGCGCCGGGCGACAGGGCCGAGGAGTGCTTCGACATGTTGATGGAGGCGATTTCAGCCTCAGCGCTCAACCCGAACGTCCAGCTTTTTTTGGAGGCCCTAATATTCGACATGCAGTCGGTTTTGCAAAGGGGACACAGGATTGGAACGAAACGTTATTGACAACGACTTTACCGTAACGGTTAACTTCAGGCACAACGCCAAGCTTTCGGAATTTAGGTGCAACCACCTTGACCTGAGGGTCGGGGACCACTGCGTGGTCGACGCCGAGCGCGGCGCCGCCATCGGACAGGTGGAGCGCGGGCGGATGAAAAGAAAGGGTTGTTGCAGGCAACCCCTGAGGAACATCATACGCAAGGCGACGCCGCTGGACTTGGAGATAGACGCCCGCAACTTCGAAAAGGAAAAGGCCATCTACGGGCTGGCCCGTCGAAAGGCGGACGAAATGAGGCTGAAGATAAAAATAAGCCAGGTCGAGATGGCCTTCGACGAAAAACGGGCCGTCATATACTTCACGTCCGAGGAGCGGGTGGACTTCCGGGAGCTCGTCAAGGCCGTCGCGTCCGAAAAGAACCTCAGGATAGAGATGAGGCAGGTCGGCATAAGGGACGAGGCCAAAATGCTCGGCGGGTGCGGTGTGTGCGGGTACAAGCTGTGCTGTTCCGGCCACCTGACGGACTTCGCCCCGGTTTCCATCAGGATGGCGAAGGACCAGAACCTCTCGCTCAACCCCTCGAAGATACTGGGCGTCTGCGGGAGGCTCATGTGTTGCCTTAACTACGAGGAGGACTTCTACCGCGAGATGCAGAAAACCGTCCCGCGCGTCGGGAAGGCGGTCAACACGCCCGAAGGAAGGGGGCGGGTCGTCGTGGCGGACTTCCTCCGCTCCAAGGTTGCTGTGGCGCTTGAAAGCGACAAAGGGGTGATGAACTTCGAGGCCTCGCAGGTCTCGCTCGTCTATCCGCCCCAACAACAGGGGAAGGGTAGAAACCAACGGCAAAACCCAAGGGCCGCGTCGCCGACGGCGAACGCGCCCGAGCCGGAGGAAACGGACGACGACGACAAGCCGGATCCGCCCGAGGCCGAGCTTCTCCGCCCGTAAGGGGAGAAATCGCCGCCGATGAACGCCGATAAACGGGGATTAACGGGCAAATTTTACGTCACCACGCCCATCTACTACGTCAACGACGTGCCGCATCTGGGGCACGCGTACACGACCGTCGCGGCGGACGTCCTGGCCCGTTATCACCGCGCCGGAGGCGACGACGTTTTTTTCCTCACCGGCACGGACGAGCACGGCCAAAAGGCGGAACAGGCCGCGAAAAAGGCGGGGCGCGACGTCCATGAATACGTCGCAGAGGAGGCGGAGGAGTTCCGCGCCCTTTGGAAAACGCTGAACGTCTCGAACGACGACTTCATCCGCACCACCGAGGAGAGGCACAAAAAAGTCGTGCGGGCGGCCATGCGGACTCTGTTCGACAAGGGGGAGATATACGAGGGGAGTTACGAGGGATGGTACTGCGTCCCCGACGAGCGTTTCTGGACGGAAAAAGACCTTAAGGACGGCAACTGCCCCGAGTGCGGCAGGAAGGTCGAGCACATAATGGAGAAGAACTACTTCTTCAGGATGGGAAATTATCGGGACAGGCTCATAGAAAAAATCATGAAGGGGGAGCTGGAGATCCACCCCGCGTCCAGGATGAACGAGGTTTTGGGCTTCCTCCGCAAGGAGCTCGGCGACCTTTGCATATCCCGCCCGAAATCGCGCCTTGCGTGGGGGATAGAGCTTCCGTTCGACGGCGAATACGTCACCTACGTCTGGTTCGACGCGCTGGTCAATTACATATCCGCGCTTGGTTATCCCGACGGCGACAAATACAAAAAGTTCTGGCCGGCGGACGTCCATCTAATCGGCAAGGACATCTTGACGACTCATTGCGTCTATTGGACGACGATGCTGATGGCCCTTGACCTGCCCTTGCCGAAACAAATCTACGCCCACGGATGGTGGACGGTCGAGGGGCAGAAGATGTCCAAATCGCTCGGCAACACCGTCTCCCCCGAAAAGGCGGTAGAGGCTGTCGGCGTTGACCAGTTCAGATATTTCTTGATGAGGGAGGTTCCGTTCGGGCTGGACGGGGATTTCAACGCGAACGCCCTTATTAACAGGATAAACGTGGACCTCGCGAACAACCTTGGGAACCTCGTCTCCCGCGTCCTTACGATGGTCGAAAAATACAACGATTCCCTCGTCCCGCAACCCCGCGCCTATTCGGTAGTGGAAAAATTTTCAAAATATTGGGGAGTGGATTGGGGAAAACCCCGACAGGGGATGGAAGGATTGGATCCTAATTTATCGTTCAAAGAGACCATAGATTATTTCAATGAGCATATGAAAAAGTTTAGATTTCATTTATCGTTGGAGAAGATCATAAATCTTTGCGATACCCTAAATGAAGTCATTCAGGTAAACAAACCGTGGGATTTGGCAAAAGACCCTTCCAAAAAGGAAGAACTAGATAAGGTTCTTTACGTCGGGGTGGAAACAATCAGGCTTATTGGAAAGTCAATTTCCCCTTTTATGCCGGAATCCGCAGAAAAACTTAAGCGAATGCTCGGATTGTCCGATTGGGGTGACTGGAATTGGGGTGGCTTAAAACTTGGAACAAAGATTATCGCGGGGGAGACGCTTTTCCCGCGCATTGACGAAAAGAAGGCGGAGGAGATAAAAGCGATGCTCGCGCCGAAAGAACCGGCGCAAAAAGCGGAGGGGCAGGCGCAGATAACATACGAGGATTTCATGAAGGCGGATTTGCGAACCGGCGTGGTCGTCTCCGCCGAACCCGTCGAGAAATCCAAAAAACTGCTCAAACTTCAGGTTGACCTCGGCTCCGAGACGCGCCAGATAGTCGCCGGGATAGCCGAGCACTACAAGCCGGAAGATTTGGCGGGCAAAACGGTGGTGGTTGTGGCAAACTTGAAGCCGGCGAAACTTATGGGGGTTGAGTCGCGCGGCATGTTGCTTGCCGCCAACGATGAGGGTAAACTTGTGCTTGCCGGCACATGGGAACCTGTTAAAGGGGGCTTGAAGGTAAAATGAAAAAACTACTCGTTGTCCTATCGCTTTTTGTCTTTTCCGCAGGAGCTTGGGCGGAAGAGGTCATGGTCAACTCCAAGGACGCCAAAATCCGAAGCGGCCCGGGCACGTCCTACGCCATCCTGTGGAAACCCAACCTCTACACCCCGCTGGAGGTGCTGGCGAAACACCAGGACTGGTACGCCGTCAGGGACTTGGAAAAGGACGTGGGATGGGTGAATTCCGGTTCGGTTTCCAAGGGTCGCGGCGCAATCGTCTCCGAAAAGGTGATAGACGTGCACGAGTCGGGCGACGCGAATTCCCGCGTGGTTTACCAGGCGCCAAAAAACTACACCTTCAAAATAACCGAGGATAAGGAAGGCTGGGCCAAGGTGGTTGACGCGGACGGCGAAAGCGGATGGATACAAAAGAAGGGGGTTTGGACCGGCGTCGGCGCGGTCGAGGAGAAGAAACAGGCGAAGGGCGCCAAGAAGGAAAAGAAGGACGGAAAGAAGCCCAAAAAATCCGCGAAAGAACAAAAGCACGGCGAACAAAAGAAATCCGAATAGCCGCGTCTCGTGACCCCCGTCAAAAAGCTCCTTTTACTCCTTGCGGCGTTCACCCTACTGCGCCTTTTCACGGCCGCATCGTTCGAACTCGCGATGGACGACGGCTATTACTGGCTTTGGTCGCAACACCTTTCGCTGGGTTATTACGACCACCCCCCGATGGTCGCGCTCGTCATCGCGGCGACGACCCTGCTGGGCCAGTCGGAAATTTTCGTGCGGCTCGGCGCCGTCGTCCTGTCCGTGGTCTCGACGGTCCTGCTGTACAGGCTGGCCTCCAAACTTTTTAAAAACGAGGAGGCGGGATGGCACTCCGCCTGGATGCTAAACCTGACGCTCATTTTTTGCGCGGGGGCGCTGGACGTCACGCCGGACACGCCGCTCCTGCCGTTTTATCTCCTCGCCATGATCCTTTTTTACGACGCCGCAAACCAGCCCGACGCCCGGTTTTTGAGATGGGTCGGCGCGGGCGCGGCGGCGGGCCTCGCCATGCTGAGCAAATACACGGCGGTCTTCTTTTTTCCCGGCGCGTTGCTTTATCTCGCGCTTTCGCCGAACAACCGCCGCTGGTTGAAAAAACCCCATCCGTACGTCGCCGCGCTCGTCGCGGCAATCGTTTTCAGCCCCGTCGTAATCTGGAACGTCCGGCACGACTGGATATCCTTCTCCTTCCAGGCGAAACACGGCCTCGAGCACGCGGGCGGCAACCCGCTGGGGCGGTTTCTGGAGTTCGCCGGATTCCAGGCCGTCCTTTATTCCGTCGGGCTTTTCTTTTTCCTGACGGCCGCCGCCGCCAAATCCGTCAAAACCGCGTTTTATCGCTCCCCCGGCGGAATAGCCTGCGCGTACCGGGACGAGAGCCGCTTCATTTTCTCGTTTTGGGCGCCCACCCTTTTGTTCTTCACGCTAAATTCGTTCCGCGCGACCGTAGAGGGGAACTGGCCGGTCCTCGGCTTCGCGCCGCTGTTCGCGCAGGCCGGCGGAATCACGGGCGAATGGCTTCAAAATCCCCGGACAAAAAAACTGCTTTCCTTCAGCGCGGCGGTCGCAGTCGCTTTGATCGCGTTCGTCCACATCCAGATCGTGGACCCTGTGATACCGCACCCTAAAAGGTTCGAGATAAGCAGGAGGATATACGGCTGGAAGACGCTGGGCGGCGCGGTGGACGAGGAGCGCGGGACTTTTCACGCAAAATTCCTAATCGCGGACCGCCACCAAACGGCGGGGCTTTTGACTTATTACACGAACCCGCACATGCCGGCGTACCTGATGGGCGGGTCCAACAGGCTCAGGTACACCTTCCTGCCGCCCGTCGACTCCTACGCGGGCGGCGACGCCATATACGTCGTGGAGGAGGAAAGGGACGCCGCCCAAAAACTGCAAAAGGTTTTCGAGCGGGTGGAGAAGGCGCGCGCGGTGGTCATAGAAAGGAAGGGGGAACTTATCAGGAGGTTCCTAGTTTATAGATGTTACAATTACCGCGGCGGATTAAGCGACATTGATTAAAAAGAAGTTCAAAGAAGGGGAATTGGGCGTCCGTGAGGCTTTCCACAATACGCGCGGTTGATTTTTGGGTCGGGGTTCCGCTCTGCCTCCTGCTGGACTTTTTTGCGCTCCTGCTCTCCCCGTTTTTGTCGAAAAGCAGAAACATCAAAAACGTCCTCTTTTTGGAGCTGTCCGAGGCGGGAAGCCTCGTAATAGGCCACTCGGCGATAAGCCGGCTCAAGGCGTCCATGCCCGGCTCCAAGCTATATTTCCTCATTTTTGAGAGGCACGCAAGCGGGTTGAGGCTCCTCGACCTCATAGAAGAAGAGAACATAATCACCATACGCGATTCGTCCCTGGGCGCGTTCATCTGGGACGTGGCGGGGGCGGTTTGGAAAATGAGGGAGGCGGGGATTGACTCCGTGATTGACATGGAGCTCTTTTCGAGGGCCTCCTCGGTGCTTTCATTCCTCTCCTTCGCCCGCAACAGGGTCGGCTTTTACGCGTACACGAACGAGGGGCTCTATCGGGGACTGCTGATACACAACTACAAGGTCGCCTACAACCCGTACAAGCACATGGCGCTTAATTTCATGGCGCTGGTGGAGACGTTTTTGGCCAACGAGGACGACAGCCCGAACCTCAAGCGCAGACTGCCCGAAACGCTCGTCACCCCTTTCAAACTCCCCCCCTCCCCCGAAAGGGCGGAAAACGGCATGGCGCTGATACGCGGCCAATATCCGGACGCGACGAACGACCACAAAATAATCATAATAAATCCCCACGCCGGCGAACTGCCGATAAGGGCGTGGGGGCGCGCAAAGTTCGCCGAAACCGCAAAAAGGATTTTGGATGGCGGAAGCGACCGGCTCGTGGTCATAATTGGCCTGCCCGACGCGGCCAAGGACGGCCTTTTCATCGAACATCACGTGGACGACCCCCGTTGCGTCAACTTAGTCGGCCAGACCAAAAGTCTGGGGGACGTGGTGGACCTCTGTTTTGCATCGAAGCTACTTTTGACCAACGACAGCGGCCCCGCCCAATACGCCTCCGTCACCACGGCGAAGGTCGTGGTCCTCTTCGGACCCGAAACGCCGTCGCTTTACTCGCCGCTGGGCGGCGGGGTGCACGCCGTTTATTCGGGGCTGTCGTGCTCCCCGTGCGTCACCGCGGCCAACCACAGGAACACCGTCTGCCGCGACAACAAATGCCTGCAGGTGATAACGGTGGACGAAGTGGTCGGCCTCTGTATCCGCATTCTAAACGGGAAGGGAGTCGGCGCGCGGGGGCGGGCGTCGTGAAAAAATTTGCGGGTTTGGACAAGATAGTCCTCGTCGGCTTCAAGGGGTCGGGAAAAACGAGGGTCGGAAAACTAATCGCGAAAAAAACGGGTTTCGAGTTTCTGGACATAGACTCGCTCATCGAGGACGCGCACGCCGAAAAAAGCGGCAAACGGGCCAGCGTGAGGACTATATACAAGAAATTGGGCGGCGATTATTTCAAGAAACTCGAGGGGAAGGCGCTCGTAAGGGCCGCAAGGACGAAGGGGACCGTCGTGTCCCTCGGCGGGGGCTCGCCGTTGAACGAGAGGTTCGACAAGCGGAAATTTCGCAACGCCGCCTTCGTTTTTCTCGACGTGCCGCCGGACGACCTTTTTGGAAGGATACGAAGAAAAGGGTTCCCCCCCTTTTTCGACAAGAAAGCCCCCCGAAGAACCTTCGACGAGCTGTACAAAAAACGAACGCCGGTTTACCGCCGGACGGCGGATTTCAGGGCCGGCAACTCCGACAAAACCCCGGCGAGGACGTGCCGCGAAATACTCGGCCTACTTCAAAACCGCAAAAGTGGTAAAGTTTTAGGCGTATGAGCAATGTGTTCGGCAGACTGCTAAGGCTGGCCAGCTGGGGGGAGTCGCACGGCCCCGCAATAGGCGGGGTTCTGGACGGTTGTCCCGCCGGAATAGACCTGTCGGAACGGGACATGCAACGGGAGCTGGACAGGCGCAGGCCGGGCCAGAGCAGAATGACCACGGCCCGGAAGGAGCCCGACGCCGTGCAAATTTTGTCCGGCGTGTTCGAGGGGAAGACCACGGGGGCGTCCATCGGGTTCGTCATCGAAAACAAGGACAAAAACTCCTCGAGCTACGAGAAGATAAAGGACGTCTACAGGCCGGGGCACGCGGATTATACGACCGAGGCGAAATACGGCGTCCGCGACTGGCGGGGCGGCGGCAGGTCAAGCGCGCGCGAAACCGCCGTGCGCGTGGCCGCCGGCGCGGTGGCGCGGAAAATTTTGGGCGGCGTCAAAATAATCGGCTACACCCTGCAAATCGGCGACGTCCGCACGTCGCGCTTCGACCGGGACGAGATAGAGAAAAATCCCGTCCGCGCCCCGGACGCGGAGGCCGCAAAAAAAATGGAGGAGCTCGTGGAACGGGTGCGGAAAGAGGGCGATTCCATAGGCGGCGTCGTCGAGGTCGTCGCCGAAAACGTCCCGGCCGGGCTGGGCGCGCCGGTCTACGGCAAATTGAGCGCGGACCTCGCGTCGGCCATGATGGGGATAAACGCCATCAAGGGGGTCGAGATAGGCTCGGGCTTCAAATGCGCCGCGATGAGGGGTAGCGAACACAACGATCGGATGGAGCCCGGCGGCGACCGGCCGAAATTCAAAACGAACAACTCCGGCGGCATATTGGGCGGAATTTCCAACGGCGACAAAATCGTGGTGAGGATCGCCGTCAAGCCGACCCCCTCCATTTTGAAGGAGCAGGACACGGTGGACAAAAACATGCGGCGGACCAAGATAACCGTCGAGGGGCGTCACGACCCCTGCATATGCCCCCGCGTGGTGCCCGTGGCGGAGGCGATGATGGCGCTGGTTTTGGCCGACCACCTTCTGTTGCAACGAACGTCACGAATTTAAATGCCCCCGGTTCCCGCCGCCGTCACGCCCGTCCGGCTGATCCTGGCCTCCTCGTCGCCGCGCAGGAGGGAGATACTCTCGTCGCTCGGCCTGAAGTTCGAGGTCCGGCACGCCGACGTGGACGAGACCCCGAGAAGGGGCGAAGGAGCCGCCGAGGCAGTCCGCAGGCTGGCGCTGGAGAAGGCCCGCGTCGTCGCGGACTCCGAAAAAAGCTCGCTGGTGGTGGGCGCCGACACGCTGGTCGCCCTGGACGGCGTGGTCATGGGAAAACCGGCCGACCCGGAAGAGGCGGCAAGGATGCTTTTGGCGCTCGGCGGAAGAACCCACGAGGTGTTGACCGGCGTCGCATTCGTGAAGGCGGACGAGGAATTTGTCCATGCCGGAGTCTGCAGGTCGGAGGTCACCTTTAAAAAGATCTCCGAGGCGACGGCGTCAAAATACGTCGGGACGGGCGAGCCGCTCGGCAAGGCCGGGGCGTACGCCATCCAGGGCGCGGGGGGGGATTTGGTGGAGGATTACAAGGGTTCCTTCACGAACATCGTCGGGCTTCCGGTGGCGGAGATTTTGCGGTCCGTAGTCCGGTTTGGAATAGAGCGGCTGGAATGGGCGCGATAATCGTCGGGTTGACCGGGGGCGTCGCCTCGGGGAAATCAACCGCGCTCAGGGTGATGAAAAGGCTCGGCGCAAAGGTCATCGATGCCGACGTGCTGGCCCGCAAGGCGGTGGCGCCCGGGACTCCGGGGTTGGAAAAAATTAAAAAACGGTTCGGGAACGTGCTTCACAAGAACGGCAGGCTGAACAGGAAGAAACTGGCCAAAATGGTCTTCGGGAACAAAAAGGCGCTCGCCGACCTCAACGCCATCGTGCACCCCGACGTCTTCAGGATGGAGCAGAGGCTGATCGCCGAATTCGCCGGCGGGAAAAAACGGGCCGTCGTCGTCGTTGACGCGCCTGTCATGATAGAGAGCGGCTTCCACGCCCATAAGGACGTCCTGGTGGTGATGAGCTCCCCCGTCGCGGCCCAGGTGAAGAGGCTTCGGGAGCAAAAGGGGTTCACCCCGGCCGAGGCAATGGCGCGCATTAAATCCCAAATGCCCCTAAAAAAGAAGCTAAGGTATGCCGACTACGTGGTGGGCAACGACGGGTCAGTCGCCCAACTGCGAAAGAACACGGAGGAGGTTTACCACAAAATCCTGCGGGATTTTTCGAAGCGCCAACGCCGCCCGCCCCGCTAGCGCGGGGAAACCGGCGTTTCCGGCCGCGCCTCGCCGGAGCGCGCGGGGGACAGCGAGTATTCCTTCGGCTCCGTTCCCTCCCTGAACGCCTCGAAGAACGAATCCGGGTCGCCCGGCTTCGCCAACAGGCCGGTGTTCTTGTTTATCCTCACGAAGACGATGTTTCTAAGCGGTATGAACGGGCGTATCTGGATGCTTTTTATGACCCCCCTCATGTAGGCCAGCCATATCGGCGCGGCGGCGTGTCCGCCCGTTTCGTTCTTGCCTATCGTCCCCTCCTGGTCCCTTCCGACCCAGACGCCCGTTACGACCCCGGACGTGTAGCCGATGAACCACGCGTCTATGAACTCGTTGGTCGTGCCGGTCTTGCCTGCGGTCGGCACGCCGAGCGCCCTTACGGCCTGTCCCGTCCCCTCCTCGACGACGCCCTGCATGATGTTGTTCATCAAAAAGGCGGTGTCCTCCGGCATGACGCGGTTTGTCACCGGCTCCGTCCGTTCGATTATCCTGCCGGATTGGTCCTCCACGCGCCTTATGAAATACGGCTCGTTGCGGACTCCGCCGTTTGCCAGCACGCCGTAAACCGAGGTCATCTCCAAAAGGTTCACGCTGGACGAGCCGAGCGCGATCGAGAGGTTGTCCTCGAGGTTCGAGCGCACCCCGAGCCGCCGGGCGTATTCCATGGCGTATTGAAGGCCGATTTTTTGGAGCACCTTTATCGTGACTATGTTGCGCGATTCCGTCACGGCAGTCCTGACGGTCGTGGGGCCGTAGAACTCCTCCTTGTAGTTGGCGGGCTTCCAGTCCGCCCCGCTCTCCTCGAATGTGACGGGCGAGTCAATTATGATGGAGGCGGGCGTGAAGTTCTTGTCGAGCGCGGCGGCGTATATTATCGGCTTGAAGGCGGAGCCCGGCTGGCGCTGTGCCTGCACGGCGCGGTTGAACGAGCTCGTCTCAAAATCATATCCGCCGACCATCGCGCGTATCTCGCCTGTCGAGTAGTCCATGCACACGAGCGCACCCTGCAACGCCGGCGTCTGGTCCAGAGCGAACCTCAGCGGGCCGGCGCGGCGACGTTCCAACGTCGCCACCTCTATGACGTGGCCCGGCCTGACCAGCTTGGTCGCGTCGTTGACCGGCCCCGCGTACCTGCCGTCCGTTTTAACGTCGAACTTGTGCGCCCAGGAAAATCCGCCGGGCTCTATGACCCCCTTGTGGCCGTTGACCTCGACAGTTATCAAGTTGCGCGAAACGGACTTCACCACCGCCTTGTAGCGACTGCCGGGGGCGAAGTATTCCGCGAGGGGGATTTTTTCCATCGGCGGGTTTAGCTCCTCCCAGTCGGGGGCTTCCGTTTTCAGGTCAATCCGACCGGCCGGGCCGCGATAGCCGATCCGGCGGTCGTCCTCCTCCAGGCCGGCCCTGAGGGACTCCTGCGCGCGGACCTGCCAGGAGGTATCCAGCGTGGTGTAGACCTTCAGCCCCTCCCGGTACAGCTTGTCGGACCCGTATTGCGCCTGGATGTAGCGCCGGACGTGCTCCGCAAAATACGGGACGTCGTTGGGGGTTTTTTTCAGCTTCGCAAGCCTCATCGGCTCCGCCAAGGCCCGCTTCGCGGCCTCCGGGGAGACGTAGCCCGACCCAAGCATCCTGTTTATGACGAGGTTTCTTCTGTGGGTGGCGGCCTTTGCGTTGTTGAAGAACAGCCAGTACGAGCGCTCGATCAGCGCCTTCCGCACCTTTCTGGGCGCCTATCCGCAGAGTCCACTGGCGGAAAATGCGCAGTATTGGCTGGGTGAGGCGTATTACGTGACCAAGGCCTTTTAGCTTTCTGGCCAGCGTCTTCTCCCTCGAGAGGAACATCACCTTCGCGACCTGCTGGGTGATGGTGCTTCCCCCCTGCACCGCGCCCCTTTCGCGCAGGTTTACGAGCGCCGCCCTGAATATGCCCCACGGGTCCACCCCCTTGTGGGTGAAGAACTTGTCGTCCTCGATGGCGATGGTGGCCTTCTTCATGAGGTCGGGTATCTCCTCGTATTTTTTTAGGACGCGCTTCTCCACGTAGAATTCAGCCGCCGGCCGGTCGAACCTGTCGTAGATCACGGTCATCAGGGAAGGCTGGTAGTTCTTCAGCTTCATGACGTCGGGAAGCGTCCGCTCGTAATAATTTATGAGGAACGCCAGCATCCCTATCCCGAACGCCGTACAGGCGGCGGTGAGATAAAGGGCCAGAAAAACCAACTGCCTCCTCGTGCGCCCTCGAAGCCAGGCCGCCCCCTTGCCTAAAAGGTCGGCCGACCTTCTCGCGAGCCTTCCAAGCAGGGCTTCCGCCCTCCTTAAAAGGTCAGCGACCCTTCTTGCCATTCAGGGCCTCCTTCAGGATCAACAGGTCCTTCCAGGCCTCCGCCTTGTATTGCGGGCTCCTCAGAAGGAAGGACGGGTGGTAAGTGGCCAGGAGCGGAATCCCCTCGTATTCGTGCCACCTGCCGCGCAGCCTCCCTATCGGCTCGCCGGTTTTCAACAGCGTGTGCGCGGCGTGCGCCCCGAGCGCGCAAATGAAGGAGGGCTTGATGAGGGCGATCTGGGCCTTGAGGAACCGCTCGCAGTGCGCTATCTCCGCCGGTTCCGGCGGCCGGTTGCCGGGCGGCCTGCACTTCAACACGTTGGCTATGTACACCGAGCTTCGCGGAACGTTGAGCGCGCGCTCCGCCTCTATCATCTTGGTCAGCAGTTTGCCGGCCCGCCCCACGAACGGCAGGCCCTGCGCGTCCTCCTCGGCCCCGGGCGCCTCCCCCACGAACATTAGGCGCGCATGCGGGTCGCCGCTTCCGAACACGGTGCGCGTCCTGGTTTTGTGCAACGGGCAGTCGAGGCATTTGGATACCTCCGCCTCGAGTTCGGCCAGCGTTCCCCGCGCCGATTTCGGGGAGGCGTGGTTTGCCGGGGGTTTTGGGGCGGCCGCCTTGTCCGAATGCGCGGGTTTTGAGGACGACTTTTTGACCTCCACGAACTCCACCCCGAGGGCGTTGAGGTGCTTAAAGTAGGTCTCGACCTTCTTCTTCATGCCAATTTCAGCGCGGAAAAATAATCCGCTTACGCCACGGGAGCCGAAAGAAACTTGACCGCCACGTCCAGTATCCTGTTGGCGACCGACGGTTTGTCGGCGCGGCGCAAAGGCAACGGCTCCTCCCCCCTGCACAAGATGGTGACCTCGTTGTAGTCGCTGTCAAACCCCGAGTCTTCCCCGCCCACGTCGTTGACGCAGATGACGTCCATGTTTTTCGCCGCCATCTTGTCGCGCCCGTTTTTTATCAAATTTTCCGTCTCCGCCGCAAAGCCGACCACCACGCGCCCCCCCTTTATCTTGGCGACGGCCTCGAGAATGTCCGGGTTCGGCTCGAGCGCGAGGGTCGGGGACTGGTCCCCCTTTTTTATTTTTCCCGCCGAGGGACGGGCGGGCCTGAAGTCGGCCACCGCCGCGGCCATTATCAACATGTCGCAGTCGGAAAAACGGCTCGTCACCGCGTCGAGCATCTCGACGGCCGTCCTCACCGACACCCGCCTCACCCCCTCCGGAAGTCGCGCGGTGACCGGCCCGTGAATCAGGGTGACGTCGGCCCCGCGGTCCCTTGCGGCTCCGGCGAGCGCCGCCCCCATCTTCCCGGAGGAGCGGTTGGATATGAAACGCGCCGCGTCAATCGGCTCAACGGTCGGCCCCGCGGTCACCAAAACCCTCCGCCCCGCGAGGTCGCCCGCGACGCCCGCGGCCTTCATCATCAACGACGCGAGGTATTCGATCGACGGAAGCCTCCCCTCGCCGAATTCGCCGTCGGCCATCTCGCCGACCTCCGGCGGGACGACGTTTATCCCGCGTTTTTCGAGAATCCTAATGTTTTCGCGCACGGCCGGATTGTTCAACATGGCCGGGTTCATAGAGGGCGCCACGTACACCGGACAACGGGCGGCGAGGATGGTCGTCGTCAGAAGGTCGTCGGCCGCGCCGTGGGCCATCTTCGCCAGAAAATTCGCCGTCGCCGGCGCTATGAGCGCGGCGGACGCCCCCCGGGTCACAAAAAGATGGTCGTAAGGGTCCGTCTGCGCGTCCCAGTCCGCCGTAAGGACCGCGTTCCCCGTCACACAGCGGAGGGCGAGGGGGGCGACGAAACGCTCCGCCGCGCGCGTCATGACGACCTGCACGTCAAGCCCGCCCTTCTTCAACAACCTCGCGAGCTCGGGCGCCTTGTAGGCCGCGACGCCGCCGGTTACGCCGAGCACTATTTTTTTAGCTCCGTTCATGAGAACATTCTATCCCGCTTTATTCGGCGCGCAAAGCGTGTTAAGTTTAACCGTTGAATGACGCCGCTTGGGATGAAAAGGAAGACGCTTTAATTGGCCCGAAAACTTCGCGCCGCCTTTTTCCTCGCGGTTTTGTTCCTCGCCCCTTCCTGCGGCTACCGTCTGGCCGGCCAGGAAAACAGGTTGCCGGAGACGATAAGGACAATTTACGTCTCGATTTTTGTCAACGACACCAAGGAGCCGAACCTCGAGCTTTTGGTGACCAACGCGATAATCGAAAAATTCAAGCACGACGGAAGGCTCGGGGTCGCCTCCGCCAAGGACGCCGATTCCGTCCTCTCGGGCACGATAGAAAAATACTCCCTCGAGCCGCTTGTTTACGACGCATATAACAACGCCGCAAAATATCGCCTCAGGATGAGGGTGAAGGTTAAATTCGAGGACAAGACGGGAAAGGGGGTGCTTGTGGAGAAGTCAATCGCCTCCCAATGGGATTACATAGTGGGCGCGTCTATAATCGCCGACGAGATGTCGCGGGTGGACGCGGTCAACCAGGCCTCCGCGTACACGGGGGACAAAATACTCGGGCTATTGCTCGAGGGTTTTTGACGGTTTGACGGGGGCTATAAAATAACAACCGCGATTTCCGGCAACACCAGCGGGCTGAGCCATTCCGCCGTCGGGAGCCTGGAGAGGATCTACCGGCGGAAAATCCCGCCGCCCGCCCTGATAACGGACGAGCTTTACACCTACGTCGCGCGCCTCTCGCGCGAGCTGGGGCGCCAAGTGGCCCTGCTCATCGACCGCAAGGGGAGGATAACCCGCGTCGTCGTTGGGGACGACCACGGGATAGTGATACCAAACCTGGGCCAGCACAGGGTGGCCGAAAAAAGGCTTGCCGGCGTCAGGTGCGTCCACACCCACCTAAAGGGGGAGCCGCTGACGCGGGACGACCTCAACGACCTTCTTTTGCTGAGGCTGGACGCGATGGCGTCGGCGGAAGTCAGGCCGGACGGGACGGCGGGAAAAATAACGCTGGCGTACATCACCGCCGGCGCCGAGGACTCGCACTCCCTCTTCGGCCCCGCGCCGCTCGCACAGGCCAACGAATTTTTCGCCGGTCTGGTCGAGGGGGTGGAGGCCGACCTTCGCAGGACCGTCGTCTCCCGCAAGGTGAAGGAGGGGGAGTCCGCCCTGCTCATACACGTTTCCAACCTGCCCAGGCGCGCGGCGGAGTATTCGCTCGACGAGCTCGCCGCCCTCGCCGGGAGCGCGGGCATAAGGGCCGCGGACCGCGTCATCCAAAGGCGCGGGGCCCCCGACCCGAAATACCTGATGGGAAGGGGAAAACTTCAGGAGTTCATGATAAAGGCGCTCTCGCTCGGGGTCGACCTGGTCATATTCGACACCGAGCTTTCGCCGGGCCAGATAAAGGCGATTTCGGACTTCACCGACATGGACGTGCTGGACAGGACCCAGCTCATCATAGGCATTTTTCAAAAGCGCGCGACGAGCAGGGACGGCAAGGTGCGGGTGCAACTCGCGCAGATGAAATACCTTCTGCCGAGGCTCGGCGCGAAGGAGTCCGCCCTTTCGAGGATACGCGGCGGCATAGGCCTGCGCGGGCCCGGCGAGACTGCCGCGGAGGTGCAACGCCGCCACCTTCAGGCCAGGATAACCGCCTTCGAGAGGGAGCTAAAGCGCCTTAAGGAAAGGCGCGCCCAAAAACGGAAGGAAAGGACGCGCTCCGAGGTCAGGTCCGTCTCCATCGTCGGATACACCAACGCCGGAAAATCCTCCCTCATCAACAGGCTCACCGACAGCCAACTGCCGGTGAAGAACCTGCTTTTTTCGACGCTCGACCCCGCCTCGCGCCGCCTGTGGCTTCCGAACGGCCGCCACGCCGTCATAAGCGACACGGTGGGGCTGATAGGCAACATGCCGGAAAGCCTCCTCGGAGTCTTTCGGGCGACCCTGGAGGAGCTGGCGGAATCGCACCTTTTGTTGCACGTGACCGACGCGTCGAACCCGGACTTTGAAAACCACGTCAGGGTCGGCGAAAAACTCCTCGAGGACCTCGGCCTTGGCGAAATACCGAGGCTGAACGTGTTCAACAAGGTGGAACTGCTGGAGCCGGACGTCGCCGAGAACCTTTGCAGGCTCAACGGGGCCGTCGGGGTCTCGGCCGCGACCGGCTGGGGAATTGACAACCTACTGGCGGCGATGACGGAAAAACTTTTCGGCTAGGCCGGACCCCGGCCGGCCCTTAAGGTACCGGCTCAGTAGGCCACAAACGTGCATGCTTATGCATCGGGCACTCGTTGGTAGCAACGGGATTTATCCTGTTGTTGCGTCCCTTGGGGACGCAAGGCAGGCTGAAGCCCGCCGCTACCAAATTCATGCCGAGCCTGTAGCGGCCGTTAAAAGCGGGGCGACTTTTACGCGGGGTTCATGTATATATATGTGGGATGAGGGATTTTCTGCTCAACGCCTGGCGGTGCTTCACGGCTTTCCTATCCGACGTCTTTTGGAGGGTTCTCTTCACCCCCAAGGGAATCGGGCTCGAGAACATCCCCAAAACGGGGGGGGTCATAATCGCGTGCAACCACCTCTCCCATTTCGACCCGATGTTCGTCGGTTATTACGTTCTCAACAGTTTTGGCAGGTTCTCGTCCCGGCAGATTTGGAACCCCGCCAAGGAGGAGCTTTTCAGCGTCCCCGTGGTCGGATTTTTGATTCGCTCCTTCCGCGCCTTCCCGGTCAAGCGGGGAAAGGGGGACCTGCAGTCGCTCGACAGGATAACTTCGCTGGCAAAACGGCACGTCGTCATCATCTACCCCGAGGGAACCCGCTCGCCGGACGGGAAGTTGCGGCCCGGCAAGATAGGAGTCGGGAAAATAATTCATGATTCGCGCGCGCAGGTGGTCCCCGCCGCCCTTTTCAACACGCAGTACTGCCTGCCGAAGGGGGCGAAGCGGCCGCGGTTTTTCCTGCCGCTTTCCGTCGTGTTCGGCAAGCCGGTGGAATTCTCGCGATATATGGACGCGCCCGACGACAAGGCCACCTCGCAGGCGATAGTGGACGAGGTCATGAGGGCCATAGCGAAATTGCAAAAGGAATACTCTTATCTCGACCTTGCGGAGACGAAAAAATGACGACGGCGGGGGTTGACGAGGCGGGGCGCGGCCCGCTGGCCGGGCCGGTGGTGGCGGCGGCGGTGGTCCTGCCCGAGGGGAAGTCGCCGCCGACCCCATTCAGGGACTCCAAGACGCTCTCCCCCCGCCGGAGGGACGAGCTGTTCAAATGGCTTTATGAGAACGGGGCGGACGTCGGCGTCGGAGTCGTGCAACACGACGAGATTGACAGGCTGAACATCCTCCGCGCATCCTTGGAGGCGATGAGAATCGCCGTGCTGAAACTCTCCCGCGCGCCGGATTGTCTTTTGATAGACGGCACGTTCACGATTGACATGCCGACTGTCAGGCAGGAGGCGATAGTCAGGGGGGACTCCAAGATTGCCGCCATCTCGGCCGCCTCGATAATCGCAAAGGTGACGCGGGACAGGATAATGGACGACTACCACGGGCAGTTCCCGCAGTACGGGTTCGACAGGCACAAGGGATATCCGACAAAGGAGCACAAGCTTGCAATAGTAAAGTTCGGTCCCTGCGCGATTCACAGGAAATCTTTCAGGGGGGTCGCGGGTGTTTAGCTTTTTCCGCAAACTTAAGCAGAAGGCGCTCGAATACGGCAAAAGCGCCGAAAAAACGGCCGTGAAACACCTGCGCAAAAACGGGTACAAGATAATCGAGACCAACTACAGGTGCGGACGGGGGGAGATTGACGTCGTCGCCAAACAGGGAAAATACCTGGTCTTTTGCGAGGTCAAGGCTCGCAGGAACAAAAACTACGGCTCGGCGCTCGAGGGGATAACGCCGTCCAAAATAAGGAAAATCCGCCTGTCGGCCGAGGATTATTTGGTCAAGAGAAAACTGCTCGGCGTGGACTGCCGGTTCGACGTCCTGACGATTGACGAGTCCGACGAAGGGGTCAGGATAGAGCTGATAACCAACGCCTTCTAACCGCTTCCGGTTTCATCGTCCCCCGCGGGTGTTAAGAACGTCCCTCAGGCGGTCGCCGACGAGGTTGACCGCCAGCACAAGCGCCATGAGGCACAGCCCCGGGAAAATCGTCAGGTGCGGGGCGACGAGCAGGAACGGCCTCCCTTCGTTCAACATGGAGCCCCAGCTAGGCGCCGGCGGCTGTACGCCGAGCCCCAGAAAACTCAGCCCAGCCTCGGAGAGTATCGCGGACGCGACCCCGAACGCGGCCTCCACCATCAGCGGCCCCGCCGAGTTCGGGAGATAGTGGAAAAAAATCAGCCGCGCTTTTCCGGAGCCGGCGGCGACGGCGGCGGTGACGAACTCCCTTTCCCTCAGCGCGAGCGTCTGGCCCCGCGCCAGGCGGGCGAACCCCGTCCAGCCGGTGAGGCACAGGGCGAAAAGAAGGTGGCCCAACCCCGGCCCCAGGACCGCCATTATGGCGATGGCCAGGAGCAGGCCGGGAAACGCCTGCGCCATGTCCACCAGCCGCATGACGACCATGTCAACCCGTCCGCCGAAGGCCCCGGAGGCGGCCCCCACCGCCGCGCCCGCGGCAAGGCTTATGCCCACGACCAAAAACCCGGCCGCCAGGCTGACGCGCGAGCCGTAAATGAGACGGCTCAACACGTCGCGCCCCAGCAGGTCGCGCCCCATTGGGTGCGCGCGCGTCGGGGGCTCCAGTCCGAAGACGAGCTCCTGTCCGGCCGGGTCGTGCGGCGAGACGAGCGGCGCCGTGGCGGCGACGACGGCGACAACCGCGAGCAGGACGACGCCCGCGAGAAAGCCGGACGAAAAAATCCTCATCGGTACAGCCTCACGCGGGGGTCGGCGACGGCGTATGCGCAGTCGACGATGAAATTCGCGAAGACGTAGCACAGCGCGACGTTAAGAACGCACGCCTGCACGAGCGGGTAGTCGCGCGCCTCTATCGCGTCCACAAGAAGCCTTCCGACGCCGGGCCACGCGAAAATCGTCTCAGTCACGACGGCGCCCGAAAGAAGCGCCCCGAGTTGGAGGCCGACGACGGTGATGACCGGAAGCATGGCGTTTGAAGGGCGTGTCTGGCGAAGATCCGCCATTCGGGGACGCCGCGGGCCCTCGCGGACATTATGTAATCCTCCCCCTCGACCTCGAGCACCGAGGAGCGCGTGACGCGAAGTATCAGCGCGCCCATGCCGGCGGCCAGCGTGGCGGCAGGCAGTATCAGGCTCGCGAGTCCGTCCCTGCCCGACACCGGCGTCCACCCGAGCCACATGGAAAAGACGATTATCAAAACCGGCCCGAGCCAGAAATTCGGGACGGCGACGCCGAAAAGCGAAACGAGGCTCCAAAACTTGTCCCCGAACCGACTTTTACGCGCCGCCGAAAACAGACCGGCCGCCACGCCAAAAAGCGCCGCGAGCGACATGGCGCCGACGGCAAGCTCGAACGTCGCGGGCCATCTGGACAAAACCTCGCGCAAGACCGGCTCGCGGGTTTTTATCGAGACGCCCAAATCACCCGCCGCCAGGCCGGAGAGAAACCCGACGTACTGCTCCGCCACGGGCCGGTCCAGCCCCGCGCTTTTCCGCAGGGCGTCCTTGTCCGCCGTGGAGGCCGTTTCGCCCAGCATTATCTCCACCGGGTCGCCGGGAACCATGTGTATCACGAAAAACACCACGGTCACGACCCCGAAAACGGACGGGAACAAAAGCAGAAGCCTTTTTAAAAGGTATCCTCGCATCCTATTTTTCCCCTTCGGAAAATCGGGCGGTCGCCAGCGAGTCCAGCCCCTCGTCGGGGTACACCACGAAGCCGCTCACGCGCCTGTTCAGGGCCGCGACGTTGACCTGGGTCCACAGGGGCAGAAAAGGAAGCTGTAACGCCAGCTCCCGCTGGGCCTCGTCGTAAATTTTTTTTCTTTTGGAAAAATCGGGCTCCTTTTTCCCGGCGTCCAGAAGCTCGTCCAGCTCCGGGTCCTCGAACCGGCCCCTGTTGAAGCCGTTCGGGGGGGCGTACTTCGAGTGAAAAATGAACCGCAGGACGTCCGGGTCCGCGATTCCGACCCACGTGAGCGAATACATCTGAAAATTTCCGGATTTGACGTCGGAGAAAAACGTACCCCATTCGTAGCTTTTAATCTCCGTCTCAATCCCGACCTTTTTAAGGTGCTCGGCGAAGATCTCCGCCAGCTTGCCCCGCACGGCGTTTTTGGACGTCTTAAAGACCAGCTTCAAGCGGGGCCTGCCCCCCCCGGGGTCTGGGTGTCCGGCCGCGTCGAGCAACTGCCTCGACTTTTCCGGGTCGTAGGCCAGCGGAACCTCCTCCATGTGGAACGGATTCGCGGGGGCGATGAGCGTCTCGGTTTTGACGGCGGAATCCCTGAGGAAATGTTTTATAATCGCGTCCCTGTCTATGGCGTGGGCGATTGCGCGGCGCACCCTCACGTCCCTCAAAACGGGGTCCCTCGCGTTGAACCCTATGTAGGAGACGTTCGTGCCAAGGGTTTTTTCCAGCGATATGCTTTTTTGCCTTCCCAGCCAGGGGAGCATCGCCGGCATGATCGGGTTCGAGACCAGGTGCAGGTTCCCCTTGGAAAGCTCCAGCATTCGGACCGTCTCGTCCGGCACCGTCTTGAACAGAACGCCCGAAAGGCGGGGCGGTTCCCCGAAGTAAAAGTCGTTTCGGGCCAGCGCCAGCTCGGCCCCGCGTTTGTGGCGGACGACGCGAAAGGGGCCCGCGCCGGCGGGTTTTTCGGAAAGGTCGCCGGAGCCGTCCGGGACGACCCCGAACGTGAGGTTGCCGACGAACGGCGCGAACGGCTCCCTTAGTTTGACGACGACGGTGAAGGCGTCCGGCGTCGCCACGGAAACCACGTCCCCCAGTCCGTTTCGCAACGGGGAGCCGTTTTTTTCGTCGAGCACCGAGTTGATGGTGTAGCGCAGGTCGGCGGAGGTGAGCGGCCTGCCGTCGTTGAACGCGGCGTTTTTCCTCAGCCTTATCACGTAAGTGGTCGGGTCAGGCTGGGCGACGGATTCCGCCAGCCATGGACGCAGGGCCATTTTTTCGTCGCGCCGCATTATCCCCGCGTAAACAAGGCGGCAGACGTTGGCCGAGACCGCGTCAAACGCGTATCGGGGGTCCAACGAGGCGACGTCCGTCTCAATCCCGACCACAAGGGTGTTGGACTGTTGCGGTGCAAGCGAGCATGCGGAGAGGACGAAGACAAGGAAAAGCGTAATCCGTCCCATGGCGACGATTCTACCCCCTCTAGCCGGAAATTCGGACGGTCAAAGGACCGGGGTTATTTCTCCGTGACGGCCCTCTGGTAATTGTCCAACAGGGCGGGGTCGTCGATTGAGCCGTGATGGTGCACCTGCCTCCAGCGACCGGCAACGAGCCTGAACACCCTGCTGGTGCGTATTGCAAGCTCCACCGATGCGCCCCCTTTTTGGAATCTTCCGCGTTCGCGGCCCACAGCATAGAAGAGCCCGCCGGCCTCGTGTATGGTGTAGTCATAAAACTCTACATAGACCCTCGCCGGGCCGCCAAAGATGCGGGAGTAGACCTCCATAATTTCCGCCCGTCCGCGCCTTATGCCGCCGAGCGGGTTGTCCATGGCTATTTCCTCAGAATCGGCCCAGTTGCGGGACATCTTTTCGAAGTCGCGGTTGTTGAAGGCTTCGTAAAACTCGGAAAGGGCAAGATGCGGGCCGGATAAGCCGATTCTGTCCTCGCCGCCTGTTATCGGCGTTTCAACTGGCTTCATTCCGCTATGAATCGCTCGAAAAGCTCGTACCCCTGGTCGAAATGGAGCGCGCCCTTTTTCTCCGTTATTTTTTCGTCGAAGCTCTCCGCGTTCCCCCCTTCCTTGAGGGCGGGCCAGACGGCGAACGGCACCGGGCCGCTCGTGTGGGTTTGTTTTGAAAGCGGGCAGGGATGGTCGGACAAGGCGATTGCGCGCCCGTTAAGGCGCTTGATTTCCGCAAGCAACGGCCCCACTATCCGCGCGTCGAAATCTTCGATGGACTTAAGCTTGTTCTCAAGCGAGCCGGAATGGCTGGACTCGTCCGGGGCCTCGATGTGGATGTACACGAGGTCCTTCTCGTTAAGGGCCTTGATCGCCGCCCGCGCCTTTCCCTCGTAGTTGGTGTCTATGTAGCCCGTGGCGCCGGGCACGTTGACGACCTCCATGCCGGAAAGCGCGCCTATGCCCTTCATGAGGTCCACGGCGGATATCATGGCGCCGGACAAGCCCCGAAGTTCCCCGAGCTTGGGAAGCAACGTGGCCCTCCCCTGCCCCCAGAGCCATATCGAGTTGGCCTCCGGTTTATTCCCGGACTTTCTGTCTTTGTTGACCGGGTGCCGTTTTAGGACCATCTGGGATTCGCCGATAAGGTGCCGGAGCGTCTCGCCCTGCGCCCCGCGCGGCAAAAAGTCCTTGACGTTTGTTCCCGTGATGTCGTGCGGCGGGGTGCATTTGACGTCCCCGGAGCCGTTTACCCATACCATAAGGTGCCTGTAGCTGACCCCGGGGTAAAAACGGAACTCGCTTTTTTCGCCGAAGTATTCGTTCAAGGCCGCGACGAGCGCCGCGGCGGATTCGCTGTCGATGTGCCCGGCGGAAAAGTCCTGCATCAGCACCCCCTCCGCGTTGGGCGCAAGGGTTACGAGGTTGCACCTGTACGCGACGTCGCTAGGACCGAGGTTGACGCCCATCGCGGCGGCCTCCAGCGGCGCCCGCCCGGTGTAATATTTCCTCGGGTCGTAGCCGAGGAGCCCCATGTTGGTCACGTCGGAGCCCGGCGAGTAGCCCTCCGGCGTGGTCCGGACGTACCCCACGGTCCCTTCGCGGGCCATGCGGTCGAGGTTGGGCGTTTTTGCCGCCATGAGCGGGGTTCTGCCGCCGAGCGCCTCTATCGGCTCGTCCGGCATGCCGTCCCCGAGAAGAATAATTCTTTTAACCGCCATACAATTATTATGACACATGGCCGATTTACCCAATCCGGAAAAACTTTCAACGGATTGCGCCAATATGCGGGGGACGGCCCCGGCGGGGACGCGCGCGGACGTTTTTATGGTAACGTAAGGGAGTTTTGGGCATGTACCTTCCGCGTCAAACTTTTTTGGGGTGCGTAATGTCAAAAATATTTCTCATTTTTATGACGGCCATAATCATTTTATCCCCCGCGTCGGCGCCCGCCCACGAGGGGCACGAACACGGCGCGTCCCAAGCGGAGCCCGAACAGCCCGCACAGCCGCGACAAATTCCGGGCGGGGACGCACAAACGGAGCTGTTTAGGGAAAACGCCCTGCTAAAAGAGGAGCTGGAAAAGCAAAAGGCGGAGACCATGAAAATCACCCGGACCGAGACCGAGAGGGCGTCGGGCCGGTCGTCGCTCATCATCATGGGAATCCTTTTGGCCGGGCTCGGGCTTGCCATAAGGTACCTGCCCGAAAGGGGTTCGAAGTGAGGGTCGTCGAGGCCGTGGGAAAGCTCGACTACCCCGTGCCCGGGCACTCCATGAGGGTCGGTTACATGCTGGGCGGCGTGGCGGGGTTCCTGTTGGCCTTCCTTTTCCTGACCGGCGGCGTCATGGCGTTCTTCGGGTACGTGCCCGCCTCGGAGCTCGCGCACGGCTCGGTGGCGTACATCACGACCTCGTCGTGGCTTTCCGGATTCAGGACGGCCCATTCGCTCGAGGCGGATTTTTTTCTGGACCTGTTCGCCGGCGCCGTCGGACTAAAATCGCTCTTCATAAAAAACGCGGCGACCAAAATGTTCGTCGTCCACGCCGTCTTCCTGCCCCTCCTATTGGGGGGCGTGCTGGCCGGGCACGCGGCGTTGATAAAAATCAACGGCATCTCCCCCCTTAAGCCGGGGGCGGGCGACGCGGGGCCGCAGACCACCTTTTTTCGGCACATGCGCCACGTCACGGCCTACGGGTTCATGCTGTTGGGGCTCATCCACGTGGTGGCGGCGTTCTACGCCCCGCCGTTGCTGGGGGCGCCCGTCGAGGGGGTGGAATGGACCAAACCCGCCTGGCCGTTCCTCTTTCTTTACCCGATGGGGGATTTGGACCTTATGATAGCGCCGTTTGCGGTCGTGGCGGTCCTGCTTGCGATTCCGTTGTTCGCAAATCAGGACAAAAAATGGGACGCGTCGCAGGCGATATTTTTTCTCCTGCTGTTTTTTTGGGCGGCGCTCTCGCTCGTCGGGGCGTTTGAGCATTTCGCCTAGTCCGTCCGGCGCACGGGCTTTGTTCCGGCGGGAATAAGGGGTAGAATTTCGCCCGTGGCAAGGTATCCCAAGCAGGCTATAAAAAACTGGCCGGTCAACGAGCGGCCCCGCGAGCGCATGGCGCGCTACGGCGCGGACGGCCTCAGCGACGCGCAACTCCTCTCGATAGTCATCGGCACCGGCTCGGCGCAACACGGGAGGACCGCGCTGGACCTGTCCCGGTCGCTCCTGAAGAAATTCGGCGGCCTGCCGGAGATAGCCGCGGCGGGTATCGCCGAGCTTTGCGAGGTGCCCGGCATGACGGAGGTCAAGGCGCTTCAGGCGAGGAGCGCGGTGGAGATGGGAAAAAGGGCCGTGGCGGAGATGATGAGCCGGCCTCACGGCAAGCCGTTCTCGACCAGCAAGGAGTTATACGAACATTTCGCCCCGTTCATGTGCGACCTTAAGAAGGAGATATTCAAGATAATCCTGCTGGACAGCCAAAACGTGATGATGCGCGACGTCACGGTGTCGGAGGGGGCCCTGGACAAAAGCGTCGTGCATCCGCGCGAGGTGTTCAAGCCCGCCATAAAGGAGTCCGCCGCGGCAATCATACTCATGCACAACCACCCGAGCGGCGACCCCGCCCCGAGCAGGAACGACAAGGCGATAACCGAAAAGCTTGTGGCGACCGGCGAGGTCGTCGGCATAAAGGTGCTCGACCACATCATCATCGCCAGAAAAGGGTACTTCAGCTTCTGCGACGAAAATCTGCTTCAAGGGTGACGGGCACGGTCATGGCGCGCGGATCAAAGGGCGGCTCAAACGGCGGGGCAAGCCGCGGAGAGGCTCCCCCTCCCCCCTACTTCGACAAGGCCGACGTCGAGCTGTTCCGCAGGCTGGACGAGCTCAAACCGGTGAGCGTGCTGGTCATAGGCGACGTCATCCTTGACGAATATCTTGGCGGCGACATAATCAGGATATCCCCCGAGGCTCCTGTCGGCGTGCTGGACTGCACCTCCGCGGAGTTCAAGCTGGGGGGCGCGGCGAACGTCGCCGCCAACTTCAAAAAACTGCGTTGCGACGCGCTTCTCGTCGGCGTAACCGGCGACGATTTGGACGCAAAAAAATTGAAGTCGGTGCTCGCCGAAAACGGCCTTTCCACAAGGGGGCTTTTGGCCGACCCGGAACGGCCGACCATCAAAAAGACGCGCGCGATGGCGCAACGCCAGCAGTTGTTGCGGATCGACCGGGAGGTGAGGTCCGCCGTTTCGACGAAGACGGAGCGCAGGGCGCTCGCCATAATACGGCGCGAGCTTCCAAAATGCCGGGGCGTGGTCATATCGGACTACAACAAGGGATTTCTCACCGACTCCCTCCTGCACGAGGTCATCACCCTCGCCCGCCGCCTAAAAAAGCCGGTAGTGGTGGACCCCAAGGGGGACTCTTTTGCGAAGTACCGCGGGGTTGACGTCATAACCCCCAACAAAAGGGAGCTGGAAAAAGCCTCGGGCATGAGGTGCCCCACGGCAAAGCGGGTGGAGGCCGCCGCCCGGCTGATTGCAAAAAAACACTCCATTGACGCGGTGCTGGCCACCCTTAGCGCGGACGGCATGGCGCTCTTCCAAAAAGGGTCCGCCGGCAGGTCGTTCCCGACGGTGGCGAGGGAGATATTCGACGTGACAGGCGCCGGGGACACGGTCGTGGCGGTGTTTACGGCGGCGTGGCTGGGCGGGTTTTTGCAGGAGGATGCGGCGATGCTCGCAAACCACGCGGCGGGGCTTCAGGTGGCCCACCTGGGCGCGGCGGGGGTGGGATTGGACGAGATCAGGCGCGACCTGGCGGCGGAGGCCGGCGTGGGGGAGCCGAAGATAGTGGACCTGAAGACCGCGCGGCGGCTGGCCGACAACCTGCGGAGGAACGGCAAGAAGATAGTTTTCACCAACGGTTGCTTCGACCTCATCCACTACGGCCACATCAAATATCTGCAAAGGGCGAGAAGGCTCGGCGACCGGCTTTTTCTGGGGCTTAATTCGGACTCCTCGGTGAAAAGGCTGAAGGGGCCGTCGCGCCCCATATTGAACGAGCACGACAGGGCCCACATCCTGGCCGCGCTCGACTGCGTGGACCAGGTGATACTTTTTGAGGAACCGACCCCGCTCAGGCTCATCAACGCCATAAGGCCGCACTGCCTCGTCAAGGGGGGGGACTACAAGGTCGAGCAGATAGTCGGCCACAAGGAGATGAAAAAATGGGGCGGGGTGATAAAAATCGTGCCCTACATCGAGGGGAACTCCACCACGGGGATAATAAAGAAAATAATCCGCTCCCCTTGAGGCTGACGGCCCGTTGTTTTCGGCGACGGGGTGCGCCGACGCGGCGAATATTACCTGTTTTGTTTGACGGCGAACTCGGTATAAAATGGCGGGGTCGGCGCAATAACGCCCGGCGGATTTGCCTATGGGGTAGTGAATGAGAGCAACGGACCTTGACTACGTCCTGACGACCATGCTTGAATCCCACGTGAACGTGTCGGACCTCAACGCCACCGTCGGAAAACCGTTTCAAGTCGAAAGCGACGGCCAGCTTCTCGAGGTTTCGCTGGCGCCGCCGGTAAAAAAGCTGACGCCTTTTCAATCCGAAACGCTGGCCCTCTCGATAATTAACTCGGACAGGCGCCTGCTCGAAATACTTCTGCGGGAAGGCGCGTGCGACACCTCCTACCAGGTGGCGGGAAAGGCGCGGTTCCGCGTGAACATCTTCTCCCAAAGGTCGCAATACTCCGTGGTCTTGAGGAAGCTGGCCACGAGGATAGCGACGATAGACGAGCTTAACCTGCCGAAGCTGTTTTACGAGGTCGCCGAGGAAAAAAACGGGTTCGTGCTGGTGACCGGCGCAACGGGAAGCGGAAAATCAACCACGCTGGCCGCCATGCTGGACGCCGTGAACCAACAGAGGTCGGTGCACGTGGTGACGCTGGAGGACCCGGTCGAGTTTGTGCACCCGCAAAAGATCGCCACGTTCAACCAGCGCGAGCTCGGGTCGGATTTCGACACGTTCGCCCACGGCCTTCGCTCGGCCCTTCGCCAGGCGCCGAAGGTGATTCTCGTGGGGGAAATGCGCGACAGGGAAACGGTGGAGATAGGCCTGTCGGCGGCGGAGACCGGCCACCTGGTGATGAGCACCCTGCACACGGTGGACGCCGGGCAGACGATCAGCAGGATCGTGGGCATGTTCGACAGGGACGAGGAGAAGCTCCTTCGCATACGGCTTGCCGAGACCATGAAGTGGATAATCTGCCAAAGGCTCGTGCCGAAGGTCGGCGGCGGGCGCGTGGCGGTCATCGAGATAATGGGAAACAGCCTGCGCACCAAGGACGCGATACTTAACGGGGAGCAGGAGGGAAAAACCTTCTACGACATAATAACCGCCTCCGAGGCGTTCGGATGGCGGACGTTCGACATGAGCCTCGTCGAGTCCTACGGGCCGGGGCTGATAACGGAGGAGACCGCCATGGCCTACGCTTCCCACAAGGCCGTCGTGGGGCGCGGACTCGACGTAATCAAGTCGAAGCGCGGGGAGAGAACAAGCACCATCGAGTCCCTTTCGCTGGACCAGGGGTACCGCGAAGGCACGTTCGACGCCAGGAAAAAGAAGAGGTAGCCCGTGGAGGTGACGTGTCCTTCCTGCGCCAAGACGACGAACGTTCCCGACGAGAAAATCCCCAAGGGGCAGGCATTCGGCTTTTCCTGTCCGTCCTGCCGGACAAAAATCCGGGTCAACCCGGACGGCTCGACCTCCGCCGCCTTGTCCGGGGAGACGTTCGGGGCCGACGCCGACAAGCCCGGGGCGATGGTGTGCCACGGCGAGCCGGCGAAATACAAGGCGTTGCTCGAGTCCATGGGATTCGTCGTGCACGCGCCGGCCGACAACGAGCAGGCGATCCAAAACATCCGCCTGAACAACTACAAGTTTGTGCTGGTCGGCGCCGAATTCGCCTCCTCGGGGGGGGACGCCGGCGTCCTTCAGCACCTGCAGGAGATGAACATGGCGTCGAGGAGGAGGATGTTCGTGGCCTACGTCGTCCAGGGGGCGAGCTCGTACGACAACATGGAGGCGTTCGCCAAAAGCGTGAACCTGATAGTGAGCCCCCAGGACGCCGCCAAGGACAACTTTAGGGACCACCTTCTAAGGGAGATGAGGGCCAACGACTCGTTCTACAAGGTGTTTTTTGAAGTCATGTCCGAGATTGGAAAATTGTGACGTGGCCGGCATAAAGACGAACGTAACCGAGAGGTACTCCAACGGGCAGGTGATAATTTCCGAGGGGGTCGTCAGCGCCAAGGCCTACGTCATCCTTTCCGGCAAGGTTCGCATCTCCAAGAGGAGCGGGGACCGCGCCATAACGATAGCCATCCTGAAGGAGGGGGACACGTTCGGCGAGATGGGGCTTTTTCAAGAGGCGGTCCGTTCGGCCACGGCGAGCGCCGTGGGAGAGACGGCCGTGGGGGTCATCAACAAGGACGATTTTAATAAAATGGTCGAGGACTGCCCCGAGACTTTGCGGTATATAATAAACCTGCTGATTAACAAGCTGAGGCTCACAACGAACAGCCTCGCCTCGATAGGCATGCAACTGGAAAAGGCGAAAAAAGCGCTGGACGCAGTTTCGAACAAGGACGCAAAAATAAATGGCTGAGTTTGAATATAAGTTCAAGACCAAGGTGGGCGTCCAAAAAGGGGACATCGAGGCCGACAGCCTTGAGGCCGCCCAGGCCCTGCTTAAAAAGCTCAAGATAACCCCCCTAAGCATCAAGCCCAAGCCGAAGGACCTGCTGGCGTTCCTCGGCGGGGGTCAGCCGTCCCAAAAGGACGTGGTCGTGTTCGTCCGCCAGTTTGCGACGATGATAAACGCCGGCCTGCCCCTCGTGCAGTGCCTGGACATACTCGGCACGCAGGGGACCAACAAGGTGTTCAACAAGACGATAATGGACATCAAGGGGAGGATCGAGCAGGGCGACACGTTCGCCGACTCGCTCAGGCGCCACCCGCAGACGTTTGACTCGCTTTTTTGCAACATGATAGAGGCCGGGGAGATCGGCGGCATTTTGGACGTGATACTGCTCCGCCTCGCGGCCTACATAGAAAAGGCCATGACCCTCAAGGGAAAGGTGAAGTCCGCGCTGGTTTATCCGGTGGCGATAATGGTGGTGGCGGTGTCGGTGGTGGCGTTCCTTCTCATTTTCATCATCCCGCAGTTCGCCACCATGTTCAACGACATGGGGGGCATGAAGCTTCCCGCCGTGACCCTTAGCGTCATCTGGCTCAGCAACGTGCTGGTGCAACGTTGGTACATGTTCGTCGGCATTCCCATCGCCCTGTACGTCGGACTCGGAAGAATAAACAAGACCGAGAAGGGGAAGATGATGACCGACACCTTCCTGCTCAAACTTCCCGTCGTCGGGATGCTCATCCAAAAGGTTTCCGTGGCAAAGTTCACCAGGACCATGGGAACCCTCATCTCGTCCGGCGTCCCGATAATCGAGGGGCTTTCGATAACCTCGAAGACCGCGGGGAACAAGGTCATCGAGAAGGCGATCACCGAGGTGATAGAGGACATAAAGCAGGGGAAGGGGCTGGGCGAGCCGTTGCGCGAGCAGGGGGTCTTCCCGCCCATGGTCGTGCAGATGATCGACGTCGGCGAGCAGTCCGGCGCGCTCGACACCATGATGAACAAGATAGCCGACTTCTACGACCAGGAGGTGGACGACGCGGTGGAGTCGCTCACTTCGCTTTTGGAGCCGATGCTCATGGTGTTTCTCGCGGTGGTCGTCGGCTACGTCGTCATAGCGATGTACATGCCGATATTCAAGATGGGGGCGGGTGTCACCTAAGCACGCGCGCGCCCGCCGCCGGGCGGGGAAAAAAACCGCCGCGTTCGCGGCCTAGGGGTCCGGCGGAATCCGGTGGAAACCGCTAAGAGCCGACAAGTCCCGCCGCCCGGCCACGAGACGTCCGTCGTAAAAACCCTCATCGCCTTCAGGGTGGCCGCCGTTTCGTTTTTCGTCGCCACGGTCGTGGTCTTCCAAAACGAGTTCGGAACCCTTCTGCACCCGGCCCCGATATTCATGCTGATAGCCGCCACCTACCTGATTTCGATCGTCTACCTGGGGCTTCTGCAAAGGGTCGGGAACACCGCCTATTTCATCTACGCGCAACTGGCCACGGACCTGCTGTTGGAAACGTGGATCCTCTACTACACCGGGGGGGGAAGCAGTCCCTTCACGTTCCTGTACATCCTGACCATCGTTTCGTCCGTGTTTATCATGCAACCAAGCTCCGGATACGTGCTCGCGTCGGGCGCCAGCATCCTTTACGGCCTCATGGTGAACCTCGAGCATTACGGGTTGCTCTCCCCGCCTCCGCTAATCGCCGTGGGAGAGGGGTACGAAAGGCCGGCGGGGTACGTGTTTTTCATGACGCTCGTGCACATCTCGGCGTTCTACCTCGTGGCGTTCCTCACCGACGTCTTTTCCAGAAGCCAGAGGCAGACCAGGATGGCGCTTCAGGCGAAAAGCTCGGACCTCACGAACCTACAGGCGTTTCACCAAAACGTCATCGCGAACATGGGAAGCGGATTTTTGGCGCTGGACATGGACGGACGAATCGTCTCGTCAAACCAGGCGACGGAGCAGATATTGGGCCTGGATCAATCCTCCTTCATGAGAAAAAAGCTGGGGGAGGCCTTCCCCTCCCTGTCCGTGGAGGCCGACTTTGAACCGGACAATAAAAGCGAGTGGAGCTATGCGGCCCCCTCCGGCGGGAAGAAGCTTCTTTCCTTCACCGCCTCCCAATT
>JACQBU010000123.1 GCA_016194375.1 Nitrospinota bacterium
AAGGTCGATGAAGACGCCCGCGAGCCGGAGCGGGGCGCGCAAGCCCCGGCCGCCGAACGGCCCAAAAGCGGCGGCAGGCAGTCGTTTCTGACATTCGACCTGAAAAGCGAGGAGTACGGAATCCCCATCGTCTCGGTCAAGGAGATCATCCTCAGGCGCCACGTCACGCGCGTGCCGAAAGCCAAGAAATTCGTCGCCGGGATCATGAACCTGCGCGGAATGGTCATACCCGTCATAGATTCCGGGTGCAAGCTCGGAATGGGCGCCGACGGGGCCAATGCGGAAAACATCATAATCGTGGAGAACGAACACGCCATAACCGGCATGCTTGTGGACAGGGTCCGGGACGTCGTGACGCTGGAGGAGAACCAGATAGCCGAGGGAACGGGCTCTATGGGCGGCCCGCAAGGCAAGTTCATTCGAGGGGTGGGCAGGGCGGTAGGCAAGAACCTAATCCTTCTCGACGTGAGTGATTTTTGCGACCCGACCGAGAAATATTATTAAGCCATGGCTAAAATACGGGTGCTGATTGTTGACGATTCCGCCGTCGTGCGGACCATCCTTTCGGATGCGCTGGGGAAGGACCCGGAGATAGAGGTCGTCGGCGCCGCCCAGGATTCATACGTCGCGCGCGAAAAAATAGTGCAACTCCGTCCCGACGTCATCACGCTGGACGTCGAAATGCCTCGAATGGACGGAATCACGTTCCTTAGGAAGCTCATGGCGGCAAAACCGATGCCCGTGGTCATGGTGAGCGCGCTCACCCAGTCGGGCGCCGCAACGACGCTCGCCGCGATGGACGCAGGAGCGGTGGAGATAGTCGCAAAACCCCAAATTGACCAGCGCGTCGGCGTGCGGGAGATAGAAACGGAGGTTGTGGACAAGGTGAAGGCGGCGGCCGGGGCGAACATGGCGTTGTACATGGCTAAGTTGCGCTTGTCGGCCTCCTACAAACCGGTGACAAAGCCGACGTCGGCCATGATAAGGACCACCGACAAGCTGTTGGCGATAGGCGCCTCGACGGGGGGAACCGAGGCGCTCAAGGAGGTCCTGGTCCAAATGCCGGCGGACTCGCCCGGCGCCCTAATAGTCCAGCACATGCCCGAGGGGTTCACAAGGGCGTTTTCGGAAAGGCTGAACGCCCTTTGCGCGATGCAGGTCGCCGAGGCGAGGGACGGAGACTCCGTCATCCCCGGACGCGCGCTGATAGCCCCGGGCAACTCGCACATGTCCCTAAGGCGTAGCGGCGCCAAATACTACGTCGACGTAAAGCAGGGGCCGCTTGTAATGCGGCACCGGCCCTCGGTCGAGGTCCTTTTCCAGTCCGTCGCGAAATTCGGCGGGGCAAACGCGATAGGCGTGATGCTAACCGGAATGGGGAACGACGGATCGACCGGCATGTTGGAGATGAAGAAGGCGGGGGCGTTCAACATCGCGCAGGACGAGGAAAGTTGCGTCGTTTTCGGAATGCCCAAGGAGGCGATAAAGCTGGGGGCGGTGGATAAAATCGTCCCGCTTGACAAGGTGCCCGGAGCCATACTGGACGCGATTTAAGACGCCCGGCCCGGAACCGTTTATCCTCCCGTTTCTTCTATTTTGGCGAAGGACATTCCCAGGCGGCGGCGCTAATCGCGTCCGATCAAATGCCGATTATCAGATGAAGAACCAATTGGTTCGCCGCGTCGTTCGTGTTGCCGTTCGTGCCATTGGTCAGGTCGCCTCCCCACGCGGTGTACGAAAGTTCAAAATTGGCGTTTTGCAAGACGTTGTACCATGCGCCGACCGTAACCGCGTTAAGGCTCTTGTCCTGAAAATTTGTGCCGTCGTTGGTCCTTCCCTTTGTGACGGTGTAATTGAGGTACGCCGCCCGCACCCCGATTGACTTGTTTATCCCGAGCGAGGCGTTGACGTCGAAACCGTTGCCTCCGTTGGTATAGCCGGGTGCGGCCGCCGTCAGGCGCGTGGCGTGTGCGACGTCCGCCGCGCCGTTCAAATTGAGGGCGGTCGAGGCGTTTGTCTGGTAAGCCGCGGTCACTTCCAGGCTCATACCCGCCACGTCGGCCTGCGCCTGGGCGTCAAAGGCCAGGGTGTTGGTGTTATACGTGGACTCCACGGGAGCGCCCGCCGCGTTTACCAGCCCGAACGTGCCTTTGGTGGAGCCGGACGTACCCTGAATGCCGACCATAAAGTCGGCCCCGTCCGTAATTTTTGGGGTAAGGGCCAGGCGGTAGTAGAGGGAGAGATTGAGCCCCGTGTCCAGGTTCGTCCCGCCCCATACGCCGGGGTTGCCCAGGGACAGCCCCAGGGCGGCGGCGGAGGTTCCTGAATCGGCGCCGCCCGTCCCGCACGCGACGCCGTTGCCGCAAAACGCCTGCCCGTTGTCTCCGGGCGCGGCGGTAATCGAGGCGGGGGCGAATAGGCCGACGTTGGCGAAAAACCGACTGCCGCCGGCGAAAAGATTGACGCCCGTATTTTGCCCGACGGCCGGCCCGCCCAAAGCCTGTTGCACGTAGGTCGCCGTGTTGTTGTCCCATTCACGATGGTTTTCCACGGCGCCGGTGTTGAACAGTTCCATGCCGTAGGCCGCGCCCATTGCGTCGGTGGCGGCGACGACGACGCCTCCCTGTATTCCCCCAAAATCCCTGGAATAGATGATCTTGGGGGATTTTATCGGGCCGGGGAGCTCGGCGCCAAAGCCAAAGTGCTCGCCCAGACGTCCCGCAATCCACAAGACCGCATCGCTCGGGATTTGGATTGAACCGCGCTCCGCGCCGACCTGGTTGGGAGAGGCGGACTGTTCATTGTTGTCCTGCAAATAACGGAGATGGGTTATCAAACTGATGTTTGACAACGAGGGGAAGGAAAATCCTTCGTCCTCCATCGTCTCTTGGACTATCCGCGTGTACCCGCCCAGCTTGAAATCGCGGCCGAAAGAATTAAGTTTTAGCATGTGTTGATAATGACAGGCAAAACACGAGACGCCGACCTGGCGCGCAAAGGAGGGAACGGCCTCTCCTTTCCCCGGCGCAAATATGATGGACATAAATGCAACGAGAACGATTAATGGGATTGTCCCATGACTCTTCCCCATCTCCAGGCCTCCCAAAAAAGAGTTAGGAATCCGCCGGACCTCAGGCCATGAGTATAACCCCGTGCGCCCCGACAATAATAGTCAATTCCCGCCCGGCCTAGGCCCCGCGGCCGGCGAAGTGGTTGGCCGCCTCCACGGCCAGCACGTCGCACCTCTCGTTTTCGGCGTGCCCGTCGTGGCCGCGTATCCACTCCCACTTGATCTTATGAATCTCCGAGAGCTTGTTAAGCTCCTCCCAGAAAGGGCGGTTTTTCACCGGCTGTTTGGAGGCCGTCTTCCAGCCGTTCCTCACCCACCCCGCCATCCATTTCTGCATGCCGTACACAACGTACTGCGAGTCCGTGGTGACCACCACCTCGCACGGCGCCTTGAGCGATTTAAGCGCCTCGACCGCGCCGGAAAGCTCCATCTCGTTGTTGGTGGTGTGCGCCTTCCCGCCCGTAAGCTCCACGTCGCATTCTCCGGTCCTTATAATCGAGCCCCAGCCCCCCGGGCCGGGGTTGCCCAGGCAACTGCCGTCGGTGAATATCTCCACTTTTCTCATTGTGGGATGATAACCCGCTTTTGTGGGAAAAACCACGGGCGCCTCCGGCAGGAAAATCCGCAGATTTCGCCGGTTGGCGCAAACGGAAAACAATCGCGAGTATTGCGAACACTGGCCGCTCGGGAAACGTCCGACATGTAAAATCATCCGCGTTGTATTGTTGAAATCCGCCCCGTTTCGCTCCGGAAAATGTCTGATAATTTAAACCGACCCGCCGCCGGAAAACGCGGTTTGACTTGACTTATCATAAATTCTGCCTAACATGGCATTTAGGTGGATAACGCCGACATGGTCGTCCCGGTAATGTCGGGTTGAAATTTTGCGCCTTACGCAATCCTAAGAGGAGGTCACCCATGCCCGCACTCGCTCCCACCGGAAATGAAACGTCAACCCTCGTCAACCGCCAACTAGTCAAAGCCTGGCTATACTGGTCGCTGGCCTGGCTGACCATCTTCCCGATAGTCGGCCTGCTCGTCTCGATAAAATTCAACGAGCCGGAATTCCTCAGCGGAATCCCCTGGCTCACCTTCGGCAGGATGCGCCCGGTTCACGTCAACGGAGTCATCTTCGGCGCCTTTTCCACGCCGCTTCTGGGGTTGCTCTACTACCTCGTTCCCAGGCTTTGCGGCAGGCCGATGGCGGGGGAGAGGCTGGGGTGGTTGGCGCTTGCCGGATGGAACATCTTCCTGATAACAGGCTCGATTTCGTTCCTGGCCGGCTACAACCTCGGCTACGAGGCGGACGAATACACGTGGCCGTTCAGCCTCATCCGCTTTTTCGTGCTTGGGCTCGTGGCCGCCCAGGTGGTCGTCACCCTCGTAAGGCGCAGGGAGCCGGGCTTCTACGTGGCGCTATGGTACCTCCTTGCGTCCCTGACTTGGACCGTCTTCAACCTCGTACTGGGAGGCGTCATCCTGCCCTACGTCCCGATGTCCGGCATTAGCAACGTCATGTGGCACGGCCTGTTCATCCATTACGTCGTCGGCCTTTGGATAACGCCGGCGGGGCTGGTCGTCATGTATTACTTCATGCCGCTGGCGGCCAAGGAGCCGCTGTTCAGCCATCGGCTGTCGTTGCTCGGCTTCTGGTCCCTCGCGCTTTTCTACCCGTTCGTGGGCCTGCACCACTACATCTTCAGCCCCATTCCGTACGCCCACCAGACGATGTCAATCATGACCAGCATGATGCTGATCGTCCCGGTCTGGGCGGTGTGCACCAACCTGTTCGGAACCGCCAAGGGGCGGTGGGGCAGGATACTCGGCGGAAACACGGCCGACGACTACTCCGCCAAGTTCATCCTCCTCTCCACCTTTTATTACCTGGCCGGCTGTTTCCAAGGCTCCACCGAGGCGCTCCGGAGGATGCAGTAGCTTACCCACTTCTCCGACTTCGTCATAGGTCACTCGCACGCGACGGTCTTCGGCACCTTCGTCATCGGAGTCATGGGCGGGATGTATTACGTCTGGCCGCGCGTGACAGGAAGGGAGATGTGGAGCTGGAGGCTGGCCAGCTGGCACGTCTGGCTCACCATCGCCGGCGCCACGCTGATGTTCACGGGGCTGGTCGTCCAAGGGTTCATCCAGGGCACGATGCTTGAAAGCGGGGCGGAGTTCGTGGACTCGCTGGTCGAGATGAAGCCGTGGTGGTTCGCACGCACGCTGGCGGGGGCCACCATGGACGTCGGCTTTGTGCTAATGGTGGTCAACTTCTACCAAACCGCCCGACACGGCAAGCCGTTCCAAGAGCCGAACCCCGAGCTTAGCCGACAGCTCGAGGCCAAACCGGCCGGAGAAACCCTGGACTGGTACGGACGTCCGTCGGCCGTCTTTATTATCGCCGGCCTCATTTTCTTCGCCGCCGCCGTCATGGTCCAGGGCGTAATCCCGTCGCACACGGTCGAACTCAACTCCAACAAGGTGACCGACGAGGCCACCGGCCTTCCAATCCTGGCCAGCGACTACACGCCTTTGGAACAGCGCGGCCGGCATATCTACATCCGCGAGGGATGCTGGTACTGCCACTCGCAATACATCCGCCCGGTGGCGGGCGAGACAATGCGCTGGGGGCCGCTTTCCCAGCTTGGCGAGTACGACTTCGACCAGCCGCAGATGCTAAGCACCCGCAGAATCGGCCCGGACCTGAACCGCGTCGGTCGCAAATACGGCGACGGCTGGCACGTCGCCCATCACTGGGATCCGCGCCAGGTGGTTCCGGACTCCATCATGCCGCGTTTCCCCTGGCTCTTTGAGAAGGGGAAGGACGGCACGCCGGTGCTAAACGACGAGGGTAAGGAGGTCGTCGCCTACATCCAGAAGCTGGGCACGAACATAGGCGACTGGCGCGAGGGGTTCGCCCCGACCAGCCTGGTTGCGGGCGAAGCCTCTATGACGTCGCAGGCCGATTCGGCGGAACAGCTTGCACTGGGATCGAAGGTCTACGCGCGCCGTTGCGCCGGATGCCACGGCGCCAAGGGGGACGGCAAGGGGCAGTCCGCCCCGTTCCTCGACGTCAAGCCGCGCGATTTCACGTCCGGCGTGTTCAAGTTTCACTCCACGCCCGGAGCCGACGCGCTTCCCACCGACCAGGACCTTTACGTCACCATAACCCACGGCCTGTGGGGCACCCCCATGCCTCCGTGGTACGTCTTGTCCTCCCAACAGCGCGTCGCCGTCGTCAAATACGTCAAGACCTTCTCCAAGGCTTGGAAGGGCCGGACGGCGGCGGAACCGATTGCCGTAACCCCCGAACCGGCGGTCAGCGAGAATTCGCTCCGCCACGGAGGCCAGGTATTCACGGACAACTGCGCCATGTGCCACGGCGACACGGGGCGGGGGGACGGCCCCGCCGCCGACGACCTCACCGACAAATGGGGTTTCCATGTTCGTCCGGCCGATTTCACGCTTCCGGCGGGCGTCGTCGGGGGCGTCAAGCTGGGGCATGACGGTCCGCATATATTTAAGACGGCCATGAACGGCGTCGGCGGCACGCCTATGCCAGTCTTTGCCGAAACCCTCGCCCCACAGGATGTCTGGGACGTGGCGCACTTCGTCCAGTCCATCAGGATAGAGGCGCACATGAAGGAGCTGGAACACCGTGGCCTCGCGCCGGTCGACGCCTCGAAGGCGCGCATGCGGCTGTGGCAGAACATCTCGCCGGCCGCGGAACAAGGACGGATTGACGCCTCGGTCGTCCAGGGCGCGGCGCCGTCGGCAAAAGGAGGAAATCCATGAAATTGGAACCCGGAAAAGAGGAACCGCGCCAGGAGGGCGAAGGGACGGATAAGGATCGGGAAACTTTCTACAAGGATTCCGGCATACGGGAAAAACACGGTTACGTTCCCCTCTGGCTGTGGGGGGTCGTAATCGCCCTGGTCATTTGGGCCGTCTACTACACCGTAAAATATTGGAGTCCGCCGCCTGGTTGAGCTCGCAGGCGGCGGACGCGCGCGACGCGCGCCGGTTTAAAGGCGCGTGTGCAAGCCGGGAATCCCGCCCGAGACCGCCGTCACGTCGAAGTCGTTTGGGAAGGGGACGCATTTCGACCCGGGTTTGTCGGTGAAGTTTGGCTCCACGACCGGCGGCGCGGGAACGGGTTCGGAAAACGTGGGGAAGTTTTTTTTCGCGCCGGGCTAGGCGGACCTCACGGCCCTCCGTTTTTCGGATTTGGGAAGCCGCTTTATCCTGTATTCGTGCCGCATCGCCTCGCTTTTGCTCAGCCCCCCGCTCACCGCCGCCAGTTTCACCGGCAACCGCCCGCGCGTGAACTTGCTGGCCTTCCCCGCGTTGTGCGTTTTCAACCTTTTTTTTAGGTCGTTCGTGACGCCGCAATAAAGGGAGCCGTCGGCACACCTCAACAAATAGACCGACCAATTGTTCATGCTTTTCCATTTTATCCCGTATAATTTGCGGATGGGAAGATTTCAACACGTGCTTACCCGCATGCCTTCCGGGGCGAGGTGCATAACCGTCCCGATTCCGGCCGTCCGCTCGCTGACCCTGCTGATACTCGTGCGCGTGGGAAGCAGGTTCGAGTCGCGCCAGCACAACGGCATCTCCCACTTCATGGAGCACATGTTCTTCAAGGGGGCGGAGCGGTACCCGGACACCATGGCGGTGGCCGGGGCCATCGACGGCGCGGGCGGAAGCTTCAACGCGTTCACGAGCGAGGAGGTGGTCGGCTACTTCGTCAAGATAACGTCCCACCGGAAGGAGATAGCGTACGACGTCCTTTCGGACATGCTGTTGAGGGCGAAGTTCGCGCCGGAGGAGATAACGCGGGAAAGGGACGTGATCATCGAGGAGATAAGGATGCACCACGACGACCCGATGAGCCAGGTGAGCACCGACTTCCACCGGCTGTTTTTCGGGGACCAGCCGCTGGGATGG
>JACQBU010000119.1 GCA_016194375.1 Nitrospinota bacterium
CTTATTCGGAGCTTACCCATGGTCACGCGCCCCGGTTTTCACGCGGGCAAACTCCGACGGGACGCCGTGTCCGCCCGCGACCCTCCTCCCGCGCAGGCAGGATTAGGCGGTTCGGCCCCCGCGTCTTCGGCAAAGGGGCCGGGGCCGGAGGGGACGGCCCCGCCCTTGCGTCACGCCGGTTCCGGCAAACTTTCCAGTTTCGCTTTTCCCGGCAATTTGACAAATATTTCCAAAAGTCCCTTTAGTCCTATCGAGGAGATGACGTTGTACATCATGGCGGCGTAAGCCAATACGATTAAACAACCGAAGACGGCGGCAGACACCATGAGCGGCCTGAACGGCGTTACTCCTTCGTACATGGTCCTCCTCAACATGCCGTCCATCCCGGCGAAGCCCATCGAAACCGACATTCCCACGCTCCCCACGAGATGCGCCCAGAAGTGGAAACTGGTTAAAAATCGGCTTTTTAGCGGGACGTTGTTGGTCAACATCGGAAACAGCGCGTACAAGGCCGCGTAAAGCGTCATTCCCAACCCGACGAGCAACTGCATGTGGGCATGAGCTCCGATGACCCATTGGGTGTTGTGCAAAATCCGGTTCATGCCCAAATCGGCTTGTATGATTCCCGCGGGAACGCCCATGGAAAATCCGAATATCCCGCCCAGCAGGAACTTCAGCTGGGGCGTCATCTGGAGCGGACGGGCGCGCCAGATGGTCACAAGCGTCACGAACACCGCAATCCCCGACGTCACGAGCTCGAACGCCGTCACCACTTCTCCCGAAACAATTTTCAGGACGTTGGGTTGCCCCTGGTCCGCGAGCAGGTGATGGCTCCACACGTTCCATGAAACGACAAGCTCCACCAGCAGGGCGGCTCGGGCCACATTTTCCATATAAAGTCTTTTCCCCGTGATGACGGTGGCAAGCAGATACCATGTCCCCGCCACGTATATGAGCACGAGCCCGTCCGCTATGAGGTCCAGCCCCCACCAGTAGATGTTTTTGTAGATCAGCGCGTCAAACCAGCCGGCCGACGCCGGAGCGCCCATGAGCGTGGTCGCGGCATGGTATAGGAATATGACCGAAATCCCGCCCAACACCGCCGCGTCGAGTATCGTGTCGATCGTCCCGCGAAATATCGCCACGATGGGTAGCGGCATAAGCGGCTCCTTGGTCTCGCGCCCCCTCAATTTCCGGTAAATATTCACGAAGCCGTCTATTCCCAGCGCGGAGGCCAACAGCGGCGCCATCGGTCTTTTTTCGCCCCTCTGGTGAAAAACCGTCGCGAACAGGTTGTAGCAGAATATGAACACGCCGGCCATTATTATGATGTCCCCCGCGGCAAACGAAATCAGCGCGTAGGGGGAAAACTGTCCCGAAACGGGAAGGGGCCAGTAGTTGGTGTAAAGGGCGGCGTATCGGAAAAGGAACCCGCTCAGCCAGACCATCGCCACGCCTATCGTCATAAGAATCCAGGTCAGTTCGGCCAGCTTCTGGCTGTAAATGGTCTTGTTTAAAAGAGTCGGCACGAGATAATAGAACGCGCCGAACGCGAGCATGAAACTGCTTCCGAATATTCCGACCATCGGGTGCGCCCCCATGATGGCGAAGTAATGCTCGGGGCCCAGAAGGCTGTAATTAATCTGCTGGCCGCGCATTATCATCCCCTCGACGATGCACAACCCGTAAAAAAGGAGCGACACGACCGCAAAGCGAAGCGAGACCTTCTGCAACGGATTCAAACTGCCTGCTTCCAACATAATTCTCCCTTGAAAAACTTTTTTGCCGTTTTGTTTCAAATATCGGCCTTTGCCTGCGCCAAGGCCGCCACGGGCGCCACGGACACGGCGTCGCGGTACACCATTCCCACGCCCTGCGGCCCGGAATACTCCGTCGACCGTATGGTGTAGGCGCCCGCCTTGTCAAACTTCCAGACGATGTCGTTCGAGGCGCCCGGAACCACCTGCATCTGGAAGACCATGGAGCCGTCGGCCCTGAAGAGCCCGAATCCATAGGTGTAATCGCGCGACTCCACGTTGAACCGAACCATCTGCCCCTCGCGGACGACGAGCCCCTCCCGCGGAATCCGGAAGGTGTGGTTCGTCGCCACGATGCTGTATTCCTTGTCCGGCCTTATTTTGGACCGCGCCAAATCCCACTTCACCCACGGCAACGCGTTGAACGTGAAAACATGCAGGCCCACGCCGACGAACACGAGCAGGCCCACCCACCCGTAAAACGGAATTTTTATTTTAGTTTGAACCTTTCCCTGCCTGGTGATCGACCACGCGTACATTCCGAACATGGACACGACCACCGTGAAGTAAAGGACGTATACGACTTTCATAACGCTCATGACATCGCAGGAATTAATCATCTTTACCTCCAAAAAAAATGCCGGTTGCTCAACACGCCTTTGACGAACCTAGGAACACAATTACAAGAATGATGCCAAGGGCGAAAACAATAAAATTCAACGTATTAAGAAATTTCTTATCGCGCCGACGCCTAATTAACGGGCATTTCCTGAAAATCTTGCCTAAAAAGTAGGCGCGGGTGGGTGCAAGAGCGTCTTTAAGAGGGTGAAATGTCGCGGGGTGTTGGGAGGGCGTTCATGCTCGGCCATGGCACGATGGTTTGTAAATGTAAGGGGAATGCAACGCCTGCGAACCTAAGATACCCCTCTTCCGGGTCGGCGGGGCTTCCGGCCATCATATTTAACGCGTTTCCGTTTCCGCGGAGGCCCAACGAATTCCAACCGCTTCTGGATAAGCCGGGGAAGCACCATTATGTGGTGTTAAAAATGGCCGCCTTGTAGGGAGGTAAGTGGGTTTAAGGAGGCTTGGTGGTTCCTTAAAATCAAGGCGGCCATTGTTTTTTTGTTATCCGTTATTTCTTTATAATCTTTTCCTCTCTTCTCAGCTAAATTATAACATCGAGTTTGCCGCAATGCTTGGATTTTTGTCATATGTCGGCCGTTTATGTATATAATTCAAGAAAATGAACCAAATAAAAAAATCTATCTATTCACATCTCGCAACAATTCAACGGGTTGTTGACTCCCCCCAATGTCTTGAATCCATTGGGGTTATGTGCAAAATGGTCGCCGAAACAATTTCGTCCGGCAACAAAATACTTTTATGCGGCAACGGCGGAAGCGCCGCCGACGCCCAACACATCGCCGCCGAGCTTGTCGGCAGGTTTAAAAAGGAGCGCCCTTCGATGGGCGCCCTGGCGCTGACGGTGGACACCTCAGTCCTCACCGCGCTGGGGAACGACTATGGTTTTGAAAACATCTTTTCCAGGCAGGTCGAGGGGCTGGGAAGGAAGGGGGACCTTCTAATCGGAATTTCGACAAGCGGCAATTCCCCCAACGTCCTAAAGGCCATGCGGAAGGCGCGGGAGATGGGGATGAAAACGGCGGGGTTAACCGGTTCGAACGAGGACGCGGCGTTAAAGTCCGTGTCGGACGTGTTGGTGGCCGTTCCGACGAAGGACACCCCGCGCATACAGGAGGCGCACATTTTAATAGGCCACGTGATGTGCGATTACGTGGAAACGAACGTAAAAGGGTAGCCCGGTTCGCCCCGGATGCTTTGCGGACTTAGCGGATGATATTCGGCTTTTTTAGGTTTCTGCTTCTCGCCCTGCTCCTTTTCGCGGGGTGGACGATGTTAAAGGTTCTGTTCAGAATTTTCGGGTTTTTTCTACAGGTGCGCCGGGCCGTGAGAAACGCCGGGGGCGCCGCCCCGGCCCGCGACAAGGGCTCGCGGAACGTCGAGGAGATGGCGCAGGATCCCAATTGCGGCTCCTACGTTTCCACGTCGCATTCCGTTTCCGGGAATTTTCGCGGCGGGACGGTCTATTTCTGCTCCCAGAAATGCCTCGACGAATACAGGTTAAAAATCGGCTAGCGGGACGCCCCCATTAAGACCTCGTCTCCTCCCCCTCGCTTGTCATCCCCGTGAAGCTTGTCCTCGTGAACACGGGGAACGGGGATTCAGACTATGGTGGCGCGGACACTCCTGTCTGCGTTTGCCGCGTTAGCGGCAAAGGTTATGTTGCTTGCGTCCTCCGGACGCAACACGGACAAAGGAGGGGCGGAATTGGCAAAACCCCCCATGCGGGGGGCGAGGGTTGCGGGCCGAAGACGACTGCGGCAAACCGCCCCGGCCACGGTCGTCTCCGCCTTCGCTTCTCGTCCTGTTCGCTCCATCGGCGCGGTAGGTGCGACTTTAGTCGCACCGGTGCGGCTGAAGCCGCACCTACCAATCTCGTCCCGGC
>JACQBU010000116.1 GCA_016194375.1 Nitrospinota bacterium
TAAGGAGGCTTATCCCGTCCGGCATCAGCGCCACCGCCTTCTCGACCATCGCGGCGTCAAGGTGGCACACGCCGCCGGTGTTGATCTGCACTACCCAGGAGGCCCCGGCCGCCTCGATGCGCCGCGCGTCCCCGTCGGTCGCTATGTCCCCCTCTATCACGCCCGTTTTTCTTACGGCGGACATTTTTCTCACCGTTTTTTCCAGAAGGGTCGTCTTCCCCGCCCCGGGCGAGCTCATGATGTTTACGACCGTGACCCTCTTGTCCGCGAACAGCCGCCTTAGTCGCGCGGCGGCGACCTCGTTCTTCTCCAGTATCCGTTTGTCCACCGTTATCGTCGTTGTCATTCTATCTCTATGCTCCTGACCGAAAGCTCCTCCCCGCCTTTTGCGGCCACGGGGCCGCCGCAAACGGGGCAGGCGAATTCATACGGCCCGACGTCGACGTCCGCCTCGCAGGCCGCGCATCGCGCGGTGGCCGTGGTCTCTTCTATGAAAAGTTCGGCGCGTCCGGCGATCGTATCCTCCTTTAGCGCGTCAAAACAAAAGCGCAGGGAATCCGCCGACACGCCGGAACGGTTGCCGACCACGACGTTTATCCTTGATATTTTCTTCGCGTTGTTCATGCGGGCGTTCTCTGAAACCAGCTCCATCATTGAAAGTGCAATGGACATTTCGTGCATGGGCCCATTTTAACCCGACAGGCATGTTTAACGAAACCAGCACGCCGGTGCCGCGATGAAAAATGACTTGTCACCATTTTTTATCCTTGATATACTTACCTCCGAGTATAACCGTGTCTATTTGTCAATGAACGTGGGAGAGGACGTTTTTTCAGCCATGAGCAAATTGCAAGCGAAAATGCAGGGAAAAGTCCTCGTGGTGGACGACGACGAGCCGTCAAGGGACGCGATGACCGCCTTGATAAAGGGGGCCGGACACAAGGCGGTCGCCGCCTCCACGGCCCACGAGGCGCGCGCCCGCCTATCCGACGAAAAGCCGGACGTCGTAGTCCTCGACGTGTCGTTGCATGGAGTCGAACTGCTTGAAAGGCTAAGGAGCGAGGGGAACGACGTCTGCGTGATCGTGGTCTCCGCCGTCAACGACGTAGAATGGTACAAATACGCCATGAGCCTTCGCGCCTGCGATTATCTCGTCAAACCGGCCGACCCGGACGTATTGCTTGGTAAAATCGCGCTCTGCCTGACGAAAATCAACAACGGCGGTCCGCAGACCTCGATGCCGGATTGGTGGACGAGGCACGGAATCGTCGGCGACAGCGCGGCCCTGCTTTCCTCCCTGAGGGCGGCGGAGTACGCGGCCTCGGCCAACCTAAACGTGCTTATCACGGGCGAGTCCGGAGTCGGCAAGGAAAAGTTCGCCCGATTAGTGCACAACCTCAGCCCGCGCTCGAAAAAACGGTTCGTCGCGGTCAACTGCGCGGCCATAGACAACGCCCTTTTCAACGCCGAGCTGTTCGGGTACCGCAAGGGGGCGTTCACCGGCGCGGACTCGGACCGGCCCGGGCTGATGAGGGAGGCGGACGGCGGCACCCTTTTTTTGGACGAAATAGGGGATTTGGGACGGGAGGCACAGATGAAGCTTCTAAGGGTTATGGAGACGAGGGACTTTTATCCCGTGGGGGACACGCGCATCCAGACATCCGACGTCCGTTTTGTGACCGCCACCCACCACGAACTGACCAAGGACGTCGGTGACGGCCGGTTCCGCCTCGATTTTTTCTACCGACTCAAGGGGTTTGAGATAAGGATTCCCCCTTTGCGCGAGCGGACGGAGGACATCCCCCTCCTGGTCGGCCACTTCCTCTCAAACAACCCGGCGGTAAACGACCCGGGGGTCCATCCGGCCGTGCTCGACGCGATGACGGACTACGACTGGCCGGGGAACGTGCGGCAGTTGGAGAACATGGTCGCAGTCGCGGTGGCCCTGGCAAAGGGGGGGCCGCTGAACACGTCCCACTTTCCGGAATTGGCAAAAAAGGTCGCCCCAACAACGAGCCGAATACTTTCTCCGAGTAGAACCTTGGACGAAGACGTGGCCGCCGCCGAGAGGAGACGGATAGGCGAAGTCCTGAAGATTTCCGTCGGGAACACCCGGATGGCGGCGGAGCTACTGGGGATAAACAGGGCCACTCTTTACCGAAAACTCAAAAAATACGGGATGCCCACGCCGACGTCCGGACAAGCGTCATAAGGTTCGGCGCAAGTGTGCGGCTCGTCGCCATACGGCAGTGGGTCAGCTTAAATGGTGGCGGCATGCTCGGTAGCACCCGCTTCAGCCCGTGCTACCATTCCGCGCCCGAAAGGGCGCAACAACAGGCTGAATTACACTCGCATTTCCTTGAAATGCGGGGTGTGAAAAAGACGGAACACTAAAGTGTCCGCTTTTTTCCGTTGCCACCAAGACATCCGGATGCGGAACAATAAAAAAAATTGAAATTGACCCACTACCCGTTTTTCACGGTCCTTGAGGGCCTTGTCCATGCCGCCATATCAACCCCCGACAACGCCCTTTTGCCGCGGTTCGCAATTCCACTAGGCGTTTTTTGCGAAACCGCAAAAGTCTCAACCCGTTCATTTGATTTACAAATCAACCCGAGTCAACCGTTTGTATTGGCGATTTCGCAAAAATCGGAAAACGATAAGCGGTCGGTCGCCACTATTATCAAAGGAATTCCCACAAATTCCACCGTGGCACGAGGGTTGCTACACATATGATTGCCGACCGTGGGGTATTAGCCTTGCGTCGTTCATTTTCGGCAAGGCCGACGTGCGGTTTGACTTGCGGCAAAACCAACGGCGCAAGAATTACAACGTGAGGGAGGAACAATATGACGTGGGGGGTGAAAATGCGCCCGGCAGACCGGACGCTTTTTGTTTCCCTCCACACCCCCTCTTTTTTCCGCCTCCCGGTTCCCCCCCCCGGGCCGGGAGGCCATTTTTTAAACTAGCGTGGCACTTGTCCGTTAATTGTCTTGCGGAGCAGGGCAATCGGATCGCTCTGCGAATGTTGAGGAGGTTTGAGGTCGGGGATATGAAGGAGAAAAAAGGAATCGGCGGCGCAATATCCAGGCCCGGAATTGCGGCGGCGAAGCGCAAAGGCTACCTTGGCTCAAGCGAATCACTGCACCGGGCTGTGATTGAAACCGCCTTGGACGCGATTTTTATTATGGACGACCGGGGAATCGTGGAGTCGTTCAATCCGGCGGCTTCCCGGATGTTCGGGTATTCATCGGAGGAGGCCATGGGGATGGACATAAGGACGCTCTCCCCCAGTCTTGTCGAACCCGGAAACGACGGCCTCCCGACGCCCCGCATAAAAGACGACGGAACTATAGCGGCGGGCGTGGGGGGCGTCCTGCGTGCAAGACGCAAGGACGGGACCGACTTCTGGATATATCTATCAATCGGCGAAATGACGTTCGACGGAGCGCGCAAGTTAACCGGAATTGCGAGGGACGTCACCGAACAAAAAGACGCCATGTGCGCCACCCTGGAAAAATATCGCACGATTTTCGAAAACGTGCAGGACGTGTTTTACCGCACGGACATGGAGGGGCGTCTGACGGAAATCAGCCCCTCGATTTTTCGCTATTCCCAATATCGAAGGGAGGAGCTGATGGGCTTGCCGGTCACGTTAGTGTGCCCGAATCCCGCCGAACGCTCCGGGTTGCTCGCCGTATTGGGGCGGGACGGCGAGGTCGCCGACTATGAGGTGACCCTTAGGCGCAAGGACGGGACGACGGTCCCGGTGTCCGTGAACTGCCATCTGGTTTTTGACGGGAACCAAAAACCAACGGCGATAGAGGGCTCTTTGCGCGACATAACCGAGCGCAAGGCGGCGGAACTGGCGTTGCGGGCCAGCGAGGGGAAGACCCGCGCGATCATGGAAACGACGGCCAACGGAATCATAACCATCTACGAAAACGGGATCATAGACACCTTCAACCACGGCGCCGAAAGGATGTTCGGCTGGGCCGCCGGAGAGGTGATAGGCCACAACGTGAAGGCGCTCATGCCTGAACCGGACCATTCCATGCACGACGGTTATCTACGACGCCACCGCGAGACGGGCGAGAATAAGATTATTGGAGTCGGATTGGAGGCGGTCGGCAAAAAAAAGGACGGCACTACCTTCCCGATACATCTGGCGATAAGCGAAATTCTACTTGGCCAGGCAAAGGGGTACGTAGGAACAATCACGGACCTCACGGCGTTAAAGTCCGCCGAAAACGAACTGCGCGAAAACGTGGCGAAACTCCGCCTCATCACCGACACCATGACGGAGGTTTTCTGGTCGACCGACGTGCCGTTCACCCGCATTCTCTACGTCAGCCCCGCCTATGAACGGGTGTGGGAGCGGTCGTGTCAGAGCCTGTACGAAGACCCCGGAAGCTTCCTGGAATCCGTCCACCCCGAGGACGTCGGCAAAATAACCCCGGACCAGTTGAAACAGAACAACGGCGTGGGGTTCGACCACGAGTATCGCATCGTGATGAAGGACGGCCGTATCAAATGGATTTGGGAAAGGGGTTTTCCGGTCCGGGACGAGAATGGAAAGCTGTACCGCTACGTTGGAGTCGCGCAGGACGTCACCGACAGGAAGAAGGTCGCGGCGGCGTTGAGCCTTCTGACGGAGGAGCTTGCGGAAACGCTGGAAGTCTCCGAAAACCTGCGAAAGGAGGCCGAGACCGACCGCGAGAGGGCGGAGGAGGCCAACCGCCTGAAGACGGGTTTCCTAAACACCATTTCCCACGAGCTTCGAACCCCCCTGACGGTAATCCTGGGGAACCTTCCCCTGATATGCGACGAGCGAGACATGCCCGCCGCGGCCGAAACCGCCGAAATCGCCCGCGACATCGAGCGGTCGGGAAAGCACCTTCTCGTCTTGATAAACGACCTGCTGGACCTCTCGAAAATCGAGGCGGGAAAGATGGACCTGCAACCGGAGATGGTGGGCCTGACGGCGTTCGTCGAGGAGGTGTTGCAGGCGGGCCGGGGCTTTGCGAAAAACAAAAACAAATCGCTGGAGTTCAAGGCGGAAATACTCGACGACGTTGTTGCTCCGGCCGACCCCGTGAGGTTGAACCAAATACTGCTAAACCTTGTCGGCAACGCCGTCAAATTCACGGACCAAGGCTCGATAACGGTGTCGGTGCGGCGCGACGGGGAATGGGCGGAGATAGTGGTCCGCGACACGGGTTGCGGGATAAAAGCGGAACATTGTTCGGCCATCTTCGAGGCGTTTCGACAGGTGGACTCCTCGTCCACCCGAAAGTCGGGCGGCACGGGCCTTGGGCTCGCCATAACGCGACGGCTGGCCGAACTGCACGGCGGCTCCGTATCGGTGACCAGCGTGGTCGGCCAGGGGTCCGCCTTCACCGTTCGACTGCCGTTAAACGCCGGGCGACAAACGGCGGAGGCGGACAAACCGGCCGTTATCAATGCAACCGACGATTCCGAGGCGCACACATGGCCGCCAAAATCCTGATAGTTGACGACCAGCGCGACTTGCGCGTCATGATAATACGTCTTTTGCGCCGCGGCGGGTACGACCTTCACGAGGCCGAAGACGGAAATGACGGGCTACAGAAGACCCTCGATCTGGGCCCCGACCTCGTTTTGCTGGACATGCACATGCCGGGGATGAACGGCTACGAGGCGGCGAGGTCAATGCGCGCCAACGGATACGGCGGAATAATCGTGGCGTTTACGGCGTCGGCGCGAACGTCGGATTCGAACAACGCCATCACCGCCGGTTGTGATTATTTCCTGTCGAAGCCGATAGTGGGCGATTTCACACGGAGGATAGCGAAGTTCCTTGAAGAAGGCCGGCCGCCGGTCAAAGAGCTACGGACGGAGGTGTTTTCCCTGCCGGACGTGGCGGAGGAAACGGCGAGGGCGGTCGTGACCGCCACGGCCGCGGACGATTTCGGTTTGGCCGCCGCAAAGGGGGACGCGCTTTCAATGCGTTCAAGGAGGGTCGGAGAGGAGGAAATTTCCGCGCTTGCAGAAAGAATCGCGGCCGCCGCGCGGGCGCGGGACGTCGGCGCCCTTCTGGAATCGGCGCGAAGGCTTGCGGCGGAGGCGGACTCGCTCCGCAGGAGAAACATCGAGGCGAACGGGAGGATCCCATGAAGATTATGGCTATTGACGACGAACCGGGCATACTCCGCATGTACGGCCGTCATTTCAAAAAATTGAACTACGAGGTCGCGCTTGCCGAAAGCGGAGCGAAGGCGCTCGAGCTGTTGGCGACCGAAAGGATGGACCTGTTGATACTTGACCAGGCGATGCCGGAGATGGACGGCATGGAGACCTTCGCGCAGATAAAAAAGAGGTTCGCCAACCCGCCGCCGGTCATCATGGCCACCGCCCACGGCTCGTTGCACCTTGCCGTGGAGTTCATGAAATCCGGCGGGAGCGACTTCGTCCAGAAACCGCTCGACATGGAGATTCTCGTCATAAAAATCGAGCGGGCCGTCCGAAACGCGGAGGCGGAGGCGGAGGTGGAGAGAAAATTGCGCCGCGCCGAGGCGGAGCTCTCCGAGGCGCGGCAACTTTCCGCGATTAGCCGAATCGCCGCCTCCATTGCGCACGAAGTCCGGCAACCGCTGGTCGCGGCGGACCTCGCCCTTTCAGAGGCCGGGGCGGCCGAGGCCCGCGGGTACGTTCGGAACGCCCTGCAGATAATCCGGACGATGATGAGAATATACCGCGGCAAGCCGAACGACGCCCCCGTCCCCACGGACGTCAACCGGGAAATCGAGGACGCCCTGTCGCTGTTCGCCCACAAGTCGGGAAACGTGGAAATCAGGCGGGACTTTTCGCCAAACGCCGTAGTCTCGACCAGCGGCAACCTGTCCCGCGTGTTCATAAACCTAATCTCCAACGCCTTGGCCGCCATGAACGGGACGGGCAGGCTCTATCTTGGAACGCGCGGCGGGGAGTCCCACGTCGTCGTCACGGTGGAGGATTCCGGGCCGGGCATCCCGCCGGAGAACATCCCGTACATTTTCGAGCCGGACTTCACGACCAAAAAAATCGGCGAGGGCACCGGACTGGGACTTTGGATGGTCCGCCGCGAATTGGACGCGTGCGGCGGAAGCATCACCGTGGAGAGCGAGCCGGATAAGTTCGCGCGTTTTGTGGTCACCGTTCCGCGCGACCCCTCAAAACATGGGAACGGACATGAAAAGGGTCCGCAACATCGGGGACAAATTGTTTAATAAGGAAGACGGCGCGCGTCGGGAGGGTCGTTAATGGCAAGGATACTTCTGGCCGACGACGACGAGCGGATTCGCCGCGGCTTCGCGGCAAAATTGAAAAACGACGGGCACGACGTGTCGACCGCAAACAACGGCCGGGAGGCTCTCGCGCTCGCCGGCGAGTTCCACCCGGAGGTCGTCATTTCGGACATGAGGATGCCCGAGTTGGACGGCCTTGGGCTTTTTCGCTCCCTGCCCGAGGGGGACGGTTTTTTTCCGGGAAAGATTATTTTCACGGCCTTTGACGACGACGAGGCGCTGAAATTCGCCGTCAGCGGGGACAACGGCGTCTACCGGGTGGAAAAGGACCGGTGGGAAACGGACCTGCCGGTGGCCATCGCGCGCTCCCTGGAACTGCGCCGGGCCCGCCTTGACGCCTACGAGACGGGCAAACGCGCCGCCACTTTGGAGGCGGAGGCAAAATTCCAAGCCGAGCGCGGGACCTATTTCAGCGAGGTGGAGCACGACCTGAAAACGGCGAGGGAGATACAGGCGAGATACTTTCTTCCAAAGGCCGAGACCGGGGACATTTTCGCCAACGCCGGGGTCGAGGTCTCGGTTCATGCGGACAGCGTCGGCATAGTCTCCGGCGACTTCTATTTCCCCAAAAGGGCCGGTCTGCACCGCGCGGGGCTGTTTCTGGCCGACGTATGCGGACACGGGGTCTCTGCGGCGCTCATTTCGGTGCGAATATTGAGCAGAATCGAGCAGGCCCGCTCCCCCCGCCGGCATCCCAGCGAATTTATCGAGGACATACACGAGGACATCGCGGGGCTTGTGCCTGAAACGCGGTTCGTGGCAGTACTTTACCTCCTTTGCGGGCGCGACAGGGATTTTTCGTTGTCCAACGCGGGCCAGCCCTCGCCCATGCTTTGGCGCGACGGCTCGGTCGCGACCCTTTCGAACTCAAACCAGCCCATCGGCCAGATCCGCCCGCGCGGGCCCTGCGCCGAACTAAAGGGGGAATGGTCGCGCGGAGACAGGATGCTGATCTTCAGCGACGGGATTGTCGAGGCCGCCGACGAGAGGGACCGCGGCTACGGCGAGGACCGGTTGCGGGACGCCTTTCTAAATGCCAACCAACAAGGCTTGGAGGGGAGGAAGATCGTGGACGCCGTGCTGGGAGATTTTCGGAATTTTTTGGGAAAAAAATCCGCCGAGGACGACGTCACGCTTATTTTGCTCGAGAAGAAGGGGTAAAAACATGAGTGAAGACATCGCGGAACAGTTTTTTCAGGACGTCATGGAGCTGGAGGAGAGCTTGTCCGCCGGCTCCGCCGCCTTCGCCACCGGGTCGCCGGACGAAGAGACGGTAAACGCGGCTTTTCGGGCCGTCCACAGCCTCAAGGGAACGGCGGGTTTTCTCGCGTCAGACGACGGTCGTTTCGGAACGTTGAACAAGTATTGCCATCTTTTCGAGAACTTCCTGGACTCCCTGCGCAGACGCGCGCGCCCGCTCGACGCCGAGGCCTGCAAAATTGCCGTCACAAGCATTGACGCGCTCCTGGCCGACCTCGACAAAATGCGGGACGGCGGGACGCCCGGCCTCCACGAGGAGATGGCCGCGGATTTCCTCGAAAAACCGAAGGGGAGCGCGTCCACCGGCGAGAACGTGCCGGACTGCGTGGAGTTCGAGCTACGCGACGGGGTGTCCTACATCCGTCTGCGGCGGGACTGCGACAGGCTCAACGATTTCCGCGCCCTTCGCGACTTCGTCGAGCAACGTTTTTTTACCGCCGAACGGGGAACGCGCCTGGTCTTGGATCTTCGCGGCATTTACCGCATCTCGTCCATGCTCGTAGGCACGATCGGGTATTTGGCCGGGCGCGGCCTCGTCATCTACATCCTGCGTCCCACGCCATACGCAAGGCAGTTCGTGTTCCCCCGCATGCAACTCGACCCCGAGCAGGTGAGGCTGATAGAAATGGAAAAGGACGTCGGGTGAAAAAACGGGTTTTTTTCGGCACCGACGCGAACGTCGGGGCCTTCCTGGCGGCATTCGGCCGGGACGTCGTGGCCTCCTTTGCCGCCGACGAAATAGGGCGCGAAAAAATAGAGTACGCGTTGTCGGAAATTCTGAACAACTCCGTTGAACACGGCCACCGCGGAGATCCCCGAAAAATGGTGACCGTTCGATGGTCGCTCACAAACGGTTCCTTGGTTGTAATAGTGGCCGACGAGGGCGGGGGGTTCCTTCCCGTGATACCCGTCGAGCCGCCTCCGGCGTCCGTCCCGCGCGGCCGGGGGCTGTGGTCCATCTCCGCGGACGGCACGAAACTGGGCTTTAACGTGAAAGGCAACGAGGTGACCCTTGTTTTTGAGGGAAGAAAGGAGCACGAGTCATGAACGCAAAGGTATTCCAGGGACGACTGATAATGCTCAGGGCCGACGAAGGAACGGCGCACGAGCGCACGAAGGCGCTGACAAACGCGTTCACGGCCCTCGGCACGGACAGGACGCACGCCCTTCCGGCCACGATTTGCATAGATTTGACCGGGTTTACCGTCGTCCCCTCGCTCTTTCTAGGGTTGCTCGGCAACTACGCCAGTTCCGGGGACTCCCCGTTCGCGCGCATCGTCTTAATCGGCGCCTCCGACGGGATAATGCGGCGGCTTTCGCAGTTCGGCCTGCTGTCGAAAACTAACCGCCTTCGCACCGTGTGCGACCATGCGGAGGCGGCGTCGCTGATTTTCTCGGGCGCGGCCAACGAGTTTCAGGTAGTGGCGGCGGACTAAACCCCCGCACACCCCCCGGAACGGGCTACCCGTGCACGACCTGCAGGCGCTGTCTGCTCGAGTCGTCCGTGTCCACCAAGTCCACCGAAAGGACCGACGACACGCCCGGTTCCTGCATCGTTATTCCGTAGAGCCTGTCGGCGAAGGCCATCGTCTTCTGGTTGTGGGTGATGACGAGGAACTGCGTCCCAGCGGTGTATTCGTTCAACATCTCCTTGAACCGGCCTATGTTCGCGTCGTCCAGCGGGGCGTCCACCTCGTCCAAAAGGCAGAAGGGGGACGGCTTCACCTTGAAAACAGAAAACAGCACCGCCACGGCCGTCATTGACTTCTCGCCGGCGCTCATGAGCGTCAGGTTCTGCCGCCGCTTTCCGGGGGGGCGGGCGATTATCTCGATGCCGCTGTCGAGCGAGTTGGCCTCGTCTACCAGCACCATGTCCGCCTCGCCGCCGTTGAAAAGCCTGCCGAAAATCTCGCGGAAGTTTTGGCGGACCATCACGAAGGTCTCGTCAAAAAGGTCCTTCGTGGTGTGGTTTATCTTGTCTATGACCTTCTTGATGTCCTCGACGGACTTGTTAAGGTCGTCCCTTTGGGCGGTGAGGAAGGTCAGCCGCTCGTCAACCTGCCTAAAATCCTCTATCGCCTCCGGGTTCACGTCGCCGATTTTTGCGATGTTCTCGCGCACCTCCGAAAGTCTTTGCTTGCATTCGTCCACGTTCGATTGGGAAAGGTCGTAGGTCTCCAACTCCTCGACCGAGTGGCCGTTTTCCGCCGCCCGCTCCAGCAGGGACTCGAGCCTGACCCCCGTCTCCGAGAGCCTTATCCTGGCCTCGCCGAGCGATTCCCTGGCCCCGTCAAGGGCGGCGGAGGCGTTCTTAATGTCGTCCTCAATTCTGCCGAGCTCCGCGCGCTTCCCCTCGATTTTTTCGGAGACGCCCCTTATGAGGCCGGCCACCTCGCCCCGCTTTTCAAGCGCGGCGTGTATGGCTTCCTTCAGCCCCGCCGTCTCGGACTCCAACTCGCCCCGGCGCAGAACCCCCGACGCCAGCTCTTGGCGTATTGAATCCAGCCTGGCCTCGGAATCCTCCGTCTGGCGCTCGACTCTGGCCATGTCGGCCTGAGTCATAATAAGCTCCCCCTTCATGCCTGCCAGCTCAACCTCCGCCGAGGCCGCAGTCTCCCCGACGGCCTTGTGGTTTTCGCGGGATCGCTCCTGCCTTTCCCGCAAAGACGCCACCTCGGCCTCAAGCTCCGCCGTCTGGCGGTTGAGCTCCCCGAGTTGCGCCGCCAGGCCCGCCGTCTCCGACTCCACGCTCTCCCGTTCGAGTCCTATTGATTCAGACTCCACGCGGTACGTCTCGAGCCTCGCCTCCTGACGTCTTATCTCCGCCTCGACGGACTCCACGTCCTTCCTTTCGTGGACGATTCGCAACTCCTCGTCCTTCATGCCCCTTGCCGCTTCGGCCTGCTCCGCCTCCGCGGAGCCGTCCTCGGAGATGATTTGCGCCAACGCCGAACCCTCGACCTCCAGCTTCGCCGTCATGGAATCCGCCTGCGCCGAAAGCTCGCCCATCAGCCGCTTGCGCTCCAGAATGCCCCCGGCCGCGTTCGGGGAGCCGCCGGAGATGACTCCGTGCGCGTCCACTACGTCCCCGTCTGCGGTGACGCAGGCCAGTCCCGTTTCCGAATGCAATCTGACGGCGGCCTCGAGGTCCTCGACGAACGCCACGCCGGCCAACAAGCCCTGCACGAGCCCGCGCGCCTCCTCGTCCACCCGCACCATCCCGCCCCAGGACGGATGCAAACCCGCGTCGGAGCCGCCCCGCACGGAAACAAACGTCCCCCGTCCCAGCTTGTCCGTCTTCAACAGGTGTATGGCGGACACCGCGTCCGTCGGATCGTCCACCAGCAACGCCTGCAACTTTTCGCCGAGCGCGGCCTCGAGCGCCTTTTCGACGCGCGGGTCGGCCTTTATCCGCTCCACGAGCGCGCCCCTCAGCCTGCGGGCGGTCTCGTGGCCGCCGTCCTTCAGCTTGAGGAGGTTCTTGACCCCGTCTTGATACCCCTCGCGCGCGCCCTCTATTTCCTTGAGCGAGTCGAGCCTGGCCCGCGCCTGGGTCAGCGAGGTCTTGAGCGCGTTGATTTCGTCCTCCCTCTCCCGCCTTAGGCGGGCGAGCGCCTCGCGCCTCCCGACCAATTCCGAATGTTTCGACCGGAGGGCGCCGAGCCCCGTTTCGACCAGCGCCAGCGCGACCGTCCTTTCGTCCCTGAGCCCCCGCGCCTCGTCAAGCGCGCCCCGCGCTTCGGCGGTCTCCGCGTTTATCCTCCCCAGCCTGTTTAGTATCATCCCCATCCTGCCCTTGTGGCCGGCAATCATCGCGCCGGTGTTCGCGGCCGAACCGACCGTGACTGCCAGCTCGCGCTCGCTCGCGGAAATCTCCGAGGTGAGCGAGTCAATCTCCGACTGGACGGCGGAAAGCTCCGCCCGTTTTTTTGCCAGCTCGGCCGATTTTTGCCCGACCAGCGAGGTTATTCTCCCGGCGGCCTCGCCCTTCAACGCGGCCTCGGCGCGGAGTTCGTCCAGCGAGCCGTTAATGGCGTCGGTCTCCGAGGAGAGCCTCTCGGCGGCCTTCGCCAGCTCCCGCATCTGTGCGTCGCAGAGGTTCAAGCCGCCCTGGTCCCTCTCAATCGAGGCGCCGAGCCGGTACTCCTCCTCCTTGAGGCGGGACATCTCCTCACCCGCGTCGTTGACGGCGTTTTGCACGCCCAGCCGTTCGTTGTTGCGCAGGGAGATCCCGGCCTCCATCGAAACCCGGGCCTCCTCGAGCCGCGCCGTCTCCGCCTCTAGCATGGCGGACGAGGCCCTTAGCCCGCGGTAGTCGTCCGCGCTGACCGCGAGCAGAAGGCCGCCCATCTCCGCCTTGAGGCTTTTGTGCCGCTCCGCCTTGTTGGCCTGCCGCTTGAGTGAGTTGCGCTGTTTTTCCAGCTCCCCGATTATGTCCGACACGCGGGCGAGGTTGACGCTGGAGTTCTCCAGCTTGTTCAGCGCCTCCTGCCGCCGGTGCTTGTACTTCATTATTCCTGCGGCCTCCTCGATGATGAACCGCCTCTCCTCCGGCTTGCTGGTGACTATCCTTTGAACCTGGTCCTGCTCGATTATCGAAAACGCGCGGGTCGATATGCCGGTGTCGAGGAACAGATCGACGACGTCCTTCAGCCGGCACGGGGTCTTGTTGATTAGATACTCGCTCTCGCCGTCCCTATGAAGCCGCCGGGTCACCGTGATTTCGTCGAACTCCGCGAGCTCCGGCATTTTGGCCATGCCCCCCACCTCGGAAATGGTGATGGAGACCTCGGCAAGGCCGGTCGGCTTGCGCCCGGACGAGCCGTTGAAGAGAAAATCCTCCATCTTGGTCCCGCGCAACAGCTTGGGCCTCATCTCCCCCAGCACCCACCGGATGGCGTCGGAGATGTTGCTCTTGCCGCACCCGTTGGGGCCGACGATGGCGGTCACCCCGGCGTCGAACGTGATTTTCGTGTGGTCAACGAACGACTTAAAACCCGAAATTTCGATGCTTTTAAAATACATTTACGTCTTTCCCCCCGTGAATGTCACAACCCTGAAAACGGGCGTCCAGATTTCTTCGTCTCTCTGGATTCCCGCCTTCGCGGGTATGACAAATTAAATGACCCAAATTCTCGGTTCATATTAATCCGCCCAATTTTTGACGTACCCGTTACACCATCCTTTAGCCTCAAAATGTCGGGATTAAAAACAACCCCTGATTTTTCGGAAAGTATACATGGAAATTTAACCGAAATCAACATATGGGGATTTTTGGTTATAACGACACAAGATATTGCGGCAATAGGTTGGAAGTAAAAGCAATAGATTGATGTCATATAATTTTATTCCTGACGCGCCAAATGAGCTGTTGGCAGGGGAGGCAACATTCGTCCCCACTCTCGGTTTTCATCCTGGCCGATTTGTCCGTTTTGTCCCGTTTGTCCGTTTTGTCCGCCTTTGTTTGGTGGCGCGGACACTCCCGTCCTTCGTTTTGGTGGCGCGGATACTCCTGCGCTGGAGCGAAGCGA
>JACQBU010000120.1 GCA_016194375.1 Nitrospinota bacterium
TCAGGAGGTTCTTTAATGACTTACGGTTACCTGAGTTGTGAGGCTACGATGAAAAAAACTTGGCCTCCTTCGGTTACCTTTTCCCATGATGCAACGCGAGCCTTCCGCCGGGGCGCGGTTTAGGCGGTTTTTTTGACGAGCTTGTCTATCGCGATGAGGTCTTCGAGGAGTTCCGGAAGCTGTCTTAGGAAAAGCATGTTCGCCCCGTCGCAAGGGGCCTCGTTCGGGTTGGGGTGGACCTCCAGAAAAACGCCCGCCACGCCGACGGCCACCGCCGCGCGGGTCAGCGCGGGCGCGTACTGGCGCTCCCCGCCGGAGGAGTCGCCCATCTTTCCCGGCAGTTGGACCGAGTGGGTGGCGTCGAAGATCACTGGGAATCCGTGCTTCGCCATTATCGGGAGGCTCCGGAAATCGGCCACGAGGTTGTTGTAGCCGAACGACGTGCCGCGCTCGGTCAGCATCACCTTGTCGTTGCCGCCGGAGACGATTTTTTCGGCGACGGCCGCCATGTCCCACGGCGCCATGAACTGCCCCTTTTTTACGTTCACCGCCCTGCCGGTGCGCGCGGCGGCGAGGAGCATGTCGGTCTGCCTGCAAAGGAACGCCGGAATCTGTATGACGTCCAGCTCCGCGCCGGCGGCGGGCATCTCCATCTCGTTGTGGACGTCCGACACGACGGGGACCCCGAATTTTTGCCTCACCTTGTGAAGTATCGAGAGGCCGCGCCTGAGGCCGACGCCGCGGAACGACTTTATCGAGGAGCGGTTGGCCTTGTCGTAGCTCGACTTGTATATCAGGCCAATCCCCAGGTCGGACGTCATCCTGACGAGCCTCTCGGCCGTGGAAAGCGCGTGTTTTTCGTTTTCTATAACGCACGGGCCGGCGATTAGCGTCAGCGGAAGGTGGTTGCCCACCTTCAGGTTGCCGACCTCCACGGTCCTCTGGCCCCTCGTCAAAGCAGGTACTCCGAATTGAGCGAGGCCTTGATGAACGCCGTGAACAGCGGGTGCGGCGCCAGCGGCGAGGACTTGAACTCCGGATGGAACTGTCCGGCGACGAACCACGGGTGGTCGTCCAGCTCGACTATCTCCACCAGGTTGCCGTCCGGGGAAAGGCCGCTTATGGTGAGGCCGGCGTCCTCGAGCGTCATCCGGTATTTGTTGTTGAACTCGTACCTGTGCCTGTGCCTCTCCGAAATCTGGGAGGAGCGGTACGCCTCGAACGCGCGCGAATTTTTCCTGAGCAGGCACGGGTAGGCCCCCAGCCTCATCGTGCCCCCCTTCGCCTTCCCCTTCTGGTCGGACATGAGGTCTATGACCGGGTTCGCGCCGTTCTCGTCGAATTCGGAGCTGTTCGCGTCGTGAATCTTCGCGGAGTTTCGGGCGAACTCTATCACGGCCATCTGCATTCCCAGGCATATGCCGAAAAACGGAACCTTTCGCTCGCGCGCCACGCGCACGGCCCTTATCTTCCCCTCGGAGCCGCGCGTGCCGAACCCGCCCGGCACCAGTATCCCCCCGCAACCGGCGAAGGCGCCCTCCGCGTTTTCGTCGGTGAGCTTCTCGGAGTCTATCCACCTGACGTCCACGCCGACGTCGTTGGCGATGCCGCCGTGGGTCAGCGCCTCGAAGAGGCTTTTGTACGACTCCTGAAGGCCGACGTATTTGCCGACGACGGCTATGCCGACCCTTTTCTCCGGCCTCAGCGTTTTTTCCACGATGTTCTCCCACCGCGTCGGCGGAGCTATCTCCGCGCTTATGTCCAATAGGCGCAGGAGTATCGCGTCCAGCCCCTCCCTTCGGAAGACCAGCGGAAGCTCGTAGATGGACTCCACGTCGACGGCGTTGATGACGCACTCCGGCTGGATGTTGCAGAACAGCGATATCTTTCTCTTGACCTCGTCGGTCATGACCCTCTCCGTGCGGCACAGGAGGACGTCCGGCTGTATCCCGATGGAGAGGAGCTCGCGGACGGAGTGCTGGGTCGGCTTGCTTTTCATCTCCTGCGCCGACTTTATGTACGGCACCAGCGCGACGTGGACGTACGCCACGTTCTTCGGCCCCATGTCGTACTTCAGCTGGCGGATGGACTCGAGGAAGGGGAGCGACTCGATGTCGCCGACCGTGCCCCCGATTTCGCATATCGTCACGTCGTACCCCTTGGAGACCTCGATGATGCGGCTTTTTATCTCGTCGGTGATGTGGGGAATCACCTGCACGGTGCTTCCGAGGTATTTGCCGTCGCGCTCGGCCCTTATGACCGTGTCGTAAATCCTGCCGGTGGTGACGTTGTTTATCTTACCCATGCGGGTGGAGACGAACCGCTCGTAGTGGCCCAGGTCCAGGTCCGTCTCGGCGCCGTCGTCCGTGACGAAGACCTCGCCGTGCTGGTAGGGGCTCATCGTGCCGGGGTCCACGTTGATGTACGGGTCGAGCTTCATCATGGTCACCTTTAGGCCGTCCAGCTCCAGCAACGCCCCGATGGACGCCGCCGAAAGCCCCTTGCCCAGCGAGGAGAGAACGCCGCCGGTCACGAAGATGAACTTAGGCATCGAGCATCGCCTCCGCCCTTTTCAGGTCGTCGGGCGTGTCCACGCCGACGCTGTCCTTGTCGGTCGGCACCACCCTTATCTTCACGCCGTTCTGCAGTATTCGCAACTGCTCCAGCATCTCGGTCTGTTCTAGGACACCCGGCTTCATTCGCGAGAATTTTATCAAAAACTCCCTTCGATAGACATACAATCCCAAATGTTTAAACATCGGCGCCGATGGACGCCCGTCCCTGTTGTGTGGTATGGGGGCCCTCGAAAAATAGAGCGCGTTGTGGAAGTCGTCGAAGACCACCTTGACCACGTTAGGGTCGTTGAACGCCTTCAAGTCGGTGATTGGCGTCGCAAGCGTGGACACGTTTAGCGCGGCGTCCGACAAAAGGGGTTCGATCGCGCGGTCCACGGACGGGGGGTCCATCAACGGCTCGTCCCCCTGCAGGTTGACCACGATTTCCGCGTCGCTGTCCCGCGCGGCCTCGGCCACGCGGTCCATGCCGCTGGCGTGGGACCTGCTGGTCATGACGCCCTTGAAGCCGCCGTCTCGGACGACGCGCAGGATTCTCTCGTCGTCGGCGGCGACGAGCACGTCGTCGATTTTTTCGCACCGCGCCGCCCGCTCGGCCACGCGCAGTATCATCTCCCTGCCGTTGATGAGCGCGAGCGGCTTGCCGGGGAACCGCGTTGCGTCGTGCCTTGCGGGGATGACGGCCAGCACCCTGCTCATTGCTGGAATTTGTATTTCTGGAGCGGTTGCGGCGTCCACCATTTAACCGGCCAGTTGTACCCTATGCCGCTGGTGGACTCGTACAGTTCTATCCCGCGGATGCGGGCGCTGACCACGGGCAGGGCGTCGGGCGCGTACAAAAAGCAGTACGGCTGTTCGTCCGCGAGTATCTCCTGAATCCTGTCGTATTTCCTTTTCCGCACGGACTTGTCGAAAGAGCGCCGCCCCTCCTCGAGCAACCTGTCCACCTCGTCGTTCTTGTAGGAGACGAAGTTGAACTCCGCCTCCCTCGTCTTGGACGAGTGCCAGACGTCGTATATGTCCGGGTCGGGCGAGAGCGTCCAGCCGAGGATCGTCGCGTCGAACTCGCGCTTGTTGATGAACTCCTTTATGAACGAGGCCCATTCGACCACGCGGAGCCTTACGGATATGCCGACGTCCTTGAGCCTGTTCTGGATGATTTCGGCGGTTTTCTTCCGCTGGTCGTTCCCCTGGTTGGTTATTATCTCGAACTCGAACCTTTTTCCGTCCTTCGTCAGCACGCCGTCGGAGCCCGGCTTCCATCCGGCCTGCGCCAGCAGGTCGCGCGCCTTTTGGGGGTTGAACTCGTATTTTTTTATATTTTTGTTGTACGGCCAGGTTCCCGGCTTGTAGGGGACGTCGATCGGCCTTCCGAGGCCGAGCAGGGCGCCCTGGATTATTTCGTCCTTGTTTATGGCGTGGGCGATCGCCCTGCGCACCCTGACGTCCTGGAAAATCGGCCGCTTTAGGTTGTAGCCGAGATACGTGAAGGCGTTGGCGAGGTAACCGTACTTGTTGAAGTTCGCCTTGAAGTCCGCCGTGTCGGTCTGCTTCGAGTACTGCACCGGCGTCAGCCCCATCATGTCTATGCTTCCGGTCTTGAGCTCCAGAAACTGCGTGGCGGAGTCGGGAATGACCCTGAAGACGTACCTCGTAATCCACGGCTCCCCCTCGAAATAATCCTTGTTCGCCTCCAGCACTATCCGCTCCTGCGTCCTCCACTCGACGAACTTGTACGGGCCGGTTCCCACCGGGTGGCGCGAGAGCTCGGATTTGGTTATGTCCTTCCCCTCGAGCAGGTGTTTTGGAACGACGGGCAGAAGGCCCCACGACGCGAGCGCGGGGGCGAACGGCTTTTTGTAATGGACGACGAAGGTGTAGTCGTCCGGGGCCTCAACCTTCGACGCCTGGAGAAAATCTTCCGAGTAGGGGGTGGGGGTGTTCTTGTCCACCAGCTTGTTGAACCCGAACACGACGTCGGCGGATGTGAACGGCGCGCCGTCGTGCCATTTCACCCCCTTCCTGAGGTGGAAGACAATCGTCCTCCCCTCGTCCAAAATGTCCCACGACTTTGCCAGCTCCCCCTCGATGTCCCAGTTCGGGTTGTAGCGGACGAGGCCCGAGTAAACCAGCCCCGCCACGGCGTGGGACGGCGCGTCCCCGGCCAGCATCGGAATCAGGTTGCTCGCGTCGGCGGAGGATCCGTCCACCAGCATGTCCCCGCGGACCGGTTTTTCGGAGGTCGCCCTGCGCTGGTCGCCGGCCTTGGAAGCGGGCTTGCACGAGGCCAAAAGCAGGAGGGTTAAAAGAGTCGCGGCGCCGCCCCCGATTTTTTTTTGCTTCGACGGTGTGAAGGGGGGGGAGCCTCTCATGTTTTACGGTTTTGACGCCGGTGGGGTCTGCTGGCCTTTCTGTTGTTCTGGCGCGGGTGTCGCCGGGAGCCCGCCGGTCTGGGCCTCGTGCACCGCCTTGAACGGGTCCACCGTCTTGGCGGGCGCGGGCTGGTTGGACTGTATCTGGTCGGCTATGGAACTCCTGCCCATCTTGTTGGACATCACGGAGAGCATGAGGGAAGTCACCATGAAGATGATGGCGGAGGCGGTGGTGAACTTGCTCAAGAAATTCGCCGGCCCCCTGCTTCCAAAAACGGTCTGAGATGAGCCGCCGAAGCCGGTTCCCAGCCCGGCGCCCTTGCCGGACTGCAGTAGAACGACCACTATCATGACAAACGCCACCATCACGTGAACAGTTATTACTACCCCGGTTAACATCAATAATCTCCAAAACTTGTCGGTGGCCGCAAACACTCCCGATTGCGGTTGCGTCGGCCACGACGCCCGCGCTTCCGGTTGTCTGGCCGCAAGGCGCGCGCCCGCCAACCGCCGTCCGCTAGGACGAAAGGCGAATGATAGCGCAAAACTCCTCCGCAATCAAGCTCGCCCCGCCCACGAGCGCGCCGTCAACGTCCGGGCGTGCCAGCAGGTCGGCGGCGTTGGAGGATTTCACGGAGCCTCCGTAAATGACGCGCAGTTCCTCCGCGCCTTTTCCGTATTTTTTTCGCGCCAGGTCGCGGATGAAGGCGTGGACGTCCTGCGCCTGCTGGGACGTGGCGTTTCGCCCCGTGCCGATGGCCCAGACCGGCTCGTAGGCGACGATGATTTTTTCAAGGCTGGGTACGTCCTTGAACGCGCCCGAGAGCTGGGCGTGAATCACGTCGTTGGTCTTGCCGGTCTCCCTCTCTTCGAGAGTCTCGCCCACGCAGACGACCGCGGTAAGCCCGACTTTTAGGGACGCGAGGATTTTTTTGTTGACCGTTTCGTTGGTCTCGCCGAAATACTGGCGTCTCTCGGAATGTCCTATGATGACGGCGGAACAGCCGGCGTCGACGAGCATGGAGGGGGCTATTTCGCCGGTGAACGCCCCTTTTTCCTCGTAGAACACGTTTTGCGCCGCAAGGATTATGGGGGAGGAGCCGATGGCCTCCCTCGCCGACTGGAGGCTGGTGAAGACGGGGGCGACGCAGACGTCGACGTTTTTGGCGTCCCTTGACTGGGCGGTTATTTTCTCGATTAGGTCGGTAGTTTGCCGCCGGTTGTTGTTGAGCTTCCAGTTGCCGGCGATGAATTTCCTCCGCATTTTCCGATTATATACCAATTCCGCCCCCCGGGTCGCCGCACGTGATTTGTGGGTGGTGGGTCAGTTTGAAATTTATGGGGA
>JACQBU010000118.1 GCA_016194375.1 Nitrospinota bacterium
AAAAAAATAATTTTTCTTCCCTTATTCTCAAGCGCCATTCTGACGGCGTCGTCGGGGGAGTACACGACGCGGACGTCCGCCCCCTCCGCCTTGGCCCCCATCAGCGACCTCCTCGCGCCCGGAACACGGAGCATGTCGCCGAACGACACGAGCGTCACGTCCCCCCTCTCTGCCAGGGAGATCGCGGCGTCCACCTCCGCCTTCGACGTAACGCACACCGGGCATCCCGGCCCCGAAAGCATCTCGATGGTCGGCGGAAGCATCTCCGGTATCCCGTATTTGACGAGCGTGATGGTGTGGCCGCCGCAGAACTCCATTATCCTAATTTTCTTTTTCGATTCGGCCGCGATTTGCGCGCATATCCGCCGGGCCGTGCCGCCGTCGCGGAACTCTGTTATGTACCTCACCCGCCCTCCGGCAAAAGGCCGCCCGACCGAAACGTCTCGATGGTTTTTTCCGCCTCCTCGCGGTCCAAAACGGAGATGGCGCACCCCGCGTGGACTATGACAAACTCCCCCGGTTTCACCTCCGGGACGAGCATGAGGTTGACCTCGCGGCTCACGCCGCCTAGTTTGGCGACGCCCCTGTTGCCGTCCATCGAGAGCAACTCCATGGGAACCGCAAGGCACATGCCATCCTCCTAGATTTGTCTGGTGGCGCGGTCTTTAGTCCGTGGTCGCCCCGGCCTAGGGGCGGGGATTCTCCCGCGGCTCACGGCCGCGTCGCCGCAAAAGCCCATGCCGCCACCGTCAAACAATGCCGGCGTTAGAAGTAGACGATTATTCCGGCCAAGGAAATCGCCGCGCCCGCAAACCGCACCAAAACGGAGTTTGGTCGTCCCAACGACAGGGCGGAGGCCATCGCGATTCCGGCTATGTGCAACGCCGTCGTGGCGAGAACGAATCCAAGACCATAATACAAACCGGACGCCGCCGCCGGAATCTCCGTCCCGTGCGAGTGGCCGTGGAACAACGCGAACGCGCCCGTGACAACCATTCCAACGACCAGCGGAAAACGGGCCGCCGCTATCAACGCCCCGAAAACCAAGATCGAGACGAAAATCCCCTGCTCGACAAACGGGAGTTTCACGCCGGCAAATCCCAAAAGGCCGCCGACGAACATCACGGCCACAAAAGAGGCCGGCATGGCCCAAACGCCGCGGCCGCCCGACTGAAACGCCCAAATCCCTACGGCGACCATGGCTAGGACGTGGTCGAAGCCGCCAAGCGGATGGACGAAGCCGTCGCCGAACCCGGAGAACGCCCCAAAACCGGTGTGGGCGTAAGAAATCGCCGGGGCGAAAATGGACGCTAGAAAGACGAGAAAAACCTTTTTAATCGAGGAATTTTTCATGGCCCGTCTCCTCCAGACTCGTTAAGAGATGCCGCCTCAATGATACATTGTCATCGGAAATTTTTCACGAAAATTTTGTTTCGAACGCCCCGCGGAATCCAAAGGTCGTCCGACGACACTGACTTACTTGGAGACCTCGTAGTCGGCCAGGACGCCTTCCTTGTCAAACTCCATGTAGACTACGCGCAGGTTGAAGTCCTTGTAGAAGTATTTCTCGCCGTTTTTGACCACAACCTTGTCCAAAGGCTCGCCGAAGGCCGACTCGACCTCCGTCTTGGTGGTCGCGCCCCTCCTCAGGCCCCATAATTTTTCGGCGGTTATGTTGTCCTTGCGGCTTATGTCAATGCGCGGCGTGGAGCACGAGGAAACCGCGGCGACAATCAACGCCGCAAAAACGGCCGGGACAAGACCCCTCCGCGCCCGACGCGTAAAGCCGAACCTCAAACGAAACATCCAGACGGAATCAGCCGCGAACCTATTGGCGCCATTCGTGGCGGTGGGTTCCAGAGCGTCCCCTTTCAAGCCTTCTCACGTGGACGCGCCAGCCGGTGGGCCCGTGGTAGACGACGCGCCTCGGCCCCTCCTCGGCGCCTTTGACGCGGAACACGCGCCCGCCGTGCGGCTCCTCGGCCTCGACCGGGTCCGACGCCCGCAGGGAGAGCATTTCCAACGCGCGGCTCAACACGCCGTTCAGGTAATTGACGATCTCCTTCCAGGACGCCGCAAGTGATTGAAAGAACTCCTTCATAATCCACCACCTTTCGTTGTGCGGGAATTCGCCTCCCCGCAGCTAAATTTTACGCCTTGGGATTGACAACGTCAATGCCTCCCGTATTTCGGACGGCATTCGAACGGGCTTCATGGCCTCGTTTACGCAGGCCATCCGGGTTGAGCCGGTGGCTATCAGCGAGTCGTCCTTGGGGCGCCTTAAGGTGTAGTGTACGGTGAAACTGCTTCCCTTGACACCCTCGATGATAACGCCCGCCTCCAGGAGGTCGCCGTAAAACGCGGGGGACTTGTAATTGACCAGCGCGCTGACGACGGTGAACACGAACCCCCTTTTTTGGTATTCCGCCGGCGAAATCTTCCTGTCCAGAAAAAATTGGGTGCGCGCCCGCTCGAAGTACCTAAGGTAGTTGGCGTAGTAAACCACGCCGCCGCAGTCGGTGTCCTCGTAGTAGATTCGTATTTCCACGGCGGGTTTATACGGCCGATTGTTCGAGGTCTTGTTTTGGCGCGGCGCCCCGGCCCCTCGGGGACCGGGCGGCGCTTCGGATGTTGACGACGTTTTTCCCGGCGTTCGCCGGCTTCGGGACGCGGTCGGTTTGCGCCGGTTCCTCCGGCATCCATTTTTCGCCCCATTTTGACACGACCCCGATGACCTTTCCCAACGAGGAGCCTTTCTCGGTCAGCGAATACTCCACCCTCGGCGGAACCTCAGCAAAAATCTCCCTTTTCAAAATGCCGGCGTCCTCCAGCTCCTTCAGCCTAAGCGAGAGAGTTTTCGGGCTGACCCCGTTTAGCGATTTTCGAAGCTGGCCGAACCTTTTTTTACCCGCCAAAAGGTTGTGCAGGATGAACAACGCCCACTTCGCCTGAATGATGGATATGGTTTTTTGGACCGGGCAGACCGGCCGGAGGTTTTCCGGAATCGGGCCGGAACCGGGGTTTTTTGCCGCCATTGTCTTCCTCCCGCCGTTGGTTCCCTTTGGGAAACTATTTTTCAAAATAACCACTAGTTGATTGACTGTACCGCAAAGCCGTATCGTTGTCCAGATTCGCGAAATTATTTGGTCAAAAAAAACTTTTGTAAGGAGGTTTAAAATGAGAAAAATTATCCTTGTTCTTTCGGCCGCGCTGGCGGTTTCAGCCGGGCCGGCCGTCGCGGCGGACTACCAGGTGGACAAGTCCCACACCAGCGTGGGCTTCTCCGTCAAACACATGGTCATCTCGAACGTCAAGGGGAACTTCACGGACTTCGCGGGCGGCTTCTCCTTCGACGAAAAGACGCGCGAAC
>JACQBU010000006.1 GCA_016194375.1 Nitrospinota bacterium
GAGGTGTCGGACTTCTGGCGCTTGGCGGAGAAAACTTCCTCCAGACACTCGACCGCATGGCGTTTCCATTGCGTTATCAGGTTTGGGTGAACCCCGTACTGGGAGGAAAGCTCGGAGAGCGTCTTCTCCCCGCGAAGAGCCGCCAAGGCCACCTTCGCCTTAAACGTGCCGGAGTAATTCTTCCTTTTGTTCATTTTGATGGTCTCCTTTCAATTCGGATTCCACCTTAGCACACTGTCCTAAATTTGGGGTCCACCTCTTACCGTGACATACTCAAATTATAACAATTGCGGCGGCAGCCTTACCGGAACAAAAACCCTTTCCGGAACCAAGAACAATTTTACCGCCACAATAAACGCCACCGGCGACGACAGCAGTACCAGCAGTTCCAACGACTACACCTATACGGAATATTTGCATACGACCTTCACTGGAACCGACAATCTCAAGACTCAAGCCTTTAATATGACCGTAATCGACATGGTGGACACTCCAAGAGTCGGCAACCAGTCAAAAATGGAAAATTTCCTCTTTACCTATTCCGTGGACAAGAGCTCGCTGAATTATTCCATGAGCATGAATGGAAGGCTCTTTGACGCCACATACGGGTATGTGACGATAAGCACCCCCTCCACTTATATAACCGGGAATGGAAGCGGCAACCCGACGGCCGGCTCGTTAAGGGTGCTTGGAGTCAACGACCTGGGGGTCGAGGTTCAATACACTCCCACGGGGTATGTTTTGTACGTTAACTCCGCCTCCGATCCGAACACATGGACGCCGATATAAACTTGTCTCGTTAAGCCTGCGGGAGGCCGGAAAACCGGCCTCCTTTTTTTTGCGCCCTTGCACCGAATAATCGGAAAAACCGCGAATAATCCGGGTTAGGATGTCGCCATGGGCGTCCAAAAATACGCGCGCGTCCTGCTAAACCGCAGGATGGCGTCGATGCTTTTCCTCGGCTTCTCCTCCGGGCTTCCGCTCGCGCTCACCTCCGGCACCCTGCAGGCTTGGATGTCCGTAGCGGGAGTGGACGTCCGCACCATCGGCCTTTTCGCGCTTGTGGGCGCGCCCTACGCGCTCAAATTCCTGTGGGCGCCGGCCATGGACAGGTTCGTCCCGCCGTTCCTCGGGCGGAGGCGGGGCTGGATGCTGACGACGCAGGCGGTCCTAATGTCGTTGATTGCGGTCATGGCCGGCGGCTCCCCGGCCGCCTCCCCCGTCCTTCTCGGGCTCGTCGCATTGCTTACTTCGTTCGCGGGCGCGTCGCAGGACGTCGTGATAGACGCCTACCGGACCGACGTCCTGCGCGAGGAGGAGCGCGGGGAGGGGGTGGCCGTGTTCGTCGCCGGATACAGGATCGCCATGCTGGCGTCGGGGGCGTTCGCGCTCATCCTCTCGGACCGCGTCGGCTGGCGCTCCACGTACCTGCTGATGGCGGCGCTCATGGCGGTCGGCATGGTCGCCGTGCTCCTATCGCCGGAGCCGGACGAAGGGGTGGCGCCCCCGCGGACGCTGGCGGACGCGGCGGTGAACCCGCTGAGGGAATTTTTCGGCAGGGAGGCGGCCCCGGCGCTCCTGCTCCTCGTCGTTTTGTTCAAACTGCCGGACGCGTACGCCGGGACTATGACGACGCCCTTCCTCATCCGCGGGCTGGGGTTCTCGCCGTCGGACGTCGGGGTCGTCAACAAGGGGTTCGGGATGGCGTCGCTAGTCGCCGGGGCGATGCTGGGGGGCGCGTTCATGGTGCGGCTGGGGCTTTACCGCTCGCTTTTGGCGTTCGGGTTTCTTCAGGCCGGCTCCAACCTGGCCTTCTCGCTCCTGGCGGCGGCGGGAAAAAATTATCCGATGATGATCCTCGCCGTCGGGGTGGAAAACTTCTGCGGCGGCATGGGGACGTCCGCGTTCGTCGCGCTTTTGATGGCGCTTTGCAACCACGCCTACAGCGCCACGCAGTTCGCCCTTCTTTCCTCGCTTGCCTCCCTCGGGCGGGTGTTCGCCTCGCCCACCGCCGGGTACGTCGCGGCGGACGCTGGGTGGGCCGGTTTTTTCGTGCTGGCGACGCTCGCCGGACTGCCGGGCCTGTTTTTGCTCTGGCGGCTGAGGCGCGTGGTGGAGGGTTTGGAAAAACGCGTCCGGGTGAACCGATGATAATGGACAAAATCGAGAACGCGGGGCGATATTTTTCGCCCGACTCCCCCATGGCGGCGGGAATCGAGTTCGTCCGAAGGGCGGCGAGGGAAGACCTGCCGGACGGGCGGTACGAGGTCGGCGGCGAGGGGGCCTACGCGACGGTGCAAACGTACCTGACGGAGTCGGCCAAGGGGAAGCGTCCCGAAACGCACCGAAAATACGCGGACATACAGGCGCTAATCAAGGGGCGGGAGATAATCGGATGGCTTCCCGCAAAGGGGTTGGAAAAGGAAAAAGAATACGACCCTGAAAGGGACGTGGAGTTCCACAAAAACTCGGCGGACGAAACCAGGCTTTTGCTCAAGCCGGGTCTGTTCGCCGTCTTTTATCCGGCCGACGCCCACAAGCCGGGCTGTAGCGCGGCGTCCCCGGAGGTGGTTCGGAAGGTGGTGGTAAAAATCCCCGTTTGAGGACCCGGGCTCATTCGCGGCCGGCCCGAATGCGGCTGAATCACGGGTAGCGCGTCAGTTTGAAAATAATCGAAAAAGAAGCGTGCTGGATTGCTTCGCTTCGCTCGCAATGACAAATAATTGTCATCGCGAGACCTCTCAAAGAGGTCGTGGCGATCCCCATAAATTTCAAACTGAGGCGCTACCGAATCACGACGCCATTTTAAAACGAGACGTTTACGATGGTATAATAACCGGGTGATGGGGTTAAGACTAATTAAAGGGAGTCCCGTGTACTTCCGAATCCGGAATGTTTCAATGGACCGGAAACTTTTCGCGCAAACATTTTTCTTAGGAGGAACGTCATGCGTTTATTAATCAGTTTCCTTTTCGCCCTCTCGACGGCGGTCGCAGTCCCGGCCTACGCGCATCCCGCCGCACCGCTCGCATCGCCCGCCGGTGAGGACAAAATGGCCGCCATGCACAACGCCGAGGGGATTAAATCCTTAAACGCCGGGGACGCCAAGGGCGCCGAGGGGCACTTCATGGAGGCGGCAAAAATTGACCCGAAGTTCGCCGAGGCGCACTACAACACGGGGGTCGCCCTTGACGCCCAGGGAAAGCACAAGGAGGCGGCCGCGCATTTTAAGGAGGCGGCCAAGCTCGCCCCGAACGCCTTCTCCTTCGCAGGGCAGAGCTGCATCTCGGTGCAGCGGGCCTTGTGGGACCGCGCTTCTTTCCGCTCACCTAAGCAGGCTCAAGGAATCCGTTTTTCGACCGCAAGCCAGTTTACGTTGCGGAAGAAATCATCTATGTATTTCTTCCTCTCGGTCGGTTTAAGGTACCCGGTCCACGCGTGTTCCCATACGTCGCACACCAGCAACGGCGTGAAGCCGACCGGATGCCCCTCCTCGTGCAACCCTATCCAGTGGTTGGTGAGATGGCCCGTCTCGGGGTCCTGATAGAGAATCACCCAGCCCACCCCGCGCATTGCCGCCAGCACGCGGAATTCAGCCTCCCACTTCTCCCATGTTCCAAACGACTCCTCGACGACCGATTTCAATGCGTCGCCGGTGGGGAGGGCGGTTCCCGAAAGGTTTTCGAAATAAAGCTCGTGCAACCTCATGCCGTTTATCTCGAATCCGACCCTGCGCGAAAGCTCGCTTATTTCCGTGACGTCCTCGTCCCCCTTCTCCAGCAATTTGGAGATCTTATCCCTCAGGAGGTTGACGTTTTTCACGTAGCCGTTGTAGAGCTTCAGATGCTCCTCTATCTGAAACGGAGTAATTCCCTTAAGCCCGGCCAGTCCGAGGAAACTCTTCGCCTCGTATTTGACCGTAGTTTTTGTAATCGTGCCCATTGTACTTCTCCCTTCTCGCTTCGCCGCTTCCGGCGGCGCCGCTCGTCCAGCCAAACTTTACCTCACGCGCGGGCGAGCGCACCACCAAGAAGCCGTCTAAAAGGTTCTAGACACATTCATATAGAACAACCGGCGTTTTTAAGACTCCGGATCATTGCCGTTCGCTCGCGGGTCGGCATGTATAAGCCTCGTACCCGCAACTTCATTTTACCTCCGCCCTACGTGGGGGGCGGGTAATTAAAAAACTGTCCGCGTACCCCGGTGCAAACCGGGACTGGGGAAAGGTAGGGGGCGGGTTAGTCGGACGCTTCGTGGAGGGCCTTGTTGGGCCGGACGATGTGCGTGTTCGTCTTCACGTCGTCGAGCGTCGCGCCAAGCGCAAGCGCCAGCAACTGCGGGTAGTGGAGTATGGGCAGGCCCAATTTCCTCTCGAGAATCGCCTCTATCTCCGGCTGGTAGGAATCCATGTTCAGCTGGCACAGCGGGCAGGGCGTCACGATGCAGTCCGCGCCGGCCTTGATCGCCCCCAGGATGGCGTTGCCGGAAAGCTGTAGCGAGTTGGTCTTGTTCGACATTAGGATGGGGAAGCCGCAGCATTTCAGTTTTTCCGGATAGTCCACCGGCGTCGCCCCGAGGGTTTCGATGAACTTTTCAAGGTAGTCGGGCCTGTCGGGGACCTTGACGTCGGAGTACTCGTGCGGCCTTAGGACGTAGCAACCGTAAAACGGCGCGACCTTGAGCCCGGCGAGCTTGACCGTGACGCGCGCGGCGAGGTTCTCGAGGCCGTAGTCCTCGTGAATTATCTGGTAAAAATGCTTTATCTTCACCTTTCCGGCGTACACTCTTCCGGTGTCCTTCAGCAGGGCGGCGTTAACCCTCGCCTTGTAGTCCGGATTCCCGTCGATTTTTTTCTGCGCCGCCCGCATCACGCCCTGGCAGGTGCCGCATATCGTCATGATGTCCAGCCCGCTCGCCTCGGCCAGCGAGAAGGTCCTGGCGTTCATCGAGTCTGCGAGCAGTCGGTTGTCGTCGTCCACCACCCCGGCGCCGCAACAGGAGGCGTCCTTCATCTCGTTGAGCTGTATCCCGAGCCTCTCGGCGGCGTAGGTCGTGGCGGTCAAAAGCTCGCGCCCGGCCCCCTTGGCGACGCAACCGGTGTATAGGGCGTACCTCACTTCTCGCCCTCCTTGTTATATTCGTCAAATCTGCGGAACATCTTCCGCACCTCGCCCACCTTCTCTATGACGTGCGGGATGAGCGGCGGGTTTTTCTTTCTCGCGAACATCCTTAGTCCGACCGGAATGAGGCTTAATATGCCGCCGATGCTCAGCCCCATGGACCTAACCGGCAGGTAGTTCTCGTTGAGCATTCCGCTTCCGCCAATCCCCTTGAACCCGCCGATGGACTCGCGGAAGCCCAGGACGTGGCGGGCGGCGTTGTTGTCGGTCATCCCGGCGGCCATCGCGGCGCGGCGAAGCTCCGTGATGCGCTCCAGCGGCTTTGCGTCGGTGGGGCATCTTGTGGAGCACTCGGCGCAATGGGTGCAGTCCCACATGCCGTGGATCTGGCCCAGCAGTTCGAGCCTGTCCCATTTTTCGGCGTCGCGCGTGTCGAACACGAACCGCTGGGCCTTGGCGAGGGCCGCGGGCCCGAGGAACTTCGGGTCCACCTCCATCACGTTGCAGTCGGAAAAACAGGAGGCGCACATGATGCACGTGGAGGCCGCGTCTATCTTCAGCTGGTCGTGGTGGCTCTGTAGCCTTTCCCTCTCGTATTTCTTGGAGTCGTCGGGAACGAGCCACGGCCTCACCTTTTCGACGGAGGCCCAGAACGGCTCGAGGTCCACCACAAGGTCCCTGATGAGCGTCATGTTGCCGAGCGGCTCTATGGTGACGCGGCCGTCTATGACGGCGTCGGCCGCCTGGGTCTTGCATGCAAGCCTCGCGTGGCCGTTCACCCTGACGGCGCAGGAGCCGCAGATGGCGCTCCGGCAGGACATGCGGAACGAGAGGGTCCCGTCCAGCTTCCATTTTATGAGGTTGAGGCAGTCCAGCAGGGTGGCCCCCTGCGGCGGGTCTAGCCTGAACTCCTGTAGCCGCGGCTTGGCGTCCGTCTCGGAGTTGTACTTTGAGACCAGGAACCGGACTTCGGCCATCAGTATTTCCTCTCCTCCGGCTGGTATTTCGTTATCACCACCGGCTTGTACCCCAGGCTCACGGAGCCGTCCGCGTTTTTGCGGGCCAGGGTGTGCTTGAGCCAGTTCGCGTCGTCCCGCTTGGGGAAGTCCGTGCGGGCGTGCGCCCCCCTGCTTTCCCTGCGGGCCAGCGCCCCCTCCACTATTATTTCGCTGTATTCGAGCATGTTGGAAAGCTCCAGCGCCTCCACCAGCTCGGTGTTGAACAGCTTCCCCTTGTCAGTCACGCGCACGCTCTTGAACCGTTCCCGCAATAGTTTCAGGGCCGCCTTCGCAACAAGGAGCCCCTCCGCGCCGCGGTATACACCGGCGTGGTTGCTCATGGTCTCCTTGAGCTCGTTCCTTATGTCGTTGGCTGATTCGGTCTCCGGGGTGCTCAGAAGCGCGTCCAGCCTTTTCCGCGCCTTACCAAGCTCCGCCGCCTCGTTCACGCTTTCGTGCCTCGCGGAGAGCGTGTAGTCAAGCGCCGCCTTGCCGGCCCGCCGGCCGAACACGCAGGCGTCGAGTAGCGAGTTCGTCCCGAGCCTGTTGGCCCCGTGGACGGAGACGCAGGAGCACTCGCCCGCGGCGAAGAAGCCCCGCGCCTTCGTCTTTTTTTCGTCCGTTATCACCTGGCAGTCGACGTCCACCGGGATGCCCCCCATGCTGTAATGCGCCGTGGGCTGGATTGGTATCGGCTTGTCTATGCAGTCGACGCCGAGGAAGTCTATGGCGAGCTGGCGTATCTGGGGCAGTCTTTCGATTATCTTCTCCCTGCCGAGGTGCCTTAGATCTATGTGGACGAAGTCCTTGCCGCCTATTCCGCGCCCCTCGTTTATCTCGGTCTGCTCGGCCCTGCTCACGATGTCCCTTGGGGCCAGCTCCATCTTGGACTTCGCGTATTTGTCCATGAAGCGCTCCCCCTTGCCGTTGACAAGGTAGCCCCCCTCCCCCCGGGCCGCCTCGGACATCAGAATCCCCTGCCCGTACAATCCGGTCGGGTGGAACTGGACGAACTCCATGTCCTCGAGCGGGATTCCCGCCCTGTACGCCGTCATCACGCCGTCCCCCGTGCATGCGAACGCGTTCGAGGTTATCTTGAAGGCCCTTCCGTAGCCGCCGGTGCCGAACAACACCGTCTTGGCGCGGACGACCTCGAGTTCGCCCGTCCTTATGTTCATCATGGTTATTCCCCGGGCGGACCCCTCCTCGTAGATGAGCGAAAGCAGGTACCATTCCGAGTAGTAGGTCACGGCGGCCTTGTGTTTCATGGACTGCTCGAACAGCGTGTGCAAAAGGGCGTGCCCCGTCCTGTCGGCGGCGTAGCAGGCGCGCGGGTGCGAATGGCCGCCGAACTCCCGCTGGGCTATCCTCCCCTTTTCGTCGCGGGAGAACACGCAACCGAGCCGCTCCATCTCCGTGATGGTCACCGGCGCGTCCCGCGTCATGATCTCCGCCGCGTCCTGGTCGGCCAGGTAGTCGGAGCCCTTTACGGTGTCGAAGAAGTGGCTTTCTACCGAGTCGTCGGAGGAGTTGGCCATCGCGGCCGCCACGCCCCCCTGCGCCGCCCCCGAGTGGGAGCGCGAGGGATACACCTTGGAGACGACCGCGACGTCCACCTTGCCGGCCATCTCGATGGCCGCGCGAAGCCCGGCCAGTCCGGAGCCGACTATGACGACGTCATGCGTTATCAAATCGCCCCCAAGCCTGCCCTAAAGTCATCACCGCTCATTCACGCCCCCCTTAAGTTCGCCTTCGCCCTGTTGGTCAGACGACGGTCTTGTATTCGGCCTTGCCGATCTCGTAAAGATCGTCGCCGTATATGTCGTTTATAACGAACGCCTTAAAATCCTCGACCTCGAGCCTTCTCACGGCCTCGGGCCCCAAGTCCTCGTACGCTATCACCTCGGCGGATTTTATGGACCGCGCGATGAGGGCCGCCGCCCCCCCTATCGCGGCAAAATAGACGCACTTGTGTCTCTTCATCGCGTCCACGATTTTCTTGTCGCGCATTCCCTTGCCGATCATCCCCTTCATCCCGACCTCCATGAGCCTCTCCGCGTACGCGTCCATGCGATAGCTGGTGGTCGGGCCGGCGGAACCTATCACCTTCCCCGGCTTTGCCGGCGACGGCCCCACATAATAAATTACCTGCCCCCGCATGTCAAACGGCAGGCTCTCCCCCCGGTCGAGCGCCTCGACGAGCCTTTTGTGGGCCGTGTCCCGCGCGGTGTACAACACGCCGGTGATGGAGACCTGGTCCCCGGCCTTGAGCGACTTGACCGTCGCGTCGTCGAGCGGCGTCCTGATTTTTTTGACCTCCGCCGTCACAGGACGACCTCCTTGTGGCGGCTTGCGTGGCA
>JACQBU010000020.1 GCA_016194375.1 Nitrospinota bacterium
CAAAGAAGGTGGACGCGCTTGTGGTCGTGGGCGGAAGGGAATCGGCAAACACCGCGCGCCTCGCATCAATAGCAAAGGAAGAGGGGTTGCCGGTATGGCATGTAGAGTCGGAGTCGGAATTGAATCTGGAGTCGCTGGGAGAATTTGACTCCATTGGCGTCACGGCCGGGGCGTCCACCCCCAAATGGGTCATTGACAACGTGGTCGTGAAGTTGAAACAGATGGATTCAAATTCCAGGGGTCCGGCCAGCCTCACCCAATTGCTCCGTTTTTTAATAAAAAGCGAGATTTACCTTTCTTTAGGCGCGACGGCACTGACCTATGTAAACATGAAGGTCATGGGAGTCCCCCTTTCGCCTACGCCGCTGGCAATCGCGTTTTGCGCGATACTATCCACGTATCTTTTAAACCAAATTTTTCTACCGTTGGAACTGCGAAAAAGCAATTTAAGAAAATATGGGTTTCACCTAAAATACGCCATTTTTTTCAAATATTTGGCGATTTCGGCCGGGGTCGTCGGCGCATTTTTATCCTTCAACGCCGGCGTTGAAATTTTCGGGATTTACCTTCTTTTGATTTTACTTGGGAGCACGTACGGGGTAAACAGGCCGTTTTTTGAAAGAATGCTGGGTCCTTTTTCAAAATTAAGCTCCATTCCGGCCTCCAAGGACGTTCTAGCGGGATTTGCGTGGGGGATTGTCACGGTGGCGATTCCCTTTATCGCGGCGGGGAACGGCAAATCCTTTCTTTTGCCGTTTATTTTTACTTTTGGAATCGTATATGTAAGGGCGGTGCTGTTGGATCTTCAGGACATCTATTCCGACCAAATCGTCGGGAAAGAGGTGTTGCCGATACTAACCGGAAGCAAAAGGGCGATTTACACCCTTTACCTGGTGTTGTTTTTGGAGTTTGCGGTATGGACAATCGCCGTGACGTCCAAGGGGATGGTATTTGGGTTGATGTTCCCGTATCTTTTGGGCGTTTTATATCTGCTGGGATTTATTCGGTTCCAACAAAACGGCGCGCCTTCCGTGAGGTTTAATCTTTACCTCGACTCCTGCTATTTGGCTATGGCGTTAGCCGCGTTCATCCTTTCCTAGCCGCCCGCCATCAACCAAATTGTTCCACGTGGAACGGTTTGGCGATTTATAAGACCGGCCTGACGATTGTTCCACGTGAAACAGAAAAAACATGCCGAGCCCGCCGCCCAATTTTCCTCTTGCCTCGGATTATCTCCCCTGTTAAACTTCGCAACTGATGACTCTTACTATCGCCATTTCAAACCAAAAAGGGGGGGTCGGCAAAACCACTACCGCGATAAACCTCGGGGCCTGCCTTGCGCTGGCAGGGAAAAAAACCCTGATAATTGACATAGACCCCCAGGCAAACACCACCTCCGGATTAGGGTTCCCCACAAACCTTGAAAATACAATATATTCCGCGCTAGTGGACGGAATGTTGGGGGAGGACACCATAATGCAGACCTCCATTGATCATCTATTTTTAATCCCTTCCGACATAAACCTCTCCGGGGCCGAGCTTGAGCTTGTAAACGCGACGCATAGGGAATTCAGGCTGAAAAACATCGTCAAGGCCCTCGACTCAAGGTTTGATTTCATCTTGATTGACTGCCCGCCGTCCCTAGGGCTACTGACGGTTAATTCGTTGTCCGCCGCCGATTCCGTCATCATCCCCCTACAGACGGAATATTTCGCACTCGAGGGGCTTGGGAAGCTAATGAACACGATTAACGCCATCAGGGACACCTTCAACCCCTCGCTCGAGGTGGAGGGGTTGCTTTTCACGATGTTCGACAAACGCACCTCCCTTTCAAACCAGGTGATGGAGGAAATAAACCTAAACTACAAAAGCCACGTGTTTAGGACCGTGATTCCCCGCAACGTCAAACTTTCCGAGGCGCCAAGCCACGGCCTGCCGATAGTGCTTTACGACACGAAATCCAAGGGGTCGGACGCCTATGTGGACCTGGCCAGGGAGCTGATAGCAAACAGAAAAAATTATTTCGACGAGGTTGGAGCCGCATCATGACCACAAGAAAAGCCCTAGGGAAGGGACTGGGGGCGCTGTTGCCGGACCAAGGCAAAATGTTGCCAAGGGTGATGGATGTCCCATTAAATCAAATAGTTAGAAATAGGTATCAACCCAGGCTTAATTTTGACGCCGAGTCTATAAAAGAGCTGGCCGCCTCCATAAAAGAAAACGGGGTGATTCAACCCGTCCTATTGCACAAGGTTGAGGAGGGGTACGAGTTGATTGCCGGCGAACGGCGATACCGGGCGGCGAAGTTGCTGGGGATGTCCGCCGTCCCGGCAATCGTCAAATCCATTCAACGCGTCGAGGCGCTCGAGCTTGCCATCATCGAAAACATTCAGCGGGAGGATTTAAACCCGGTGGAGCAGGCGAAGGCCTTTAAGATGTTGATGGACGAATTCAGCCTGACCCAGGAGCAGGTGGCCAAAAAGGTGGGCAAGGAACGGTCCACCGTGGCGAATTTTTTGCGCCTTTTAAAACTTCCCGAGGAGATCCAAAGGGACCTCGAATCGGGCCGCCTCACGATGGGGCACGCCCGCGCCCTGCTCGCCTGCCCGTCGGAGATAGCGATGATGGAGATGCGTTCGCGCATATTCAGCCTCGGCCTGAACGTGCGCGACGCCGAGGCGCAGACCAGGAAAAAAATCCGGTCGTCGAGGGAGAAAACCCCGAAAAACCCGTTTATACGCGACACCGAGGAAAGCCTTCAAAAAAGGCTTTCGACGAAGGTCGTCATTTCCGGGGACAAAAAGGGGCGCGGAGTCATAGCCGTCAGCTATTATTCCCCGGAGGACCTCGAAAGGCTTTTGGAAATTTTCGGCAGGCTTTGAACCCGGCGGCCCGCAGGCTGGGCCGGCCCCGCCGTCGGAAAGCCTCTCCGGGTCAGTTCATCCCGCACATTCCCGAGGAGCACCCGGGATACGGAGTTTCGCAATCCCCCGACTCGCACGCTCCCGAGGCGGAGGATCCGCCCGTGGCGGGCGCGAACGTGGACATCTGCTTGGCCACTTTCTTGCCGAGGCACTTCGGGCACGTGACGTCCTTGAACCCGGAGCTTGAAAGCCTCAACGCCTCGAATTTGTGGCCGCAATCCTTGCAGGAGAATTCATATATCGGCATCGTCAGTTCCCCATGTTTAAAATTATTTTGTCCATCAACTTTTCAGCCGCTTCCTTCACCGGCGGGCGGTCGACCCACACGTGCGAGCCCGAACGCTGGGCGAGCTGGACCAAAAGCAGTTCCGTGCCGCCGTCCTTTTCGTGAAGTCTCACCACGTACCTGTACCTCACCAGGGTCGGTTCGGCGCCGAACATCGGCAGTTCGTCCGTTTTCGAGTATTTTGGGTCGACTATCCAGTCGGTCAGGATGACCCCTCCGGTCTTGTCGGAGCTGATGAGGGGGAGTGCCATCATCGTCTCAAGCGTCTTGTCCCACGTTTTTTGGAAGTCGCCGTCGAAGTCGTGCGAAAGGGCGCCGTCGGGAAGGCCGGTTTTTTTTGGTTCCGAATCCCGTTTCGCCTCCGGGTTGGCCGCGGTCCCGGCCTTCATTTCCTCTTTTTCCGTTTTGGTCGGACCGTTTGCCTCAGGGGCGGGCTTGGCGGCCGGGTTTTTTTGTTTTTCATCTGAAGCTGCTTTTGTCATAGAGTTGTGCGACACATATTTACTATGGAACAGAAAACAAGGATTCGCTCGCCTCTACCGCACTATAGCACACCTTTGAAAGGCTTCGTCCGAAACGACCAAAGACGGGCCTCCGTTCGGGGGCATAAATAATTTGGGGAATTTGACCGGCAAAAACATTATGGGAATTGAGTTGACCAACGGCAGGCTCGCCCTGGCAACGGGGAGCAATGCTCCGCACGTCCAAAAAATAAGGCCGATGTCGCCCAGCTTTGCCGAGGGGGCGGTGTTTATACCAAAACCGTACAAACGGGTGGAATTCCGGCTGGAACTGCCCGTTCAACGGGCGGGAGAGTACGGGGGGAAGGAGGGAAACGCCGATTCCGCCGCGTCAAACGCGCCAAAGGTGGTGATGCGGGTGGACCCAGACCCGCAAAAAGATTACTCGGTCATTTCCCTTCAACAGGAGGGAAGGCAGATAAACCACGGCTCCTCGGTTTATTTTCTTCAGCAATATGACGCGTACGGCAGGCCGCGGATGGGGATGAGCAGGGAGCCGTACGACTTTGCGTTCACGAAATTCATGGTGAAGACATCGCAACTCAAATGCGAGGAAAACGTCAAGGCCTCGAACGACGACGCGAAAGGAAAAACGGAGGCGGCAACCGGCGCGCCCCCGAACGCCGCGCCCCGTGCGGCCGACCCCGGTCCGACGACGGATTCAAACAGGCCGCCGCCCCTGACGCCGATCTCCATCCTGGCCTGACGCCGCCGGGTTACGCCCCGTCCACCTAAAACCGGCCAAAGAAAATTGCGCCCGACGGTCGAAAATTTGGGATAATGTGCCGAAACAAACCGTTGGAGAACCGATGGACATAGACGACATTCTCGCCACCCTGCCGCACCGATACCCGTTTTTATTGTTGGACGCGATTTTAGAGATGGAGGAGCATAAATCCATCAAGGCGGCGAAAAACGTGACTATAAACGAACCGTTTTTTCAGGGGCATTTTCCGGGGCGGCCCATCATGCCGGGCGTGTTGATAATCGAGGCGATGGCGCAGGCGGCGGCCTACCTCGCGATAAAAAGCGCCAGGGACGTGCCCGGGAAAAAAATCCCCCTTTTCACCGGCATCGAAAACGCCCGCTTCAGGCGGCTGGTGGTTCCGGGCGACGTCCTGACGCTGGAGCTGGCCGTCGTTAAAACCAGGTCGCGCATCTGGTGGCTGTCCGGAACCGCGTCCGTCCGCGGCGAGCTCGCGTGCAAGGCGGACATCACCGCGGTGTTGAACGTCGAGAATCCCGAAGGCGCGGAACCTAAATAGTCGGGCGGCGGAAACAACGATGAACATACATCCCACGGCCATAGTGCACAAAAACGCCGAACTCGACCCGACCGTCGAGGTCGGTCCGTATGCGATGATAAACGCCGACGTCCGGATAGGCCCCGGGTGCAAAATCGGGCCCTACGTCTGGCTGGACCACGTAATCATGGGCGAGAACACGAGGATAAGCGGCCACACGCTTATAGGGGGCGACCCCCAGATGCTCTTATGGAAGGACGTTCCCTCAAGGGTCGTCATCGGAAAGAACAACGACATCAGGGAGCTTGCGACCATCCACAGAAGCAAGAACGAAAACGGGGAGACGCGGATTGGGGACGGCAACTTCATATTGTCGAACACGCACGTGGGGCACGACTGCTCGCTGGGGAACAACGTCGTAATCACAACGTTTGCGGGGCTCTCGGGGCACGTCATGGTGCAGGACGGCGCCGTCGTCGGGGGCATGGCGGGGATACACCAGTTTGTCCGAATCGGCGAGATGGCGATGATCGGCGGAATGGCGCGCATAGTGCAAGACGTCGCCCCTTTCATGCTGGCCGAGGGGAGCCCGGCGACGATAAGGAGCTACAACGTGGTCGGCCTAAAGCGCAAGGGGTACAACGAGAAGGCGCGGGCGAACGTCAAGGAGGCGTTCAAGACGCTCTTTAATTCGAGGCTCAGCCTGAAGACGTCCCGCGAAAAACTGGCCGAAATCCCGGACGAGTCCGGCGAGATGAAAAAAATCCTCGATTTCGTCAACTCCACCAAGCGCGGCCTCACCGGGGTCTAGGCGTCCCTTCCGTTACGAGGCCGGCCATTTAAGATGCTATAATTCCGCCGATATGCCAAAGGAAGCAAAGAAACCGCGGGTCGGCGTCATAGGCGTCGGCAGGATGGGGCAGTTCCACGTCAACGTTTATTCCGAGATGCCGGAGGTGGAGCTCGTCGGGGTGTCCGACGTGAACCCGGTGGCCGGCAGGGCGGTCGCGGAAAAATACAAGGTGGAATATTTTCCCGACTTCCGCCGGATGCTCGGCAAGGTGGACATGGCGAGCGTGGCGGTCCCCACCAAATTGCATTACGAGGTCGCCCGCGAGGCGCTTCTGGCCGGGGTTCACCTGCTGGTGGAAAAGCCGATTTCGGACGACTTCGGGCACGCCAGGGAGCTTTTCGACCTCGCCGAAAAAAACGGCCTACACCTGCACGTCGGCCACGTGGAGAGGTTTAACGGGGCCGTCCAGGAGCTTCAAAGGCTGGTCACGGACCCCGTGCTAATCCAATGCTTCAGGATGGGGCCGTTCGACCCGAGGGTGAAGGACGACAGCGTGGTGCTGGACCTTATGATTCACGACCTGGACATAGTGCTCAACCTGGTGGATTCCGAGGTGGAGACGCTAAGCGCCGTGTCCTCATCGCCGATGTCGAAGGTCGAGGACGTGGTCAACGTGCAGATGAGGTTCAAGAACGGCTGTGTCGCCACCTTCACCGCCAGCAGGGCCACGCAGAACAAGCTTCGGAACATGTCGATATCCTGCATGAAACACTACGTGTTCCTAAATTTCGCCGACCAGGAGATACACGTCCACCGCATGGCGAGCTCGGCCCACGAGCTGTCCAGACAACAGCTCAGGTACAAGGAGGAGCTGACGACCGAAAAAATATTCGTGCACCGCGACAACCCCCTCAAACTCGAGCTACGCCATTTGGTCGCGTGCATAAACGGGGCGGAGCGGGGGGTGAGCGTGGAGAGCGAGCTTAAATCCCTCCGACTTGCGCTGGACATACTCGAGCTGTGCAGAAGCGGCAAGAGGTGACCCGCGAAAAACCCCCGCTGGGTCTCATAGCCGGGGAGGGCTCCCTTCCGCGGATGGTGTGCCAGACCGCCGCGCAAAGGGGGGTTGGCGTCGCGGCCGTGGCGTTTTCCGACAAGAGCGCCAAAAGCCTCGAGGGGCTGGCCGAGGTGAAAAAACTGGGGCTCGGAGAGGCCGAAAAGGTCGTGTCTTACCTCAAAAAAAAGGGTTGCAGGAAGCTCTGCATAATCGGCAAGGTCGACAAAAAACTTGTCTTCGAGAACATCAAGTTCGACCTGCGCGGGTTAAAGATGCTGGGCAAACTCCTAAGCAAGGACGACTCCTCCATAATGCGCGCCGTCATGGAGGAGCTCGAGCGCGAGGGGTTCGAGATAGAACGACAGACGGACTGGCTTCCTTCGCTGATGCCGGGGGCGGGCGTTTTGGGAAAAACCGGGCCGACGGCCTCGACGAGGGCCGACTTCGAGTTCGGAATTCGCGTGTGCAGAAAAATGGCGGACATGGAAATCGGGCAGACGATTCTGGTTAAGGACGGGGTCGTGCTCGCGGTCGAGGCGGTGGAGGGGACCGACGAGGCGATAGAAAGGGGTTGCCGCCTCGGCGGCCCGGGCGCGGTCATGATAAAGGCCGGCAGACCCAAACAAGACCTTCGCTACGACATTCCGACCGTGGGGGTCGAGACCGTGAGGCGCCTTAGGAAGCATAAAGCCGCCGCGCTCGCCATAGAGGCCGGAAGCGTCGTCGTGGTGGACCTGCCGGACGTGATATCCGAGTGCGATGACGCCGGCATGACGTTTGCCGCCGTATGACCGGGGTGAACGGCCGGGTCTGGCGCGACCGCTCGTTCCTGCTGGCGGGGGCCTTCGCACTCCTTCGCCTCGTGATGATGGGGCGGACGGGCCTCGGCGACGCCGAGTCGTATTACTGGACCTGGTCGCGCCACATGGACTGGAGTTATTACGATCATCCGCCCATGGTGGCGTGGCTAATCAGGCTTTCGACGTGGGTCGGCGGGGACACACCGTTTTGGACGCGGTTCCCGTCCGCCGTGCTGTTCGTCGGCGTTTGCTGGCTCATATACCTGACCGCCGAGGAAATTTTTAAGGAGAGCGAGGCCGGTTTCTGGAGCCTCCTGATTTTCAACCTATCGCCGCTCTTTTCGTTCGGGGCGCTCCAGATGGTGCCGGACATACCGGCCGCGTTTTTCTGGATGTTGTACGTCCACCTCGTCGTCAGGATTCTCAACGGCGCCGACGAGCTGTTGTGGTACGCGGCGGGCGCCGCTCTCGGGCTGGGGCTTTTGAGCAAATACATGCTCTTGCCGCTCGTCCCGTCCACGCTGTTGATGTTGTGGTTTCACAAGGAGCACAGGCGGCACCTCGCGCGGCCGCACATATACCTGGGCGGCCTGCTGGGACTCCTCATTTTCTCGCCGGTCCTGATTTGGAATTACGCGCACGATTTTCCCTCGTTTAAGTTCCATCTGGTCAGCCGCAACCAGGAGGCGCACTTCTCCCTAAACCACATGTGGCAGTTTCTCGGCGGGCAGGCGCTTTACATGTCGCCGCTTGCGTGGCTTGGGCTTCTATACGTCGCGTGGAAGGTTTCCAGCACGCTCCTGAGGACCGGGGACAAAACCCTCGTCCCGGTGTTCTGGATGGGGGTGCCGCCGCTGTTGTTTTTTTATTTCATCGGGCTGTGGTCAAAGACCTCGGAGCCGCATTGGGCGGCGTTCGGCTACCTCACGCCCATCATGGCGTGGGGTGCGCATCTCACCTTCCACAAAAAAGAGTGGATGAAATACACCGTCGCCTCGATGGTCCTTTCGGGCGCGTTGATCGCCGTCGTTTACGTCCACACCTTCAGGCCGATCCTTCCGCTGAAGCCGAAGCAAGACATCACCAACCTGCTGTACGGATGGGACGTGGTCGGCAAGGCGGCGGAGGACGATTTGGCGTCGTTGCCGGGAAAAAACGACAAATTCCTGATGGCCCACCATTGGGTGATGTGCTCCCAGCTTGAGTTCGCCACCAAACACCGCCACAAGGTTTTTTGCGTCAATTCCAAGACGGACCAGTTTGACTTCTTTCCCGAGACCGTTCCGCCGACCGGGGCCGATTTTATTTTCGTGGCCGACGAACGGTTCGAGGAGCCCCCGGAACAGTTCTACCTTTTCGACAGGTCGGAGAAGGCGCAAAAAATAACCATATTTCGCGGCGGCCGGCCGGTCAGGGAATTTCAACTGTACAGAGTGTTCGGCTACAGGGGCCAAAAAACGGAGTAATGACCCGTGCCCGGCTTCAGCCTTCGCAATAACAGGCGAAACCGCAGGAATCGTCGGGGCAGTGGAAATCCTCCGCGCCAAGCTTGGCGTCCCCCGCATTTTGGCCGCGTTGTCGTTCCTCAAATTCGACGATTTCCAGCGCGGTTTGTCGGAGACCCGCGGCAAGCTCCTCCAATCTGTCCTTCGAAATCCTCCATACGTGCTCGCGCGACCTTCCCTTCGCGTATAAAAGGGCGCAAACGGCGCCTTCGGCGCCGGTGAAACGCGACACGGCGAGCGCGTAAAGCTCCACCTGCGTCCTTGCGGCGAGGTCCGGCAATTTTTCGGAGAATTTGTAGTCGGCCACCCACGGGGTTCCATCGCCGTCGCGCAGTAGCAGGTCGATTTTCCCCTCCATAAAAAATCCGTCGTCGAATTTGTACGCGAAGGGGATTTCCGTCCCGGCCGGCCGCAACTCCCCCGACCTCAGTTTTTTTATGACGCCAAGGTCGAGGACGTTTAGGACGCAGTTTTCGACGGCCTTTTTGTCGGCGGCGGCGTGCGCAAGCCTCTCCCCCAGTTCGGTTTTAAGGAATTCGTCGAACCGTTTTTTCGGGGCCGTCAGGTCGGCGCGCTCAAGTATGGAATGGGCGTGTCGTCCGATTTCGAGCGGGCCGAGGCCCCGTCCCCCCGCCTTTGGCGGCGGCGGCTGGATTTTGAAAATATTCCTTAAAAGGTGCGCGCGCGCGCATTTTCTGAAGGTCGCGACGTCCCCCACGCTTAAAAACCCGCCGGTTTTTCGCGCGGGCCGAGCCTCCTTGTTTTCGGGAACGACGACGCCCCCCGCCTCGGGGCCGGGCGGCTCGTTTCGCAGGACCTCGTACGCGCCGGGGGCGGCCCGGTTTGAAAGGGCCGCAAGTTTGACCTCCGGCGTTTGGCGGAAAAGTTCGGGATGCGACAGTACCATCGCGTCGACCGCGTCGGCCATCCCCTCCTGGCTTCGCGGCATGCGGCACCCGCTTAAGACGAGCCTTTCTTCCGCCCTCGTGCAACCCACGTAAAAAAGCCGGAGCGAGTCCTTCTTCCGTTTCTCCGCCTCGAGCCGCGAGATTTTTATGTGGTCCATCCCCCGGTGCGACCTCAGGGTTTCCTTGTCGACGTATTTGACCGCCAGGCCGCGGTGCTGGTCGAAAACGACCGGCGAGGGGGGCGCGCCGGTGGCGCCGTCGACGTCCATGAGAAACGCCACCGGAAATTCGAGCCCCTTCGCCTGGTGGATGGTCATTATCCTCACCACGTTCTGCCCCGGAGTCGTCGCGGACGCCTGCGGCTCCGAATTGTTTTCGTCGACCAGCGCGGTCGCGCGCCTGACGAAGTTTTTTAGCGACGCGGCGCCGGATGACTCCATGGCCCGCGCCAGTTCTATGAGTTTGGTCACGTTGGCCGCCTTTTGAAACCCGTTCGGTTGCGCGCCCAGCACGCCGATCAGGCCGCTTTTTTCAAGGACGGCCTCTATCGTCTCCGAAATGGTCAGCCTGTCCTTCACGGTTTTTACGTTTTCGTACCAGGCGGCGAAATCCAGAAGCTTTTCCCGTTCCGACTCGTCCGGCACCAGCCGCTTCAACTCGCGGCCGCCCGGGACGACGGCAGGATTCCTAATCTTCCCGTCCGCGCCGCGCCTTAGCGCCAGCACGGTCTCGTCCGAACATCCGACGAGCGGCGACCTCAGCGTCGCCGCCCACGACACGAGGTCCGTGGCGTCCTCTATGAGCGAGAGGACGGAGACGAGGTCTGCCACCTCCTGGCTTTGGTAAAAACCGGAGCCCTTCACCACCGCTATGGGAACGCCAAGAGCGTTGAGGACCGACTCGTAAACCGGAAGCGCGGTCAGCTTTCGAAAGAGCAGGACTATCTGCCCGAACCTAAAACTTTCGCCGTGCGCCCCGCCGACCATCCCAAGTATCCTTTGGGCAACCAGCCGGGCCTCCATGTGTCGGTTTGCGTCGGCGCTTTCAAGGGGGGGAAAGGTGAGCCGTTCCACGGCGGGGGCGGCGGCGGGCGGGCGGCTGGCCGTGCACGGGTCGTCCTCGCCGAAGGTTCCGTCGCCCCGCGCCTCGAAAAATTTGTTCACAAAATCCACCAGCTCGGGAGTCGAGCGGTAGTTGGTCGTAATCCTAAACCTGCCGCCGGAATTTTTAGATATGTCCTCCTTGGCCTCGTCGAATACTCCCGTGTCCCCGCCGCGAAAACCGTATATGGCCTGCTTTGGGTCGCCGACAATAAAGAGTTTTCCGTCCCCGGGCGGCGCGACTGAATAAACAATCTCCTTTTGAAGCCGGTTGACGTCCTGGAACTCGTCCACGAGGACGCCCTTGAAAAGCTCCCGGTAGCGGCCCAAAATCGCGGGGTGGCGCCCGAAGAGCGCGAGCGTCATCTCCTGGAGGTCGTCGAAGTCCACCTCCGCCCGCTTCTTCACCTTCCCCGAATAATACGCGCGGAACTCGGTCAGAAGCCCCGCCAGCTCGCCGGCCGTCCCGAACGACAGCGACGAGGTCAGCCATTGGTGCGCCTCCTCCAAATGGTCCTTTAGCATTCTGGCGGAGACGTTCTTCGGGAAGGCGGTCAGGTTGAGGGTCGTCCCCAGCTCCGCGCAAATCCTTACGGATTGCTCGCGGTTTCCTGAAAAATTATCCATTTTTTGGAGCCCCTTGCGGACCTTTCGAATAATCGCCGAACGCCTTTCGTTTTTCGCGCCGTCGTCAAGCTCGGCGGCCAGCGCGGAGGCCGACTTCAAACAGGAGGCGGCCTTTTCGTCCGCGAGGTCAAAAACCTCCCGGCACCCCGCGAGCAGGGACCTCCCGTCCATGTCTGCGGCCCTCATCAGCGGAAAAAGTTTTTTGACTATGGTCGCGAGCGAAGTTTCGTACCCCGCGCCGGCGACGAAGCCGTAGCAGTACGCCAGGTCGGCGATGGACCCGCTCCTCAAACGGGCCAGAAGATACTTCGTCAACGCCTCGGACATCAGGGCCGACGAGCGTTGCTCGTCCATTATCTCGAACATCGGGTCAAGTCCGGCCTCGACCGGGTTTTCCCTCAGCACGCGCGCGCAAAAGGAGTGGATGGTGGATATGTAGGACTGCGAGACGCGCCTTCTGGAGTCCTTGAGGTGCTCCAGCGCGGAGTTCCTTTTTCCTCCCGGCTCCATCCCCTCGGTTTTCTCGATTTCGTCCCGGAGCCTTTCGGAAATCCTCAGCCGCATCTCGTCGGCCGCCTTCTCGGTGAAGGTTATGGCGAGAATTTCGTCTATCCGGTTGAACCGCCCCCCCTCCTCCCGCATGAGCAGGCGGAAGAACTTCTCGACCAGCAGGGTGGTCTTTCCGGTGCCCGCGGAGGCGTGCACGCAGGAGTCCCCCTCGAACCCTATTATGTCCGCCGCGTCACTCATCGCGCGCCGACTCCCTCACCTCGACGTACCTGCACGCCCGCCTGTACCGGCAGAAAACGCAGTCCCTGGGCGACACGGAGAAATCGCCCCCCTCCATGCGCCTCACGAGCCCCAGGACCCGTCCGCCAAATTCCTCCGAAGCCTCCAGCTCCCCGAGCGACTCGCCCGCGCCCGCCGTGTCGAAGGGGGACTCGACCGGTTTTGTTCCCCTCGTCCCCTTTTTGAGCGAGACGTAGGCCGCGCGCGCGCCGACCGCGTTTTTTGATTTTCCGAAGTTTTTAAGCGCGGCCATCAGATAGATTGGCGCCTGAAAACTCTCGATGAAGAACTTTTCCGGGTCCAGCAATTTCTCGTGAACGGCGAGGTTGGAGGAGTATTTGTAGTCCACAACGCGCAGTTTTCCGCTCTTGGGGATGTAGTCGACGCGGTCAATGAAACCGTTGAACCGCAACCTTTCGCCGGCGACGTTTATCTCCAGCGGTTTTCCCTTTTTGCCTCCGAACGCAAACTCGGTCTCCAACGTCTCGAACGGCTCCTCGGCGTAAAAACCCTCCTCCCAATCCACGTACATTTTCAGCGAAACCGCCAGCCGTCTTTTCGTGATTTTCCACATGGCGGGCTCCCCCTCGACCCCCTTTTTCTCGAACTCGGCGAACACGACGTCCATGACGCGCCTCATCCTCTCGCGCCGCTCGGCCAGCGGCCGGAATCCGCCCCCGGCCTTTTCGTAATAGCGCTCCAGAACGGAGTGGACCACGTTCCCCTCGAAGGTTTTTTCAACCTCGACGGCCGGGACGTCGGCCGGCTCGCACCTCAAAACGTCCCTCATGAAATATCGGAAGGGGCATTTTGAGTACCGTTCCAGCCCGGTGGCGGAAAAGTCCCGCCCGACCTCCACCTTGAAAAACCCCTCGAGCGCCGCGGGCGAGGAAACCAGGCCCGTGAACCGGCCGGAGGCGGCGCCTCTTTTCTCCGGGTCGAACTCGCGGTAAAAGCTTATGCGCTCCCTCTCAATCCTGCTTTTTTCGCAGGCCAGCAGGAACCCCCGACCCGCGGACAGCCGCCTGAAATACGGCCGGAGCTTGTCGGCGCGTTCGGAGGGGTCGAAAAGTTCGGCGAGCATCTTCGACCTTTGCGCGCCCGGGTCCAACTGCTCCTCGAACCGTTTTTCCAGCGCGACGACCGGCGTGTTTTTCGGGACGAGCCGCGGGAAGTTGTCCATTATCTCCTCGAGGAACTGGGACGGCATCAGCTCCCTTCCGTCGAGGTCGGCGGCGCTTTTGGAAAACACGAGCCTTTCTGTCGCCGACCTGGCGGAAAGGTAGAAGATGAACGACTCCTCGTCCCACGACTCGCCCGCGTGGGAAAAGACGGCCCTACCCCGCGCCAGCCCCGGCTTGTCCGCAAAAACCGCCTCGGCGTGCCTTTTGTTGAACTCCTTTTTTTCCGACTCCGTGAGTATGGAGCCGCGCTGTATTCTGGCGGGGAATTCGCCGTCGTGCAGGCCGAGCATGAAGACGGTCTTGAAGCTCCTCCCCGCGAGCTCGTGCACGTTGAGCGCGTAAACGTGGTCGCCACCGGACCACCTCGGCGCGTTCATGTTTCCAAGCGCGCCGACGAGCAGGTTTTTAAGGTCGCGCCAATTGAAGCGCGCGTCCCTCATTTTCGAGCGCTCGAGCGACCCCTCGAGCCCGTTCATGACGGCGTCCAACCGCCCCTTGCAGTACGCGTCCCGCGCGAAGAACCGTTGTTTGACGGTCGTCTCGCGGGGCCGAAGCGCGGCGAGGACGTCCTTGAACGCGGCGAGGCACCGGCCGGCCCTCGTCGCCCCCCCGAGTTTTTCCATAAGCGCGACGAGCCGCAGGATTTTTGCCGAAAGCCTTTTTTCCCCCGCGGATTTTTTAACCGCGGAAAGCTTGCGCCGCCAGGTCGGGAGCGGGCCGTCGGTGATCCCCGCCCTCATTAGCAGTCGGTCTACGTCCGGCGGTTCCGTCCCCTCGGGCAAAAACGAGAAGTATTGGGAGGACGCGAGCTTCGAGACCTCGTCGCGCTCCATCTCCTTTTCCAGCGCCTCGAAGACGCCCAGCACGCATTTGACGTAAGGGTTCGAGCGGACCGGTATGCCGCGCCTCATGTAAACCGGGATCCCGGCCCTTCGAAAAACCTCCTCGACGATGGAGCCGTATTTCTCCAAATCCCGAAACACAAGGCAGAAGTCCGAAAACGACCCGCCCCCGCCGCCCCTTAATTGAAGTATCCTTCCGGCCGCCTCCTCCACCTCCCTGTAGCGGCCCGAATTGTAAAAAACCTCGACGTGGTCGGCGAGGTCTTCGATCGGCTCGGGCCTGGTCTCGGCAAAAAGGGTCTCGACGAATTTCCCCAGCGGGCCGCCGTCCGGCGACGGTTCGTCGAACGAAAGCTCCAGCAGGCCCGCGTCGTCCCCGAGCGACTGGAATTTCTGTATGTCCCTCTCCACGAATTCGAACGCCTTTCTCCGCCCGTCGGGGAGCGGAAAGCGAAGGTTCACTCGCAGAAGCCGCCCCAGCAACCTTAAAAGCTCGAACCGGGCAGGCGTGAAGTGATAGACGCCGTGGACCAGTATTTCGTCAAACTTCCGCAGGCAGGCGGGCGGCGTTCGGGAATTTGAAAGTTTTTTCAGGAGGAGGCTCGTTATGTCCGCGGAGTCGAGCGCGCCGACCTCTCGCAAACGCCCGTCGTAGCGGCCGAAGGCCCTCCTTAGCCACTCCTCCTTGCCGGGGGCGAACCCGCGTATTTTTTCGAGCTCCGCCCCGCTTACGAGGCCGAGCTTTATCTGCTGTATCAGCTCCCCCGTGGTGCGGACGAATCCGGCGGCCTCCGCAAGCGCGGAGATTTGGGGGGAGCCGGAGGAGGCGGAAACGGCGGAGTCGTGCAAAAAAAGCCAGCGGGTCGTCTCCTCGACCGGCTTTAGCCTCACCAGTTCGTCGGCGAGTTTTTCCTCGAACTCGCCGAAGCTCATCATGGAATCGGTGAATATCACGCCTTCGGCGAAGTCGGATTTGGACAGCTCCTCCTCTATCCGGAGGCGGGTTGGGTATATGTGCAGAGTTTCCCCCATGGGGCTATATTAGTCCCGTTCAACGGGGTAGGAAAGGGATTTTAGGATTGGGGGGACGGGTCCAGCTTCCCTTCGTTGTAAAGCGCGATTAGTCGGTTGACGACTTCGCCGGCGGTTTTTCCGTCCTTTGTCAGCTTCTCCTGGAAAGGCCGAAAAAGTTCGTCCTTTATCTCGACCGTGTTTGCGGCCGGCCGGGGAACCGGAATCTGCCGAAGCCTTTGAGGCTGTGGCCTGGGGGCCTGATAAACGCCGACGGGGCGCGGCGCCTGGCGGGGCCGATTCTGTCCACCGGGGTTGTACTGCTCCGGCTTTCCGTTGGCCATGGCGTTGTGGTGCATAAGGTTCACCTTGTAGTTGGGCGAAACCTTCCTGGGGGGTTGGGGGGAACCCTTTCTTTGACCCCATTTGCCGGAAGAGCCAGAGCCTTTGGGCCCGTAGCTAGGATTATTTTTTCGAAACATGGATTTAGATAAAAGATAACAGATTGAGGCGCCATTGTCAAACGGGGCGCGACGGTCGGCGCCTCGCAAAGGTCGCGAACACCCGTTGCAAACCTCTGGAAACGGTGGCATTGTAAGAAAGTAATGCAAGCCTTACTTAAGGAGGCGGAATGGGCAAAATAGCAAAGGTGACCGCCAAGGGGCAGACCACGATCCCTCGTGAAATCCGCTCGGTGCTAAAGGTCAAGCCGGGCGACCTCCTCGCCTGGGATGTCGGCCCGAAGGGGAGCGTTGAGGTGCGCAAAGTTCTGCCAATGGACGTGGAATACCTCAAGGCGCTGGAAGGCACGTTGAACGAATGGTCCGCCAAGGAGGATGAAAAGGCGTATCGTGAATTATAACCAATTCGACGTGGTGCGGGTTCCGTTTCCATTTACCGAACGTGAAAGCTCGAAGAACCGCCCGGCGCTCGTCATTTCCTCCGCCAAGTTGTTCAACGGTTCTTCGGGGCATTCGGTCATGGCCATGATAACGACCGCAACCCATTCCCCCTGGCCGCTGGACTGCCTTATTAAAGACATCGCCGGCGCCGGACTTCCGACGGAGTCAATCGTTCGGTTCAAGCTGTTCACCCTTGATCACAGGTTGGTTCGCGGCAGGCTTGGAAAGTTGTCAGGACCCGACGCGGAAAACGTCCGACAAAACCTCGCGGAGCTGACGGGACTGCAAACTATCTGAAAAGGCCGGACCGTCATAACAAGCCCATGCGTCAGGCCACGCCCTTAGCGAACAGGTTAAGGGGCAGAAAATGCATTGTTGGAATACCCGACCCCGGCCAACTAAAGAACCTTCTTGCCAGTACTCGCATAGTAAGTTTCGAATAACTTCTGCAATTCACTTCGGCTAAGAACAACTGGTTTATTGAGTCCAAATGGATTACGTTCGTTTATGTATTTAAAATCAAACCACTCCTCTTTTGGGTTATCTGCCGGAAAGGTTTCCCACATCATTTGCAGAAAAGAATTGTCATCAGTTATTCCCACTATATGTCGCACCCTGACGGCCGTCTTTTCCTTACGCGGAAATTCATAGGCAATTCGCATGGTTCCTTTACATTTTGAACATTTAATTAGTAAGTTGCCTTGGTCCCATGAGGAAGGGAGCATCTTATCCCAAAGAAAATGTGCGATTGCCGCATCTCCTGTAGCCGTTTGAAAATCTTTTTTTTCACCGCAGTTTTCGCATTCCCACCAATACCCGGTCATATCGAATACCTCCTTAGCATTTTAATTGGCATCCCAATTCCTTATCCACAAATCCCCAACCTTAGTTATCAACCTTCCATTATCAGCGACCCCACAGCGCGCTATTTGGGGGCCTTGTAAATGGCGTATGATGCTTCGCTGCTGTTGGTGGTCGGTTGCGTCCAGTAAACGGAAGTTGAATCCACAATCAAATAGATGGGAACAGTGTACATGCCCGATACGACCGTCGTAACCGTGCCGCCGTTGGTGGATACCTTTTGAATAGCCGATAAACCTCCGAAAGACCCGATAAAGTAGAGGTTGTTGGAATTTACTGTGAAGTTTGATAAATAAATATTATTCAAGAGTTGTGTCACCGTCCCGCCGTTGGTGCTTACCTTGTTCAAGCCAGAGGTGCCATTAACTGAACTGTAAAAATAAACGCTGGTGGAATCAACGCAAAAAAATCCAAAAAATGGTGACGAGGCGATCTGTGTTACCGTCCCGCCGTTGGTGCTTACCTTGTTCAGGGTTAGGGAGGCGTTATCAATCCAATAAACGCTGGTGGAATCCACGGCGACCTGGGATCCATATCTTCGCGTGCCCGTGGCCAGCTTCATAATCGCACCCCCGGCCTTGGGCATCTTATACAATGTACCGTAGCTGGTTGCAGGGTCGGCCCCGGTCCAATAGAAGCTGGTTGAATCCATCACCAGGGAGCCGTTTATCTGATTAGATAGGTTTGTCACCGCCCCGCCGTTGATGCTTACCTTCTGCAAACCGCCGGAATCTAACCAATAAACATTGGTGGAATCCACCCCGACCAAATTTCCTACGTCTTGAGAAGACAAGGAGGCGAGTGTTGTTACCGTGCCGCCGCTGACGGGCATTTTTTTCACGGTCGCATAAACAGGGCCGAAATTGGAGCCGCTTTCAAACCAATACAAGTTGCTGGAATCGCTGGCAATCTGTCTCACAGGGAAGGGTTCAAGGGCGAGCATCGTTGCATTCGTCGGAGTGCAATTAGCATAGGTGCCCGTCGAACCGGCCGGGCAGGTCGGCGCACTACTTCCTCCGCCGCCACAGGCGAAAAACGAGACTATGGTTAGCAGAAGAAAAAGTAGGCTGATTAGATTACAGCGAGAGGATGACTGACTGACTGACTGACTGACTGACTGACTGACTGACTGACTGACTTTGCAGTTCTCATACCGCCCCTTTCCCTCCCAAAAATTAACACCTGGCGTTTTTGTACCAGATTTCAGAATCCCGGGTCAAGCCCATTTTTAAGCGGTCCCCAAAGCGGGTTATAATCCGTTCATGGAAACCGTCGTATCGGCCGTCGGCGTCAAAAAAAGCTTCGTCTTGGACTCCATACGGCTGGACATCCTCAAGGGGGTGGATTTTGCCGTGCGCCCCGGGGAGCTTGCCGGCGTGGTCGGCGCCTCCGGCGCGGGAAAGTCCACCTTGTTGCACGTGTTGGGCGGACTGGACCATCCCACCTCCGGCACCGTGACGGTCAACGGCCAGGACGTCTTCCGGCTCGGCGACGACAAGCGCTCCCTTTTCCGATGCAAAAACATCGGGTTCATATTCCAATTCCACCACCTTCTGCCGGAATTCACGGCGGTCGAAAACGTCCTTATTCCGGCCATGATCGCCAAATCGGCCCCAAAGGAGGCGCGGGAGAAGGCGGAACGGCTTCTCGAGTCCGTGGGCCTCAAGGACAGGCTCAACCACCGGCCCGGCAAGCTTTCCGGCGGGGAACAGCAGAGGGTGGCGATAGTAAGGGCGCTTATGAACGACCCTGCGGTGCTCATGGCGGACGAACCGACCGGGAACTTGGACGAAAAAACCGCCGACGAGGTGTTCGGCCTCCTAAGGGAGCTCGTGAAAAAAAGGGGGATCGGCGGGGTTATGGTGACGCACAACATGAAACTGGCCGGTCTTTTGGATTCGGTTCACGAGCTTCATGAGGGGCGTCTCCGTGGCGGGGCCTAGGGCGGGAAAGCACGGCGCCAAAACCGAAAAACTCGCCGTCCCCGAGGCGGAGGTCGTCCCGCCCTACAAGGTGGTGTTGCACAACGACGACGTGACGCCGATGGACTTCGTGGTGGACGCGCTAAAGCGCTTCTTCATACCCGACCATGACGCCGCGCTGGAAATAATGCGGGCCGCCCACCGCGAGGGCTCGGCCCTGGTGGCGGTCATGCCGCTCGAACACGCGGAGTTTCAGGTGCAGTCCGCCCACAATTACGCCCGCGCCAACGGGTTCCCGCTGACCTTTTCGATAGAACCCGCCTGAACGGTGATATATACTCGAAACATGGTCGATGCTAACGCGCGCGTCGGCGTCGTCGGCGCCGGAATACTCGGAAAACTCGTCTCGTTTTTCCTCCTTGAAGCCGGATTGAAGCCTACCGTCTTCGAGGAGGGGCCGGAAAACCCGAAAAACTCCTCCTTTTCGGCCAGCTACGCGGCGGCGGGAATGATCGCCCCCTACTGCGAGCTGGAAAACCGCGGGGCGAACGTCACCAAGCTCGGCTTCGACTCGCTTGAGATGTGGCCCTCGATAGTCAAACGGGTCGGGGGAAACGTCTTTTTCCAGCGTGAGGGGAGCCTGGTCGTCGCCCATTCCCAGGACAAAAACGAGCTTCAACGCCTGCGACGCACCGTCGAATCCTTCATAGCCAAGCCGGAAATGAGGGTGGTCAGGGGTGACGAGATTAGGGAGTACGAGCCGGACCTCGACCCGAAGATGACCGAGGGGCTTTTTTTCCCCCTGGAGGGGCAGATTGACGGAGCAGAAATTTTGGCCGCCCTCGGGGCGCACCTAAGGGCAAACGGGGCGACCCTCAACTTCAACGCGAAGGCGCACAAGGTGGAGGCCGGCAAAATCACCACCGATTCCGGCGTCCACGGTTTTGACTGCGTGGTGGACTGCAGGGGAATGGGGGCGAAGGCCGACCTGAAAAATTTAAGGGGGGTACGCGGGGAGATTTTGCGGTTGCACGCGCAGGACGTGAGCCTGAAACGGCCGGTCAGGCTGATGCACCCGCGCTATCCGATATACGTGGTTCCGCGCCCGAACCATAGGGGCGCGCTGGAGCTTCTTTCGGCGCTCTACACCCTGAACACCGGCTTTTCGGAGGCGAGGATAACCGAGGCGGCCGTCCAGCTCCGCCCGGCGTTTTTGGACAACGCGCCGAGGATTTTTCACAAAAAGGGGCTTTGCAGGGCCAACGGGCTGTTTCGCCACGGATACCTGTCCTCCCCCAAGCTGGCCGCCCTGACGGCGGCATTCGTGAGCGAAGGAAGGATTGAGAAGGGTTACGAATCGCTTTTTGAGCAGGAAAAATGAGGGTGACGGTCAACGGAAAGACACAGGAAATCCCTGCCGGAACGACTCTTAAGGGACTTTTGGAAATGACCGGAAAGTCAAAATACGTCGCGGTTGCGTTGAACATGGAGTTCGTCCCGCAATCGGAATATGAACGCAATTTGTTGAGGGCCGGGGACGAGGTGGAGATAGTCTCGCCCCAGGCGGGGGGCTGATCATGTGGAAAATCGCCGGGGTCGAGCTAACAAGCCGCCTGCTGGCCGGCACCGCCAGATACCCCTCGCCGGACGTGATGCAAAAGGCCATAACCGCGTCCGGCGCCGAAATCGTGACCGTCTCCCTTCGAAGACACGGCTCGAGCCCGAAGGAAGGAAACGTGTTTTGGGACCTGCTTCGCTCGCTTCCGGTCCGCCTTTTGCCGAACACCGCCGGATGCCATTCCGTGAAGGAGGCGGTGACGACGGCAAAGATGGCCAGGGAGCTCTTTGACACCAACTGGATAAAGCTGGAGGTCATCGGGGACGACTACAACCTGCAACCGGACCCGTTCGGCACGGTCGAGGCGGCGAGGATACTTTCGGAGGATGGGTTCGAGGTTTTCCCATACATGACGGACGACCTGGTGCTTGCCGAAAGGCTGATGGACGTCGGATGCAAGCTTCTGATGCCGTGGGCGGCCCCCATCGGCTCGGGGAAGGGAATAATCAACCCGAACGCGCTAAAAACCCTCAGGCAAAGGTTTCTCGGCGTGCCGATAATAATCGACGCGGGACTGGGCAAGCCGTCCCACGCCGCGGAGGCGATGGAAATGGGGTTCGACGGAGTCCTCCTGAACACGGCGATCGCCATGGCGGAGGACCCGGTGCACATGGGGAGGGCGTTCGCGCTGGCGGTCGAGGCGGGCAGAAGGGGGTTCGAGTCCGGGCTCATGCCGGAGCGGGATTTTGCCGAGCCGTCCACGCCGGTGGTGGGAACCCCGTTTTGGCGCGGAAAATAACGTTGGCCGACGGCCGCGGACGCCGGTGAGGGAAAATCCTTCCTACGCAAGACGAGGGGTTGCATGAACCACGACCACGAATCTCACGAGACGAAAAACGTCAGGACTGCCTTCGTTCTGAACCTTCTTTTCGCCCTGTTGGAGATTGTGGGCGGCCTTTACGCCAACAGCATGGCGATCCTTTCAAACGCGCTTCACGACGCGGGTGACGCGCTGGCAATCGGCGTTTCCTGGTATCTAACCGCGGTGTCCCGCAGGGGGAGGACGCCGGCGTTCTCCTACGGATACAGGCGGTTTTCGCCGCTGACCGCCCTCGTCAACGGGCTCGTCATCCTCACGGGCTCGGCGATCATCCTGTACCATTCCGTTCCGCGCATTTTCCACCCCGAACCCACAAGCTCGCGGGGGATGTTTGTTTTCGCCGTGGCCGGGGTGGTCGTCAACGGCGTCGCCGCCTACCGCCTCAAGGGGGGCGGCACGATGAACGAACGGATGATAATGCTCCACCTAATAGAGGACGTGCTCGGCTGGGTGGCCGTCCTAATCGTAAGCGTCGTGATGTTTTTCGGCGACGCGCCGCAACTGGACCCGATTTTGGCGGTGCTTATAACTCTTTTCATCGTCTGGAACGCGGGCAAAAACCTCAAGGCGACGATGATGATATTCATGCAGGGGGTGCCGGAGGCGGTGGACATCTTGGAGATAGAGCAAAAACTGCTCGGACTGGAAGGCGTGAAGGGGATACACGACCTTCACGTCTGGACGCTGGACGGACTCCACCACGTTGCCTCGCTCCACGTGGTCGTCGAAAAACCGCTCGGGGTGGTCGAGATGGTGGAGATAAAAAATCAAATAAGGAAGGTGACGGTCGGATTCCACATCGACCACGCCACCATAGAGGTGGAGTGCGGCGAAAAGGACTGTCTGGCGGAATAGGGGGATGGGCAACGCCAGATAAAACAGCCGCTTTCAACGCCGTTCGCATTTCTCATCCGATATTTCTTGTACTGCGGTACCAGTTCTTGATATCCTACTTGGACGAAATTTTGACCCCTTAATGATGTTGGAGGAGAACTCTCATGGGTAGGATTAATTACCTTTTTACGTCGGAATCCGTAACGGAAGGACATCCGGACAAGGTCGCCGACCAGATATCGGACGGCGTTCTTGACGCTTATCTGACGGAAGACCCCTATTCCCGCGTCGCCTGCGAAACCCTCGTCACCACCGGCCTCGTAATGCTCGCGGGCGAAATCACCAGCAAGGGAAAGGGGATTGACATCCACAAGGTCGTCCGCGACACGGTGAAAAACATAGGGTACACGGACTCCGCCATAGGTTTCGACTACCGCTCCTGCGCCATCCTAAACGGCCTTCACGAACAAAGCCCCGACATAGCCCAAGGGGTGGTCAAAAAAAAGGAGGAGGAGACGGGAGCGGGGGACCAGGGGCTCATGTTCGGCTACGCCACGAACGAGACAAAGGAGCTCATGCCGTTGCCGATACTGCTCGCCCACAAGCTCACCGCCCAGCTTGCCAAGGTCAGAAAGGACGGCACCCTTCCCTGGCTGAGGCCGGACGGTAAATCGCAGGTCACCATCGAGTACCTCAACAAAAAGGCGCATCTGGTTGACACCGTCGTAATCTCCACCCAACACAGCGAGGACGCGGACAACGAGACCATCAGGAAGAAGGTCATTGAAAAGGTAATAAAACCCGTCATTCCCGACAGCCTTTTAAACGAAAAAAAAATCAAATATCACATCAACCCGACCGGACGCTTCGTGGTGGGCGGGCCGCACGGCGACGCGGGGCTGACCGGAAGGAAAATAATCGTGGACACCTACGGCGGAAGCGGGTGCCACGGCGGCGGGGCGTTTTCGGGAAAGGACGCGACCAAGGTGGACCGCTCGGCAAGCTACATGGCCCGCTACATAGCAAAAAACCTGGTGGCCGCCGGACTGGTGGACCAGTGCGAAGTCCAGCTTGCGTACGCCATCGGCGTGGCCGAGCCGGTTTCCGTCCTTGTTGACGGCGCCGGAACCCGAAAGGTGTCGCAGGAGAAAATCGTCGAAATCGTCAGGAAGAACTTCGACCTTCGCCCCTACGGAATCATAAAAATGCTCAACCTGCGCAAGCCGATTTTCCAAAAAACCGCGGTCAACGGCCATTTCGGGCGCGAACTGCCGGAGTTTCAATGGGAAAAAACGGACCTGGCGGAAAAACTTAGGAAGGACGCCGGAATATGACGGCAAAAACCAAGGATTACGACATAAAAGACCCCGGCCTGGCCGACAAGGGGAGGTCCAGGATAGAGTGGGCGAACAACGACATGCCCGTCCTGAGGGCGGTGCGCGAAAGATGGGAGAAGGAGAAGCCGCTCAAAGGGCTCAAGATGTCCGCCTGCCTCCACGTCACGGCCGAGACGGCCAACCTTGTTCGCACCCTCAAGTCGGCGGGGGCGGACGTGCTTCTCGTCGCCAGCAACCCGCTTTCCACGCAGGACGACGTGGCCGCCGCGCTCACGAAGCACTACGGCGTTAACGTCATGGCGATAAAGGGGGAGGACAACCAAACCTACTACGAACACCTAGAGGCGGCGGTCCTGCGCGAGCCTGACGTGACTATGGACGACGGCGCGGACCTGGTGACGCTCTTGCACACCAAATACGAGAATTTGGCCGGAAAGATAATAGGTAGCATGGAGGAGACCACGACCGGCGTCATACGGCTTCGCGCCATGGAGGCCGCGGGCCGGCTGTTGTTTCCCGTGGTGGCCGTAAACGACGCCGTCACGAAAAACATGTTCGACAACCGCTACGGAACCGGCCAGTCCACGCTCGACGGCATAATCAGGGCGACGGACATTTTGCTTGCGGGCAAGAACGTCGTGATAGCCGGGTTCGGCTGGTGCGGCAAGGGATGCGCCATGCGGGCGGACGGCATGGGGGCCAAGGTGATAATAACCGAGGTCAACTCCGTCAGGGCGCTCGAGGCGGCCATGGAGGGGTATCAGGTGATGCCGATGGAGGAGGCCGCGAAAATCGGCGACCTTTTCATAACCGTGACAGGCAACACCCACGTGATTCGCGCCGAACACGCAAAGCAGATGAAACACGGGGCGATGGTCTGCAACTCCGGCCACTTCGACGTGGAGATAGACCTCAAGGGAATCGCCGCGGAAGCCAGGGAGCTGAGGAAAAACGTACGCAACTTCGTGGACGAATACGTCTTGAAGAACGGGAAATCCGTCTACGTACTGGCGGAGGGGCGGCTAGTGAACCTTGCGGCGGCGGAGGGTCATCCGGCATGCGTGATGGACATGAGCTTCGCGACCCAGGCCCTGGCCTCCGAATACGTCGTAAAACAAAAGGGAAGGCTCGGCAAAAAGGTGTACAACGTGCCGGAAGAAATCGAACGCTGGGTTTCCGACCTAAAGCTGGCTTCCATGGGGATAAAGACGGACGTGCTGACCGAGGAGCAAAAACGCTACTTGTCCTCGTGGGAGCACGGAACGTGAGAAAACCCGGGCCCAAGGCGCAATCGCCACAAAATCCGATAAAATAGGCCGATTATGGCAAAAACGAAGTTCAAAAGGCTTTCGCGCAACCTGCGCAACCTCATCGCCGACCGGACGGGCGCGGGGAAAACCGCGCCGGGCACGCTTTCCTCCTACGTGAAAAAGAGCGGGACGCCCGTGAGCGCGTTCGCGGAACGCACGCTCAACCACTGCAACGGCGGGGCGACCCTCCAGGCCGCGCACTGGCTTAAGGAACATCTTCGCAACGGCGGCAAGCTGGTCGTGACCATCGCCGGGGGGCTCAGCTCGTTCCAAGTCGGCGTGATGCTGGCGGAGCTGATAAGGCGGGACAAGGTGCACCTCGTCTCCGCCACGGGCGCCAACCACGAGGAGTCGTACTACCGCTACGTGGCCCACTCCCATTACGCGTACATCCCGCGCTACACGGAGCTCACGCCGGAACAGGAGGCCGAGTTGCGCGACGCGGGACTTCGCAGGATCACCGACACGTTTCTGCCCGAGGACGAAAGCGTGCGCATCATGGAGCCGCACCTGATAAGGATGTGGCGGGACGCCGGGCGCAAGGGGGAGCGGTACTTCCCGCACGAGTACTTCCGCCGCCTCTTCGCGAAAAGGCTGATAAAGCCCGACCCCGCCGCCAACCCGGAGGACTGCTGGACCTACGCGGCGTACCAAAAGGACATACCGATCGTCGTGCCGGGCTTCGAGGATTCGACGATGGGGAACATCTTCGCCGGATACACCTACGCGGGAAAACATCGCAGGGACCGAAAGAACGTCTTCGACCAGAACATAATGAAAAGCGGCCTGGAATACTTCACCTATATGTACGACTGGTACATGGAGGCCAGCAAAAAACATCCCGTAGCCTTTTTGCAACTCGGCGGCGGCATCGCGGCAGACTTCCC
>JACQBU010000134.1 GCA_016194375.1 Nitrospinota bacterium
ACATGGATTCCACCTTAGGACGATCTGTTTTCTGTCCAAAGAATGGGGTCCACCTTACACATCCCATGACTCTCTTCGTTATCGAATGAAAAAGAAGTATAATCCGCCATCGAAATATTTGTTGACTAGTAAAGCGGAGGAACATGAAAAAGACTCACAACTGCGGCGAGCTTGGGGCCGCAAACAAAGGGGAAAAGGTCGTCCTTAAGGGATGGGCGAACGTTTCTTGAACCTCGGAATTCGAGTACAATTAAAAATGGAATTGTGGACGAACCCGTTAAAAAGGACTTGCGGCATATTTACAAGTGCGGAATGGGCGCTTATATTTTCGGTTGAAAAATGAGGTTTACCCAGTATTTCCTATACGTCAGGCAAAGGGCCGACCGTGCAAAAATAAAGTTGGAATGGATTGAAGACGCCATCAGGGAACCCGAACGAACGGCAGTGCAGTCCGACGGGAGGATAAGAAAATGGAAGTGGATAAAAGAGGAAAACAAGGCTCTGCGGGTTGTATTGCTACCCGACGGGCAGACAATCCACAATGCGTTTTTCGACAGGAATTTTAAGAGAGGTGTAAAATGAAGGTCAAATATTTTTCCGATACCGACACGGCTTTGGTCGAGTTTTCCGACCACGAGGTCGTCGAAACAAAAGAGATCAACGAAAACATCTATCTCGATCTGGATGCTTCGGGAAACCTCGTGGCCATGACCATTGAGCGGGCGCACGAACAGGCAAGCCTTCCGTACATTTCTTTCGAGCAGATTGAGGTGAAAGAGCCGGGGTCAAGCCTTGGGACGAGGGCCGGGACGAAGTCTTGAAACGTGAATTCAGACCGGTAAGAAAGGGGGAAGCAACCCTTTAGTCCACCCCGATTCTTTTTTATATAACCATTTGCCCCCAATCTTCAACGAAAAATCATGCGTACCCTTTTACGCGACACCAGACCCATGCGCGTCTGTCGCTCGACGGGAATTGAGACCAAGGCAAGGAGAACGCGCGCGTCCGCAGGACGCGCCACGGACAAAGGAGGGGCGGAATTGGCAAAACCCCCCATGCGGGGGGCGAGGGTTGCGGGCCGAGGACGACTGCGGCAAACCGCCCCGGCCACGGTCGTCTCTGGTTTCTCTTCTCGTACTGGCCGTATCTTGGCGGGCAGTGAAGTCCTCCGCAAGAGGGAGAGTGTCCGTGCCACCAGTCCAAAATCGGCGACGGTCTCTCTTCGGTTTCCTCGGAAAAAGAAGTATAATCCGCATTCCCATAAAATTTGACTTATAACGCGGAGGAACATGAAAAAGACTCACAACTGCGGCGAGCTCGGGGCCGCAAACAAAGGGGAAAAGGTCGTCCTTAAGGGATGGGCCGACACGAGGCGGGACCACGGCGGCCTCATATTCATAGACCTGCGCGACAGGCGCGGAATAACGCAAATCGCCGTTAATCCCGCCGTGAGCGAGGCCGCCTTCAACCTCGCCCACGAGGTCCGCCACGAGTTCGTACTCGAAGTAGCGGGCACGGTGTCGCTGAGGCCCGACGGCACGGTGAACAAAAACCTACCTACAGGCGAGATAGAAATCCTTGCCGACAAGATAACAATATTAAACAAGTCAAAAACCACCCCGTTCCCGCTTCACGGCGCCGAGGACGCCACCGAGGCGCTCCGGCTCAAATACCGCTACCTCGACCTGCGCAGGCCGGAAATGCGCGACAAAATCCTGCTCCGCTCCGCAATCGTTAGGAACATACGCGGCTATTTGGATTCCCACGGGTTTTTGGACATAGAGACCCCGATACTGACCAAGAGCACGCCCGAGGGGGCGCGCGACTACCTCGTCCCGAGCAGGCTGTACGCTGGAAAATTCTTCGCGCTTCCGCAGTCGCCGCAGTTGTTCAAGCAGATTCTCATGGCCGCCGGGTTCGAACGGTATTACCAGATAGCGCGTTGCTTCCGCGACGAGGACCTCCGCGCCGACCGCCAGCCGGAGTTCACGCAGGTGGACATAGAGACGTCCTTCATGTCGTCCGACGAGATAATGGAAGCCGTGGAGAACCTCATCGCGGGGGTTTGGCGGGAGTTCAAGGGGGTGGAAATCGCCCAACCGATTAAGCGCATGGCCTGGGGCGAGGCTATGCACAAGTACGGCAAGGACGCGCCCGACACGCGGTTCGGGCTTTTGATAAGCGACGCGACGGACATCGCCCTAAGGAGCGGGTTCAACGTCTTCACCCAGGTCGCGCAAAAAGGGGGGGTGGTGCGCGGCATTGGCGTCCCGAACGCGACCGAATACAGCCGCAAGGAGATGGACGACCTCACCGAAGAAGTGAAGATACACGGCGCGAAGGGGCTGGCCTGGATAAAGATTACCGCGACGGGGGAATATGTCTCGCCGATAACGAAGTTTTTCACGCCCGAGCTTCTTGCGGCGTTAAAGGAAAGGCTCGGCGCGAAAAACGGCGACACGATGATGTTTTTGGCCGACGACGAAAAGGTCGTCTGCGCGGGGCTGGCCCACCTGCGCCTCGTGATGGGGCGGCGGCTCGGTTTGATTGACGACAAAAAGGACGAGTTCGTGTGGATTCACGACTTTCCCCTGCTCGAGTGGGACGTCGAGGAAAAACGGTGGGTGGCCCTGCACCATCCGTTCACGTCCCCCAAGGGGGGCGAGGCGCCTCACGCGCCGATTGCCGGGGGCAAGGACGGCAACCCGAACCTGTGGGGGACGCTCGGCACGGCGGACGCGTACGACATTGTTTTGAACGGCACGGAGATAGGGGGCGGCTCCATAAGGATGCACGACGCGGAGTTGCAGAAAAAGGTTTTTGAACTGCTGGGCATCGGCGACGAGGAGGCCCGTCAGAAATTCGGGTTTCTGCTCGAGGCGCTGGAGTTCGGCTGTCCCCCGCACGGCGGGCTGGCGCTCGGGCTGGACCGGCTGGTGATGATACTGACCGGCTCCGCCTCGATCCGCGACGTGATAGCGTTCCCGAAGACCCAGCGGGCGGTGGACCTCATGACGGACGCGCCCTCCGAGGCGACGACGCAACAGCTTAAGGAAATATCGCTGAAGGTCACCGTACAAAAATAACCACAAAACGGAAGTCAGAAGTGAGAAGTCAGAAGTGAGAAGTCAGAAGTGAGAAGTCAGAAGTGAGAAGTCAGAAGTGAGAAGTCAGAAGTCAGAAATGTCGGAACGACTCCACCATTCTGTGTTCTTCATTCTGAGTCCTGACTTCTAAACGTACCCGGCGGTTCAAAATGGAGATTAAGAAATGAGCGTAGTGACGAGGTTCGCGCCGTCGCCGACCGGCGCCCTGCACATAGGGGGCGCCCGGACCGCCCTTTTCAACTGGCTGTACGCACGCAACAAAAAGGGGCGCTTCATCCTTCGCATAGAGGACACAGACAGGGAGCGCTCAACGCAGGAATCAACGGACGAAATAATCGCCTCGCTAAAATGGCTCGGGATGGACTGGGACGACGGGCCGTTTTTTCAGTCGCAACGCACGGCGCTTTACGAGGGGAAGGTGGACCGGCTTCTAGCGGAGGGGAAGGCGTACCGCTGTTATTGCACTAAGGAGGAGCTCGACAAAAAACGGGAGGAGATGGTCGCCTCCGGCAAAAAGCAGATGTACGACCGGTTTTGCAGGAACCGCGCCGACGGCGACCCGGCCAGGCCCCACGTGGTGCGGTTTAAGACGCCGATGACCGGCGCCACGGCGTTCACGGACACGCTGAGGGGCGTGGTGTCCACCCCCAACGAGGAGCTTGACGACTTCATAATACGCCGCTCCGACGGCGGGGTGATGTACAACTTCGTGGTGGTGGTGGACGACGCGGAGATGGGGATAACGCACGTCATACGCGGCGACGACCACATAGCCAACACGCCCAAGCAGGTGAACATCTACAGGGGGCTCGGGTGCGAGCCGCCCAGCTTCACCCACGTGTCCATGATTTTGGGGCCGGACAAGAAGCGGCTGAGCAAGCGGCACGGGGCGGAGTCGGTCATCGAATACCGCGCCGAGGGGTACCTGCCGGACGCGATGATAAACATGCTGGCGCGGATGGGGTGGGGGTTTGGCGACCAGGAGCTGTTCACGAGGGAGGAGCTCGTGAACAATTTTTCGATAGAGAAGATAACGCTCTCGCCGGCGGTGTTCGACAAGGAAAAGCTGGCGTGGCTGAACATGCAACACATAAAGAGGACCCCCGACGAGAAGCTGGCGGAGATGCTTTTGCCGCTCGTGGCCAGAAGGCACCCCGGCGCGACCGTGCAAAACCTGCCCGCGCTCATACCGCTTCTTAAGGAGAGGTCGCGCACGCTGGTCGAGATGGCGGAGGGGACGGACTTTTATTTCGTGAAGGACGCGCAACCGGACGAGTCGGCCCGGAAATTCCTTGTCCCCCACAACATCGCGGTTTTAACCGGGGTGCTCAAGATGGTGGAGCAGAGCGCGAGTATGGACCACGAGGCGTTGAACGCGAAATTTAAGGAACTCGCCGAGGAACTTTCGGTGAAGATGAAGGACGTGGCCCAGCCGGTACGCGCCGCGCTCACGGGGCGGACGGTCTCGCCCGGCGTGTTCGAGATGATAGCGATACTGGGAAAATACGAGACCGTCAGGCGGCTGGAGGCCGCCGTGGAAAAAATCAGGCAGTCGCAAAAATAAGACGATGACGGGGGAAAAGACGGGCAGGGTTCTGGTCATCGTCGGCTGGGCCTTCGGCTTGTGCTTCGTTGCCGTCATCGCGGCGGCAATTTATCTGACGTCACCCGGTTTTCTTGTGAAGATGCTTTCCAGCGACGACGTCCGGCACAGGCGCTGGGCCGCGGACGAGCTAGTGCGGCAGGGGGAGGGCGCCGGAAAACGCTCGCTCGCGCTCGCGACGGACACACGTGCGGACGCCGAGGCGCGAAGGCTGGCCGTTTTTGTCTTGGGGGAGATAGGCTACCGCGAATCAACGCCGGAATTGCTGGCGCTTTTCAGGGGGGGCGACCCCGTGCTGAGGGAGCAGTCCGCCTACGCCCTCGGGCGGATGGGGGACGCGGCGGTGGCGCCGGAGCTAATCGGCGCGTACGAGGGCGCGCCAAAGGGGGTCAAAATGAAGATAATCGCCGCGCTGGGGGAGCTTCCCACGGAACGGGGGATTTCGTTGCTCAAGAGGGAGTCGGAGGCCGGCACGGACGACACGCTGAAGGACGCGGCGGCGTACGCCCTGAAGAAAATCGCGGAAAAGGAAAAGGAAAAAGGGGCGGGGGCGCGATGATTTTATCCGACATGGAATACCACCTCGTCCTACTGCCGGTTATCGGGTCGCATTATAGCGACAAGATAAAAAGCGACCTTTCAATAATAATTCCGGACGTGCTTTTGCAGTTCAACGGGGGCGTCAAGAAACTGACCGTCGCGCGCGACGAGGTTTACGTCCATTTTTCGTCGTCGCCGGACGCCTCGCCAAGGGAGATCGCCAAGACGCTCATTTGGGACGTCTCGCTGAGGCTGAAGCGGGTGAACAAGGAGCTGGTCGGGTACAAGTCCGTTTTTAGGGACGCGTGTTTCATAAAGACCGGAGCCAAGCCCACGACGGCGCGGGTGAGGGATTTCATAAGCATTTCCATCCACGGGGTCTGACCGCCGGCGTCGGGGGTCGCGTGGCGCCCGCGGGAACGAGGTGTTGCCTCAGTTTGAATTTTTAGGGATCGCCACGACCTCTTTCAGAGGTCTCGCGATGACAAGTATTTGTCATTGCGAGTATAGCGAAGCAACATTCGTCTTTGCCTGCGCTTCTCGTCCAGGCCGCTTCCTGGCGGCCAGGGCAATCTCGTCCCCTTCTTTTTCGATTATTTTCAAACAGAGACACTACCGAAAATTGGATATCAACGGACTCCGTGATATTATGATGGCATGGTTAGGAAAGTGTGGGCGGTCGTTCAGTCGGTCGTCCTTGTGTTCATGTTCGTTTTCGGACCGCTGATGGCCGACGCGCGTCCCGCGTCCGCCGCGGAACACACGAAGGCCGAGATGGGAACGAGCCACCGCGGAAACTGCCATGGCGAGGCGGAACCGCGGGGGGGCGGCGAACCGGCCGTCCCGGCGGGTCATAATCACACGTCGAACTCCGCATGTTGTAGCATAATTTGCAACGGAAGCGTCCTGACGGCCCCGTCGTTCACCCCCGAGCTTTTCCTGGTCGCGATTGCGACGAGCAATTATCTTCAAATCATCCCGACCAACCAGTCCGTGCTCTTCTACCACCCCCCAAAAGCCTAGTCTCCTTGCGGCCGGTTCGGCCGCGAACCATCAAGGATAGACACAAGCCGGGACAGGGCGCATCCTCGTTCGAAAGAGGCGGAAGCTCCCGTCACGGGGCAGTTTTGGAGGGATTTGTACGATGCGAAAGTTATTTATTTTGTCGGTCATGACGGCGTTGGCGGCTGGCACGGCCTTCGCCGCGGGACCGCCGGCCGCGAGTTTTGCCGGATACCTGCGCCTGTTGTACGAGAACCACCCGGAGTTGAAGGCGCTCAGCGCCGAGAGGGACGCCAAAAACCAGGTTCCGGCGCAGGAGTATTCCCTCCCCAACCCGCAACTCACGCTCGGCGTGATGGACCTCCCGACCGACACGCTCTCCTTCAACCAGGAGGACATGACGCAGAAGGTGGTGGGGCTGAGCCAGGCCTTTCCCGCGCCGGGCAAGCGGGAGCTCAGGCGCAAGACCGCCGAGGCCGACGTGGAGATGTCCGAGGCGATGGTCGGGGAAAAGCGGCTGGAGCTTGCCGAGCAGGCCAGGCTGGCCTTCTACGAGCTCAAGTACCTGCTAAAATCGCGCGAGACGGTGCTAAAAAACAAGGACGTCCTTCACGGGTTCATCGAATCGGCCCTCACCAAGTATTCCGCCGGCATGGGAGTGCAACAGGACGTGCTTGCCGCGCAGATGGAATTTTCGCGCACGGCCGAAGTCCAGATAATGCTGGAGCAGGAGATAGCCACGGCGACGTCCAACCTGAACGTCTGGGCGGGGCTTCCGGCGGACACGGACTGGAGCCGGCCTGAAATAGACGCGTTGCCCTCCATGGAGGCCGACGAGGCGAAGATCGCCGAGACGGCCGTGGCGAAACGGCCGCTCTTTAGGCAGATGGGGGCCGCGTTGAGAAAGTCCGGCGACATGCTTCAATTGGCGAGGAAGGAAATCCTGCCGGATTATTCGGTGAGCCTCTCCTACGGCATACGTGAGAACGGCGCCATGCCGAGAAGCAACATGATATCGGCCGAGGTCATGCTGGACCTGCCGCTCTACCGGCGCACGAAGCAGGACAAGATGGTCGCCCAGTCCGTGCTGATGGAGGAAAAGGCGCGGCTGGACGTGGAGTCGGAGAAACTCAAGCTCCGCCGCGAGGTCGCCGAACAGCTCCAAATGCAGAAAAAGGACGAGCGGCTGTTGACGCTCTACGACGCCGGGCTGTTGCCGCAGGCTCGGCAGGCGGTCGAGGCCGCCTTCTCCTCTTACAGGGTCAACAAGGTGGACTTCAGGTGGCTGATTATGAACCAAGCCGCGCTTCTCGACTACCAGCTTCAGAGACACAAGGTCGAGTACGAACTGCTCGCCACCCGCACCAGGCTTTTGAAGATTTCGGGCGGCGACGAGACGGAGGTGAAAAATGAAAACTAAATTTAAAGCCGGGATCTACGTCGCGGCGGGACTCCTGCTCGCCGCCGGCCTTGCATATTTCTTCCGGCAGGAGATCGCGTCGCTCGTCTCCGGCGTCGGAGGGGAAAAAGGCGCGCCCCAATCGGCGCAACAGACGGGGGAGACGACCGCCGCCGAGCCTAGCGGGAAGAAGGTGAAGTATTGGACCGACCCGATGATCCCAGGCTTCAAGTCCGACAAGCCAGGGAAATCCCCGATGGGGATGGAGATGATACCGGTTTACGATTTCGGGGAGCCGGAGGGCGGGGTGAAAATAAGCCCGCAGGCGGAGAAAAACATCGGCCTTAGGACCGAAAAGGCGGCGATCCGGAAAATATCGAGGGGGATAAGGGCCGTCGGGACCGTCGCGTACGACGAGCGGAAGGTGGCAAACATCCAAAGCAAGGTTAGCGGATGGGTGGAGAAGCTTTACGTCAACTTCACCGGCGAGAGGGTCGCCAAGGGGGACCACCTTTTGGAGATATACAGCCCGGACCTCGTCTCCACCGAGGAGGAGTTCCTGCTCGCCCTGAAGAACCGCGACCTCGCCGCCAAGGGCACCGGCCACGACATGGTGATGGCCGGGAACGAGATGTACGAGGCGACGCGCAAAAGGCTGGAGTATTTCGACGTTCCGGATCACCAGATAAGGGCGCTGGAGCAGGACGGCAAGGTCTTCAAGACGCTACACCTTCACTCCCCCTACGACGGGGTGCTCGTGAGCAAGCCGGTGTTCGTCGGGATGCAGGTGGTTCCCGGCATGACGCTTTACACGGTGGCGGACCTTTCCGACGTGTGGGTGATGGCGGACGTCTACGAGTCGGAGATCGGCTGGGTGAGGGTGGGCGACCCGGCGGAGGCGACCCTCGCGGCGTTTCCCGGCAGGAAGTTCGCCGGGGTCGTCCGGTACATAAATCCGTTCTTGGACAAGGACACGAGGACGGTGAAGTTGCGAATAGAGTTCGCGAATCCGACGCTGGAGCTGAAGCCCGAGATGTACGCGAACGTGGAGATCAAGACCGCCGCCCGCGTCGCGGTGGCCGCGCCC
>JACQBU010000135.1 GCA_016194375.1 Nitrospinota bacterium
CCGCCTCTAAGGACGAGGCGGTTCTCCGCTCGGGCGGGAACGTCGTCGCCTTTCCGGCCGCCCCGGACGAACTGCTGGCCGCGCTCGACGGTTTTATGGAAAGAAACCGCCGGAAAAACGGCGCGGGTTTTTTTTCCGGCGGCCTGGCCCTCATGGTCTCGTACGAGATGAACGGATTTTTTGAGAAAATCGAGAATAACAAGCCGAACCCCGGCCCCTACTTGTGGTGCGCCTTCTATCCGCGCGTCCGCGTCTTTGACGCGGAGAAAAGGGAGGCGTACGAGGTGTCCTGGAACGCGCCCAAACCGTACGCCTCCGGCACGGCGGGGGACCTGTCTTTTTCCCTGTCGCCGTTTTCGTGCGACGAGTCAAAATCCGAGTACCTAGCAAAAATTGGGGCCATAAAATCGCTCATAAGGGAGGGGGCCGTCTACCAAGTGAACCTTTCGCGCCTTCTGTCGGCTAAATTCGGCGGAAGCCCCCTTGGTTTGTACGCGGCCCTGGTCGAAAAAAATCCCGCCCCGTTCGGCGCGTTCCTAAACGGCGGGGATTTCCAGCTTCTCTCGCTTTCGCCCGAACTCTTCGTCTCCATCAACGACGGGCGGATAAGGACCTCGCCGATAAAAGGGACGTCCGGGCGCTCGGCGGACGCCGCCGAGGACTCCTCGTTGAGGCGGAGGCTGGCGGAGTCCGAAAAAAACCGCGCGGAAAACCTGATGATTGTGGACCTGATGCGAAGCGACTTGGGGCGGGTCTGCAAACCCGGCACCGTGGTCGTGGAGGAGCTTTTCCGATGCGAGACTCTCCCCACCGTTCACCACCTTGTCTCCACCGTCGGCGGGGAGTTGTCGCCGGGCGCGGGACTAGGGAAAATATTGGCCGCTATTTGGCCGGGCGGGTCCGTCACGGGCGCGCCGAAGGTCGGCGCGATGAAGGTGATAGCGGAGATGGAGACGACGGCGCGCGGCCCCTATTGCGGGTCGCTCGTCGCGTGGGGACTGGACGGAAGCGTCACGGCGTCCCTGCTCATAAGAACGCTGTTCTTAAGCGGCGGCGCGGCGACTTACCGAACCGGCGGGGGCATAACCGCGGATTCCGACCCGGAGGAGGAGTTTGAGGAAACCGCCGTCAAGGCCTCCGTTCTCGACCGCGTTTGCCAGGTCGTTTCGAGATGAGGCCGAGCGTGGTTTTCAGGGGCGGGGAGTTCGTCGTCGGCGTGTCGCCGTTCGACAGGAGCTTCAACCTCGGCGACGGACTGTTCGAGACGATAAAGGTGGCGGGCGGGAGGGCCGTGTGGATGGAGGAGCACCTCCAAAGACTGTACGGCTCCGCCAAGTACGCCGGGATTGCCTGCCCGTTGGGCAAAAGGGACGTTTCGGACGCCTGTGGCGATTTTATCGCAAAGGAAAAGATATCCGAGGGCTGGCTTCGGCTGACCTTGTCTCGCGGCGAGGCCAAAACCGGGCGGTTCTCCGAAGTGCCCGAAGCCGGCGTGCTGGCGATAATCGGCGGCGACGCCGAAACGCCGGCGTCGCCGCTCAGGGCCGGGTTTGCCGGTTGGCGCGTCAACGAGACCGACCCCGCCGTTTCCCACAAGACCACGTCCCGATTTTCATCCGTGATGGCGTGGAAAGCCGCGGCGGGGAAGGGGTTGGAAGAGCTTGTCTTCCTCAATACGAACGGCTGGGTCGCCGAGGGAATTGTCTCGAACGTTTTTTGGCACAAGGGGGGAGTCCTGTTCACCCCGTCGGAAAAATGCGGGATGCTTCCCGGCGTGGCGCGCGCAAAAGTTATGGCGGCCGCCAAAACCCTGGGAATAAGGGCGGAGGTCGGCGAATATCCGGCGGACGCGTTGACGGAGGCCGACGGCGTCTTTTTTTCAAACTCCCTGTGGGTGGTTAGGTTTTGCGGGGAGTTTTGTGCAAAAACGTTTTCCGAGGCGGACGACGGAGTTTTTCCCTTTCTAAGAGATTTTATGTTGGGTCTGATTTGAGGTGAGGACATGAAATTCAAAGGGTCGTTTTTAGCGGTTGTAGCCGTCGCGTCCTTGCTGGCGTTTCGGGCGGACGCGGGAGAGGGTGCGAAAAAGACGATTCCGAGGCCGATAGCCCCGCGCGGCGACCTCGGCGCCGCCGAAAAGGAGTCCATCGAGGTTTTCAAAAACAGTTCGCCGTGCGTCGTGTACATAACCAGCATCGGGCTCGCCCAGAACATTTTTTCAATGGACGTGTTCGAGATTCCCAAAGGCACCGGCTCGGGTTTCATCTGGGATTCGGACGGACACTTGGTGACCAACTATCACGTCATACAGGACGCCAGCAAGATTGAGGTGACGTTCGTGAACGGCGCCAAATACAAGGCGACGCTCGTCGGAACCGCCCCCGAGAAGGACCTGGCCGTGCTCAAGGCGTCCGTGCCGGAAAAGCTTCTGAGGCCGATACCCGTCGGGGACGCGAAAATTTTAAGGGTGGGGATGCGGGTCTACGCCATCGGCAACCCGTTCGGGCTGGATTACTCCATGACGTCGGGAATCGTGAGCGCGCTAAACAGGGAGGTCACCTCGATCGGGGGCGGGACGATACACGGCGCGATACAGACCGACGCCGCCATCAACCCGGGAAATTCCGGCGGGCCCCTGCTTGACAGCGCGGGTCGCCTGATAGGGATGAACACCGCGATATACAGCCCGAGCGGCGGGAGCGCCGGGATTGGCTTCGCCGTTCCGGTGGAGGTCATAAACAAGTACGTTCCGCAGTTGATTGACTTCGGGAAGATAGTCCGCCCGGGAATCGGCGTGGCCGTCGCCGGCGACGAGGTCTCCCAGCGATTCGGGGTGGAGGGCGTGATAATTTTGAAGGTCACGAAGGGAAGCGCCGCCGAGGCCGCCAAGCTCCGGCCCACCCACAGGCGGGGGAACCGGATAGTCTTCGGCGACGTCATCGTCAGCGTGAACGACGTGAAGATAAAGTCGGTTTACGACCTTTCGAGCGCGTTCGACGAGCTCAAGGCCGGGGACTCCGCGAAGCTCGGGATTATACGCGACAATAAGCTGGAGTACGTCCAGGTCAAGATGGAGTAGGGGCGCCGGGCCCGGTTCGGGCTATTTCGCGCACGAACTCAAACGCGGCTTCGAGGTTTTGGACGGCCCGTTCGGAGATGCGCTCCCCGAAACCGTCGAACTCGTAGCCGCGTATCCCCAGAAGGTAGCCTTTCGTGCTCGCGTTGAACATTGTTTTAGCTAGGAAAAGCACCGTTTCCGGCGTGACCGAGTGGCTGTCGAATTTCGGAGACTCCGGCGCGCCCAGCTCCTTGAACGAGTAGGGGGCGTCTCCGTTACACGCCGCGTCGGCGAAGATGGCGACGTCGTACCCCGCGACGTCGTGGGCGTGTTCGACGACGAGCTGATAATCGGACTCGACCGACAACCCTTCAATTGGACTGGCCTCCAGCCTCGCCGCCAGCGCCGGCCCCAGGCCGTCGTCGAGCCTACCGGGATTCCCGTAGCCGATGAGCAACGTCCTACGGCCCATTCAGATACTGGCCCTTGCGGTCAATAAGCTCCCCGCCCGGGCCGTACATCTCGATCTCAAGCGGCATCTTGCCGATGGCGTGCGTGGCGCACGACAGGCAGGGGTCGTAGGCCCGGACGGCCGCCTCGACGTGGTTGAGCATTCCTTCGGTGATGACGGGCTTGCCGGATATGTGGTCTTGCGCCACCTTCCTGACGGCGCGGTTCATCGCCTCGTTGTTGTTGGTGGTGCTCACAATCAGGTTGCAGAAGGTCACGAGGTCGTTCTCGTCCACCTTGTAATGGTGGATTAGGGTGCCGCGCGGCGCCTCGATGACGCCGACCCCCTCGCTGGCGCGTTCCCCGCGCACCATGAGCTCCGTCCCCTGCAGGTCCGGGTCGTTAAGCAGTCTTTCGATGTTCTCGACGCAGTGCAGGAGCTCCACCATCCTGGCCCAGTGGTAGGCGAGCGTCATGTGGTTCGGGAGTCCCCGCGTGACCGACTTGAACTCGTGCATCGCCTTGTCCGCCTCCGGCGTGTCTATGAATCCGCAGGTGTTTATGCGGGACAGCGCCCCCACCCTGTACCAGCCGTCTATGTGGCCGCGCGACCTTATGAACGGGAATTTCATGTACGACCAGTTGCGCACCTCCTCCGTGATGTATTTGTAGTATTCGCGGTAGTCAACGTGGTCGAAGATGACGTTTCCGCCGGAGTCTATGGCGCGGAGGCCGCCGTGGTACAGGTCCAGCGCCCCGTCCTCCCTCACCAGCGAGAGGTGGCTCGAGTCGAAG
>JACQBU010000127.1 GCA_016194375.1 Nitrospinota bacterium
CAACTACCACGGCGTGTTCTCCATAACCGCGCTGGATGACAGAGGAGTGCAAACGAACTATTCCGAAGAGGGGTCGAACATCCTCATAAGCGCTTACGGCGGGGAGTTTTGCATTCCGTCTTATACCGGCGACGGCGGACACGGAACCCACGCCCTGACCACGACCGACATGACGGGTGCTTTGGGGGCAAATATAGGAGGCTTTAACACGGAATTTAGCGCACCTGATTATGCGAACGGAAGCTACACAAAATGCATGAACGGCACATCCGGCGCGACCCCCCAAGCGGCCGGCGGCATAGCCCTCTTGTTGCAGGCGAACCCAAATTTAACATGGCGCGACGTAAGAATAATCCTTGCCGAGTCGGCAAGGAAAAACGACCCCTCCGACTCGGATTGGACGACAAACGGCGGGGGTCTGCACGTCAACCACAAGTATGGATACGGGGTTTTGGACGTGGACGCCGCAGTCACGAAGGCCAAGACTTGGTGTAACGTCGCGCCGGAAAAAACCGTAACGAAATCAGCCTCGCCAAACACCCCCATCCCTGACGCGGGCGCCGCGGTCACCAGCACAATCGCCGTTTCCAACAGCGGATTGGCGGCCGTGGAGTTTGTCGACCTTAATGTGGCCACAAACCATCCTTCTGCGGGGGATCTCAACATAACCCTTACCAGCCCGCAGGGAACGGTAAGCACGGTCTCGGTACCGCACGGCTGTTATACCTTGGATTCCACCAACTCCTGTTCCGGCACGCCCGGCCCATGCGGGTGCATTGACGGAAGTGCCTCCTGCGCCGCCGGCGCAAGCTGGCGTTTTGGAGTGGTGCGGCTAATCAACGAACAGGTCAACGGCAATTGGACGCTGTCCGTTCGGGACAGAACTGCTGGAAACACCGGAACCCTCTTGTCGTGGAGCATCACAATTTATGGAAGGTAAAATAAGGATGACGGCGTTTCTCATGAAAAACAACGCTCTCCGCCCCTACGCCCGGCCGAAAACCCCTATGGTGTATTTCCTCGTCGTCGCCGTTCTTGTCGTTGCGGTTCTCAACGCTCGCGCAGACAACGGCGGGAATTACTACTGGTATGAATCCGGGGTCAAAAAGACGCTTCACATGGACCACGAACTCGTCGCCGAGTTCGGCCCCGCTTCTGACGAGGAGAGCGCCGTGAAAAACGCGGAACCTTCGGCCTCTCGCGTGATGATTCGCGGCGGCGCCGCAATCTGGCGCGTAGTCTCCCCAAAATCCGCCCTCAAAAAAAGCGCGGCCGTCAATCCGAAAGCGGGCGTCTCCCCGGTTTTCCGCGAAGGTGGGAACCCCGGCGGGCGCATCATGTCACTTCCCGGCAACGTGATTGTGTTTTTCAAAGGCGATTGGTCCGAACAGAAGGTAAAAGGCTGGGCCGCCGCAAAAAATTTGGAGATCGCCGACAAACTGAACATCGGCAAGAACGTCTATGTGCTTAAAACAGTGCCTGGGCTTGAGTCGCTAAACCTCGCCAACAAACTGCAGGAGTCAGGAGAGGTGGAGGCCGCCGCGCCGGATTGGTGGAGACCAGCTCAAAGACGATGACGCGAACCGTCCGCCGTCCCATTTTTTTTGGGACGTAGGCGGCTTATCTGTCGTATTTATCCTCGAGTCGGACGATATCGTCCTCCTCAAGATAGCCCCCGGACTGCACCTCTATCATCTCCAGCGGTATCTTGCCTGGGTTCTCCAGCCGGTGGGGCTCCCTTATTGGTATGTACGTAGACTGGTTCTCGGTGATATAAAAGACGTTCTGCCCCAGCGAAATCTTGGCCGTTCCGCTCACCACAACCCAGTGCTCGGCCCGGTGTTGGTGGTACTGCAGTGAAAGTTTCTCGCCGGGTCTCACGGTGATCTTCTTAACCTTGTAGCGCTCCCCCTGGCTGAGCACCTGGTAGGAACCCCAAGGCCGGTCGACTATCTTGCGGGTGGTTTCTTGGGCCTGTTTTTCAGCCACGGAGCGCCCCTGCCATCGCGAGGCCGTAAAGATAGTCGCCGTATTCGGTGTTCTTATGCTTGTCCGCCTGTTCAAGCAAAACCTCCTTTTTAATCCATCTGGAATTGTATGCTATCTCTTCGGGACAGCCGACCATAAGCCCTTGACGCGACTCGATGGTCTCGATAAAATTCGCCGCCTCCATCAGCGACTGGTATGTACCGGTGTCGAGCCACGCGATGCCGCGCCCCAGTAGTTCGACGTTGAGCCCCCCCTTCTCAAGGTAGATTTTATGCAAATCGGTTATTTCCAGTTCGCCGCGCTTCGAGGGGCGGACCATCTTGGCGAACTCCACGACCCTTTCGTCGTAGAGGTAAAGCCCTACCACGGCGTAATTCGACTTTGGTTTGGCCGGTTTTTCCTCTATGGAAACCACCTTGTTGTTCCCGTCAAACTCCACCACACCGTACCTTTGAGGGTCCTTGACATGGTAGGCGAAAATGGTGGAGCCGTCCGGCCGATTGCAGGCCCTGCTTATAAGCGGGATTAAACCGTGGCCGTAAAAGATGTTGTCCCCCAGTATCAGCGCGGCCCTTTGGCCGTCAAGGAACTTTTCCCCGATTATAAAGGCCTGTGCCAGCCCCTCCGGTCTAGGCTGTTCAGCGTATTGAACGCTTATTCCAAACTGTGCGCCGGTTCCGAGCAGTTGTCGGTAAAGCGGGAGGTCGTTTGGAGTGGATATGACGAGGACGTCCCTGATTCCGGCGAGCATAAGAGTGGAGAGGGGATAATAAATCATCGGTTTGTTGTAAACGGGAAGAAGTTGCTTGCTAACGACGTGCGTGGCGGGAAAAAGCCTCGATCCTCTACCCCCGGCAAGAATAATCCCCTTCATGATAATGGTTTGTATTCTAACCCGCCTTGGTGGGGGAATAAAGCGGGTTAAAATCCGCGCGCTATGTTAATTGGGCCTTCTTGCTATGCCCTAGTGGAATTCTATATAATGATTTGATTATGAGGGGTCGGTTTGTACTCGGGTGCCTTTTCGCCGTATTGTTCTGCATGTTGAAACCGGCGATGGCCCACGAGCATTGCAACGTCGGAACCGACCGTCTGGCACACCACGCTAAACTGGACGTAAGCGGCGAAATACCCGATCCAAACGCACAAGCCGGCTCGTACAGCGGACTCCACTCCTCTGTTTGCGGAATGCGCCACATGACGTCGACGAAACATTGCAACATGGGCGATTGTTACCTGGGATGCGGAGAGGCCAAATCTTCAAGCGTCACGAACATCTCCGCGGCTCAGGAGTTTGCCGAATCAAACGCTACGGCGTATTTTCACGACTTTTATCAATTCCAATTTCATCCTTTGACGCGGGAACCAGCCCTACAAATCTCCATTCAGCCGGATCCGCGCCCTCCCGCGGCCTGACCTTTTATCCAATTCATGACTTTGGCGCCATCGCGCCCGGAGCGTCCCTTTTAACGGGCGCAAAAAGGTAAATTTGATTTTGGGAAAAGGGGTTTTTAATGAAAAAGGTTTTTGCTTTTGTTTTCTTTGTCATGATCGCATGGGCGGGCTACGCGTCGGCCTGCGAATTTTGCACGTTACACAACGGGCTGGGGCAATACAACATTGGGGGGGATTTTTACAGCATCACCGAACGCTACACCTCCGCCTCGGCCGCCGTAAACGGCGGCCAGGTTGTTCCGGCCGGATCAAACACCGACGGATACGCCATCCAGATCAACACCGTGCAATTTTTGTATCAACACTCGTATTCCGACGACTTGAAAGGGGTGTTCAGCCTTCCATATTTCAGCAAACACTCTTCCTTGAATAACGGAGTGGATGAATCGGACGCGGACTCAGGCATCGGCGACGCAACAGCCATGCTCAAATACAGGGCTTGGTCGGGGCATTCTGACCAGCATCTTTGGGTTTACGGCGGATTTAAATTGCCGACCGGCGCATACCATTACACGGCGCCCAGCGGACCGGGGGGAACCGGTTTAATTAATCCGGACCTCGTATTGGGCACCGGTTCGCTGGATTATCTTGTGGGGTTTGCCTATACCCAGAATATAGGCAGTTTCAGCTGGGCGTTCGACACCTTGTATAAAATCTCAAACGAAGGTTACGACGGCTACCAATTTGGAAACGTCTTAAACTGGGGCTTGAGCGGATATTACAGGCTTCACAATAGTTGGAACGCCGGCCTCGGCCTCGTAAGCGAACTTACGGCGTCTGACGTCGACAGGTCGGGCAACTTCCTCAACCCGGGCGGCATTCAGGCTCCGGGCGTGGTTCCGAATACGGGCGGGAACGTCATTTATGGACAGCCCACAATTCAGTACGTAAACCAGAACAATTATATAGATCTTTCATATCAGCTTCCCGTTTATCGGTACTTTACGGGCGTCCAAACGGTGGTGGACAGCAAGATAATAATCGCCTATCGCCACGCCTTCTAAATTTCGTCGCGGGGCGGTCTTTTGCAACCGCCCCGATTATTCGGCCATTGCACAAACCTTGTGCTTTAATATCCGGCATGAACATCGCGTCCGCCACGGATCGATTCGGACTGCACCACCTAACGCCGCGGTGGGTGGAAAAAGGGGCGAGTACCTCCTTCGCGCCGGAAAAGGCGCGAGTGAATTTCGAGCGATTTTTCGCAAAGGTGGCGGAGACCGAACCGGCCCTTTTGAAAAAACTTTCCAAGCGGAACATCCCTCTCATTGCCTCCCTTTTTTCGGGTAGCCAGGCGCTTTCGGACACGGCTCTAAGAAATCCGCGCTGGCTTTTTTGGGCGCTTGGGCCGGGAATCTTGGACTCCACCCGGTTTAAAAGGGACATGAGGCACGAACGGGACGCCCTTTCAAGCCGGATTCCGAACTCGCCGAAGGAGGCGCTCTGCGATTTCAAAAACCGAGAGCTTCTTCGGATAGGGTGGCGCGACCTGCTCAAATGGGCGGACACCGTGGAGACCCTGGACGACCTCTCGCGGCTGGCCGACGTAACCGTGGAGGGGGCGATGAACGTCTCGAGGTTCGGCTTGAGGGAGCGCTTCGGCGAGGTGGCGAACCCCGACGGCTCGCCGGGGCGGTTCATCGTGCTCGGCATGGGGAAGCTCGGTGGCAGGGAGCTTAACTTCAGCTCGGACATAGACCTCATATATGTCTATGAAAACGACGAGGGGGAGACGGAAGGCGGGTTGGGCAAAGGCGGAATGGAGCGGCACAAGATATCCGCGAGGGAGTTCTACTCCTTTCTCGCGCAACAGACCACTTCCATGCTCAACGACATCGGCCCTTCCGGCAACCTTTACAGGGTTGACCTGGGCTTGAGGCCGGACGGGAATCGGGGCCCCATAGCCTGTTCGCTGGCCTATGCGGGGCTGTATTACGAGTCGTGGGGGCAGCCTTGGGAGAGGCAGATGATGATAAAGGCGAGGGTCGTGGCCGGGGACTCGTCGTTTGGGGACGAGTTCTTCAGGATGATCCGGCCGTTCGTTTACCGCAAATACCTGGATTTTTCCGCGCTGAAGGAAATCCAGCTCATGAAGGAAAAAATCGACGCGAGCCTAAAGACGGGGAAGAACAAGTTCAAGAACAACGTCAAGCTAGGAAAAGGGGGCATTAGGGAGGTCGAATTCATCATTCAGGCCCACCAGCTCATCTACGGCGGCAAGGCGCCGTGGTTCGCCGAAACTAACTCGCTCAAGGCGTTGCACAGGATATTCGAGCGCGGCCTTATCGGGTTCGCGGACTACGCGAGGCTGGCCGACGCCCTTTTGTTCCTGCGCGACCTCGAGAACAGGATGCAAATCACCTACGGCAGGCAGGTGCAGATACTACCGGATGGGGACGAGCTTGGCGTGCTGGCCCTGAAAATGAACCTAAGGGACCAACGCGCACTCATGGACGAGTACGAGCGCCACACGAACAACGTGGACGACGTATTCACAAACTTCTTCAGGGAGGAGGTGCCGACGGAAGAGGAGACTCCGGAGCTGTTCTTGGACCTGGAGAACGAGGAGGCCGCAACCGCCCGCCTCGCCGAGATGAGGTTCGAAAACCCGGCGGACGCGCTCTCCTGTCTCCTGCACATCAGGGACGGCGAGCCGTTCAACCACCCATCTGCAAAAAGCAGGAGGATGCTCACCCGCCTCCTCCCGCAGTTGACCGGCCTCCTTGCCGCAATGCCCGCGAAGGACCGGGCGCTGAAGAACCTCGACTCGCTTTTATCGTCAAGCCCCGCAAGGGAGTCCCTGTACCAGATGCTGGCGGACTACCCGCCCGGTATGGAAACGCTGGTCAAGACGCTTTCCTGCTCGCAGAACATGGCCGAGGCGATGATAAACATGCCAGACGTGGCCGAACTGCTCGGCTCGGCTCCGGACCCGACTCGGCCCGACCCTTTGGCGGCCATGCCCGCGAACCTCGGCGTTTATGAGAAAAAACTGGACTGGCTCCGGAAGGAGAGGAACTCCGAGTCGCTTCGGATTGGCGTCGCATACCTCATGGCGCACAACGACCCGTTCAGACTCATGCGCCAGCTTACGGAACTGGCCTGCTCGTTCGTACAGCGTTGCCTTGACCTAATAGACCCGGAGCCGACGGGCCGGTTCGCCGTCATAGGAATGGGGAAACTCGGCAGGCGCGAGCTGACCTACGGCTCCGACTTGGACCTGGTGTTTGTGTACTCAAGCGAGGGGGAGGCGGCGCTGGAACTGCAATCCCGATACGCGACGGTGGCCAGTAGGCTTTTGGGGGCCGTGGGCGGCATCTCCCAATACGGCCTTGCGTACAAGGTCGACGCCCGCCTGAGGCCGGAGGGGGAGAAGGGTATAATCGTGCTTTCCGCCGCGGCCGCGAGCGACTACTACGCGACGCGCGGGTCGTTGTGGGAAAGAATGGCGCTGTGCGGGGCCAGGGCCGTGGCGGGCGACCTAAAATTCGGCTCGGAATTTCTGAAAAACCTGGACTGGTTCGTCTACGGGGCGGGCTTTTCCAAAAAGGACGAGGCCGAAATGGAGAGGATGAAAAAAAGGATGGAACGCGAAAAGGCCAAATCCGCCAAAAAGGTTGCGCTAAAATACGGGCCCGGAGGGATAGTGGACGTGGAATTCCTTGCACAGAAGCTGAAACTTGCGCGGGCCTTGACCGAGCCGGACATCAAGCCGTTAAACACGTTTGAAACGCTGGTGGCGGCGCGGGAAAGAAAATGGCCCGTCGAGGGTGCGGCGGAGCTCGCCGACGCCTACAGGTTTTTTAGGATCGTAGAATTGCACATGAGGATGGAGTACGGACGCGGCGCCGAAACCCTCCCGGACGATCCCAAGCAGATGAGGTTGTTGGAGGAGATAATCCGGCCGTTCTTCCAGTTTTCAGGGCCGCTTGCGGACAAGGCGCACGACGAGATGGACAAAGTCAGGATTCTTCTGGGGCGCAAACAATGAGGCTGGTCGAGGCGGACGCTGTCCTTGCGCTGAACTCGCTCCCCCTCATCGGGCCGAACAACTTCCACAACCTTTTGGCGACGTTCGGCTCGTGCGCGGGGGTCTTCGAGGCCGGCGGCGAAACACTTAAGAATGTCGCGGGTGTCGGGCCCAAGACGGCGGAGCAGATAATCGCGTGCAAGCCCCCGGAAAGGGCTAAGCAGGAACGCAAGCTGGCGAAGAGGGAAAATGTAAGAATAATCAGCTTTCTGGACGAGGATTACCCGAAAGCGCTGAGGGCCTCCCATCCGCCGCCGCCGGTCTTGTATGTCGCAGGAGAGTTGAGGGACGAGGATGCCATCGCGGTGGCCGTCGTCGGCACCCGCACGCCGACCCCGTATGGGAAGATAATGGGGGAGAATTTCTCGGCGACGCTTGCCAAGCGCGGTTTTGTTGTCGTTAGCGGTCTGGCGAGGGGGATTGACTCCACCGCGCACCGCGCCGCCATCGAGGCGGGCGGCAGGACAATCGCCGTGGTCGGCACCGGGCTGGACGTATGTTACCCGCCGGAAAACGGGGATTTGATGCGAAAAATAACAAGGCACGGAGCCGTCGTCTCCCAATTCCCGTTCGGCACGGAGCCGGACAGGCAGAATTTCCCGATACGCAACAGAACCATAAGCGGCCTATCGCTCGGGGTTCTCGTCGTGGAGGCGGGGGACAAGAGCGGCACGCTCATCACCGCATACGGCGCGCTGGAGGAGGGGAGGGAGGTCTTCGCCATACCGGGTCGCGCGGACTCCTCGAAGTCGGTCGGGTGCCACAAGCTGATACAAAAAGGGGCGAAGCTGGTGATGTCGCCGGACGACGTCGTGTCCGAGTTCCCCCCCGAAATACAGGCGTTGGTAAAAAGGCCGGAGAGCGCGGTCAAGGCCGATTTAAGCAAGGAGGCGAGGGACCTGTTGTCGCTTTTGGGCGAAAACGAAAGGCACGTTGATTTTCTTATCGGCGAGTTGAAACTTCCGTCGAGCGTAGTGCTCGGCATTTTGCTGGAGTTGGAGCTGAAGGGAATCGTGCGCCAGCTCCCCGGAAAATATTTCGCCCTCCTAAGGTGAGGGGTCGCGGGGTTGCGTCAGGCGATTGACGCGGACGTTTCGTTTGTCCCGTTTGTCCGTTTTGTCCCCGCATTTTCCCGCCTTTGTTAATTTGGTAGCACGGGCTTTGACCGTAGCCGAAGGCGGAGTAATGCCGCCGAAACCGCCGGTGGCGGATATTCCTTTTGCGGTTTTGCGGCGAACCCGTGTTTTCCAACTGTTCTAATTGTCGCCTGTCCGATTTCTCCGATTTGTCCCGTTTGTCCCCGCATATTTCGGTAGGCACACACTACATTCGTCTCCGCTATTGCTTCTCGTCCTGGCCGCAACTTGGCGGGCAGGGCAATCCTGCCTGCCGTCGCCCCGTCTTGCTCGGTAGGGCAGGCAATCCTGCCTGCCGTCGCCCCGCCAGGGGCGAGAGGTTATCATCCCCGCCCCGATGCGAGGCAGGATTGCCTCGCCTACCAATTCCTTTCCCTTGGCGCGCTTGGCGGTTAATCCCGCCTTTTCCTTATTCACTATTTCATTAATCATCATCACGACTCGTTTATACGCCTTCCCGGGGCGGGGGGCTTTTGCGTTTTTGGCGTTTTTGGCGATTTTGGCCTTTTTTGCGTTTGATGAGTTTGGTAGCACGGGCTTCAGCCCGTGGGGTTGCCTTATACGTCAACGAGTCAAGACCCGACCCCAACCGAACCGGGAATTTCAATTAAAAAAGCTTACTTCGCTGTTTTTTTCGTGCTTTAATTAGTCAATGGGTGATGTGGCTTCTTATGCACATTCTTTAAAGGGCCGCCCTGTCGAGCAATGGCACGTTCTTGAAAAGCACCTTGTTGATACGGCAAAGCTGGCCGAAACATTTGCCTCTTCTTTTAACAATGGCGACTGGGCGTATGTTGCCGGTTTATGGCATGACTTGGGAAAATACTCAAAACAGTTTCAGGCAATGATTCTAGGCGATGACGAGACCAATATGGAAGGTTATGCTGGTCATCCACAACATTCAATCGCCGGAGCAATACACGCGGTGGACAGGAACACCCATGTTGGGAGGATACTCGCTTACCTTATTGCCGGACACCATGCCGGACTGGCAGACTGGAACAGCGCCGAGGGCAAGGGGTCAAATTTAAGCAATAGACTTTATGACAGGCAAGTGTTGGAAAGCGCCGTGAAACAAGGAATTCCTAATGCAATCATGGAGCGGTCGCTTCCAACCAGCAAGCCAACGGCAAAGCAACCGAATGACGTGGCGCTATGGATTAGAATGCTGTTTTCCTGTTTGGTGGACGCCGATTTTCTGGATACCGAGAAATTTATGGACGGGGACAAGGCCGCCAGTCGCGGCGGATTCCCCGGCTTGGAAGAGCTACTTTCCAAACTGGAAAACCACTTGTCCGCATTGCGGAATTCCGTGGAACAAACTGAGATAAATTTATTGCGGCGGCAGATCCAGGAACAATGTGCTAAAAAGGCATATGCTCAACCAGCCCTGTTCACTCTAACGGTTCCAACGGGCGGCGGCAAAACCCTTTCGTCCCTTTTATTCGCCATCAGCCATGCCGTGCGCCACGGAAAGACACGAATTATTTATGTTATTCCGTATACGAGCATCATTGAGCAAACCGCCGGTATTTTCCGTGGGATTTTTGGCGACTGCGTGCTGGAGCACCACAGTAATATTGACGAAGCAAGAATGGAGAATAATAAGAACAGGTTGGCGTGCGAAAATTGGGAAGCCCCGATTGTCGTTACCACTAACGTGCAATTTTTCGAGTCTTTCTTTGCCTCAAGAACCAGCCGTTGCCGTAAACTTCATAATGTGGCAAACAGCGTAGTGATATTTGACGAGGCCCAGCAGTTCCCGGCGGACTTCACGGTTCCGATATTGAGTCTTATCCGTACCCTTCACGAAAACTTTGGGGTAACTCAAATTCTTTGCACCGCCACGCAACCGGCGTTTAATCAGGTGGAAACGCCCAGTTTTTCATTTAATGGATTGCCGGGCACGGTGGAGATAATGGACTCCCCCCAAAATCTCCAGGAGCGGTTTAGGCGGGTCAAAATAAACGGTCTTGAGGGGATTGATCAGCCTCAAAGCTGGAAAACCGTCGCGGAATCGCTAAGAAAGCACGAAACGGCGCTTTGCATAGTCAACACACGCAAAGACGCCCTAGAACTGTTCGGACTTATGCCGAAGGGGACGTATCACTTATCCCGCTCCATGTGTGGCGAACATATCTCAAAGATAATCGCGGAAATAAAAGAACGCCTGCAAAACAAGGTTCCAACAACCGTGATAAGCACTCAATTGGTCGAATGCGGAGTGGATATTGACTTCCCAATTGTCTTCAGGGCCATGGGCGGACTCGATTCAATCGCCCAAGCCTCCGGGAGGTGTAACCGGGAGGGAAAGCTGGAATGCGGTGAGGTGCACGTTTTCGCGCCCCCGAGCCAATCGCCACCAGGCCATTTGCGACAAATGGAAGATGCGGCGCGTACTGTCCTGCGCTTGAATACATCTGGAGACCCATTGGCTTTGGATAATTTCCGCCGGTATTTTCAAAATCTATTTTGGCTTAAAGGTTCCGCTCTTGACCGGGAAGGGATAATGGAACTTCTTAGCCCCGGAACCGACCTTAATATCTCGTTTCGTTCAGCCGCAGAAAAATTCCGGTTGATACAAGAAACGGGACAAACGGTAATTACCTCTTACGGTGGCGGCAAGCAAGTTATCGAACAATTGCGATTGTACGGGTCGTCCCGTGGTCTATTAAGAAAGGCCCAGCGATATGTCGTCAATATCCCCAAAAAGGGATACGAGAAATTAATCCAGAGCGGCGATTTAGAGCTATTAGATAATGGCAATCTTTGTGTCCAGAAAAGTGATACTATTTACGATAAGGCAACTGGGTTTGGCGCAAACGACCCGGCCTCCATCGAGTCTTCTACGCTCATAGTATAGGGTGCGCTCAATAAAGGGGGAGAGATGATTACAGAGTCTGATCCCAGATGTAATTTCCGGTTGAAGGTATGGGGAGAACTCGCCTGTTTTACCCGACCTGAAATGAAGGTTGAGCGTGTTTCTTATGACATCATCACCCCGTCGGCGGCCCGCGGCATTCTGGAGGCCATCTACTGGCACAATGAGATCAAGTGGATTGTCACGCAAATAGACATACTGCGGCCGGTTCGATGGATGTCTGTCCGGCGGAACGAGGTGGGGGCGGTGGCATCGGGACATAATCCCATCTTTATTGAAGACGAGCGTCAGCAACGTGCGGGCCTCATATTAAGGGATGTGGCTTATGTTATTCATTCACATTTTCAGTTGAAGGCCGGTGGAGCAAGTGTTGAGAAATATTCGAACATCTTCAAACGAAGGGCTGAAAAAGGGCAATGCTATCACCGACCATACTTGGGATGCCGCGAATTTTCCGCCAATTTTGAACTGCTCGGCGTAGGAGAGGAAACGCCGGAGAAAATCGGGGAAACCCGCGACCTTGGCTGGATGCTGAACGACCTAGATTATTCTGACGCTGACAACCCTACCCCTCGTTTTTTTCGCTCTGAAATGAAGAATGGCTCCGTAATGGTGCCTTCTATGGGGGATTCATTGGCATGATCCTCCAATCGCTGGCGAAATACTATGAGCGGCTCTCACGCGATACCTCTGAGAAGACAGCTCCGCCCGGATTTCAGAAAAAGGAAATACATTTTGTCCTCGTTTTGAATACAGATGGTTCCCTGGCCGACATACAGGACACCAGAACAATCTTGGGAAAAAAGAAATCGGCCCGCCAGTTCATGGTGCCCAGGGAAGTAAAACGCGCAGTAAATATTGAGGCGAATCTGTTATGGGACAACATCGAATATACACTCGGTGAATTGAGCGACACCAAGTATGAACTGGCGATGAAAAAAAAGGGCGGGGCCAAAAAAGCCGAACAGGAGCGTGAAAAGGCGAAGAACGTTCAATTGCCAACATTCGTGCGACATATTGACGAGTTGTCAAAAGAGTGCGATGACACGGGTCTTAAAGCAGTCCTTGCCTTCTTGCGTTCGCACATAAATGAAGTTAAGAACCATCCCCACTGGGCGGAGATTAAAAAAGGGGGTGTCAACATTTCGTTCAGGCTTGCCGAGGAAAACTGCCTGGTTTGTGAGCGTTCCAAAGTGTTTGACGCGATAGGGCGAGGGACCGCTATGGTTGGCGAGTCAGATTTTCGCGGCACCTGTCTTGTAACCGGCAACGTTGACTCCATAGTCCGTCTTCATGCCTCCATACGCGGGGTGGCTGGGGCGCAGAGTTCAGGCGCCAACATTGTGTCTTTCAACCTGCCAGCTTTTTGTTCTTACGGCAAGGAACAAAGCTTTAACGCGCCGGTGGGTAAAACGGCGGAGTTCGCATATACCACCGCGCTTAATACTCTTCTGAAAAAGGAATCCCGCCAGAAAATACCGGTCGGCGGTACAACGACTGTCTTTTGGGCCGAACAGGAGCATGATCTTGAAAAGGGCTTTGCTTCAATATTTGGATTTGGTGATGATGGAGACGCCGATAAAGAGGCTTCAGCCCGGAAAAGGGCGGATTATATCCGCGCTCTTTTAATGGCGCCCGATTCCGGCCACCGTCCAAAAGAGGACAAAATTACACGGTTTTATGTATTGGGTCTCTCCCCCAATGCTTCTCGTCTTTCAGTCAGGTTCTGGTATGCGGGTGCTGTTGCCGAGATTGAACAAAACATCCGCACCCACTTTGAAGACATGGCGATAATCCATTCGGAAAAAGAAGACGAATTTCCGAGACTATGGTTTTTGCTCAAGTCGTTGGCGCTTAATGGGGAAGTTGATAAGTAAGGTGGACCCCATTCTTTGGACAGAAAACAGATCGTCCTAAGGTGGAATCCATGTTAATAAAACTTTGCTCCTAAAATAGTATCACAAACCCTTTTGACTGAAACGTTCTTTTTTCG
>JACQBU010000125.1 GCA_016194375.1 Nitrospinota bacterium
ACTTTTAGCCCGGATTCCCGGGGGTTCGGGACGCGGGCCTATTCCGCGGGCGGCCTTCCCATGCCGTGCGGCATTCCGCCGTGCGGGCCGCCCATCCCCCCGTGGCGGGCGCCTTGTCGTAGCCGCTTGGAACCTCGAAGAGCGCCGGGTCCACCTTGCCGATCTTGAGGTTCTTCAGCTCGTAAACCATCGTACCCTTACTCCGGACATGCTCGCTCTTAATCTCGCTCCTTATCGCGACCCCCTCCTTGGTTATCCAAACTAAGCCGTCGGCGGAACTATTCTTGTCCCGGCTTTCAAAGCGGTATTTCGTGGTGGCGAACCCGTTTTATCGTCTCGGTCCCGGCCTGCGTGAAGGACGCGTCGGGGAGCTCGGTCGGCGGCACGCGGCGCGGGTCCATCGGCGTCTCCATGTACCTCTTGGAGTCATGGATGAGCACCCAGGTCACCTTCTTGTCCATGCGCGCGATGGTCACGTTCCCCATCATCTCGGTCCTTTGTTTGTTCGGCGCGTGGAAGACCCTGCTGGACGCCATCTGGCGTCCGTCGGCGATCATCACCATGTCGCCGGTGTATTCCACGTCCTGCCGTATCGGGGGGCCGCCGGCAAAAGCCTGGGACGAAATTAAAACCACCGCCGCAAGTACGATTCTTTTGAATACCGCCACAATTACCTCCATCGAAGAATTTTGACGTCGAAAACCTTCGCACATACGAGGTGAAACACCCGAACAATGTCAACGATTGGCGGCGGCAGGGATGAGTGCGGCGGGCCGTTTAACTGGGGAGTCCGTCTCAAAAAAAACGCAACCCCCCTTTGCGAAAATCAAGGCAAAAAGAGCTTCGCTCCGGTCGGCGTCAGGCGGCGGGACGGTTCAGCCCCGGTTTTTGCCGCCTGTTGCCACGGTTTTCCGCTCCCGCTTTTTCCCCTTCTCCGGATGAAACATGCACAGCTCGCAATGGTGCCCCGCCATGCGTCCGCACATAAGGCATTTAACGTCCTCGCCATCCGACATGAGCGTGCCGCCACAATGATTGCAAATCCCGATTTTCCCTCTAAATTTTTCCATGTTCCATTCCTTTTGCAACATAAACACAGGTTAAGAATCAAACAGTTGGGTGGTAATAGGAGCCCGTTTAGCCACTCTCCTACACGCATTTACAATAATATCTTCCGGCCAAAATGTCAAGGAAACGCGCAATTTTGCCGAAATTTGCCAATTCGCCCCCCGTTCTGTTTTAATAGCGGAGTCATGGGCGAAGAAAGGAAATTTACGGCGGTCAAAGGGGTGAAGGACATCCTTCCCGACGCCGTGGCCGTCTGGCGGGAGGTCGAACGCAGGGCCCGCGAGCAGTTCGCGCTGTTCGGGTTCAGGGAAATCGTGCTTCCGATATTCGAAAAATCCGGTGTCTTCATAAAAGCGGTGGGGGAGGGGACGGACATCGTCCAAAAGGAGATGTACACCTTTGAGGACCAGGGCGGCGAAAGCATCACCCTGAGGCCGGAGGGGACGGCGTCGTGCGTCCGCGCCTACATAGAGCACTCCATGTTCCATCCCCCGGGGAACCTGACCAAACTCTTCTACCTGGGGCCGATGTTCAGGCGAGAGCGTCCGCAGGCCGGCAGATACAGGCAGTTTTTCCAGATAGGGGCCGAACTGTTCGGCGCGGCCGAACCGGCGGCTGACGCAGACATAATCCATTTATTGCACCTTTTTTTGGGGTCGATAGGCGTAAAATCGCCGAAGCTATTGCTGAACAGCCTGGGTGACGACAAATGCCGCGGGCCGTTCAAGGAGGCCCTTGTTGAATTTCTGGCGAAAAACAGGGGGCATTTGTGCGAGAACTGCCGCGAAAGGTACGAAAAGAACCCACTGCGCGTCTTCGACTGCAAGGTGGAAAAATGCGTGGAATTGATGAAAACCGCGCCGACCCTGGACAAACATTACTGCCCGGAATGTTCGGCGCATTTTTCAAAAGTGAGGGAATTATTGGGTCGGCTCGGCGTTCCGTACGAGCTCAACCCCAGGATGGTTCGCGGGCTGGACTACTACAACAGGACCGTCTTCGAGGTGACGGCGGAGGGGCTCGGCTCCCAGAACAGCATCGCCGGCGGCGGAAGGTACGACGACCTCGTCAAAAATTCCGGCGGTCCCGCGGTGCCGGCCACCGGTTTTGCCGTCGGCATGGAGAGGCTCGTCGAGTCAATCGGCGCACCCCTGGCGACGGACCACGGCAGGCCCGACGTCTTCGTGGTGTACATGAACGAGGCTGAAGAAGCCGCGTGCGGGCTTTCCGCCGAACTGCGGGTCGGCGGCGTGAGCGTGGAGCGGCTTTACAAGCCGACCGGCTTTAAGAACCAGTTCGGCAAGGCGGACAAGTCGGGGGCGCGTTACGCCCTCATAATAGGCGGCGACGAGCTGGCGAAGAAAACGGCGGTCATCAAGGACCTTTCGACCGGCGCGCAGGTGGAGACGCCTTTCGGGTCGGTCGCGGAATTCTTCAAAAACGGCGGGGGCGCCCGGCCCCCCGCCAAACCCTGACCAACCCCTTAAACGCGGGCCTACTTGGCCGCCTCACCCAGCGGGATTAGGACGTGCTCGTCGGTGTCAACCACGGGGTTTCGGGTCAGAAACGCCCTTGCCGTGACCTTCACTTTTCCCGCCGGCACGTTGGCGAACACGAAGCGCACCTCGCGCCTCTCCATGGGCCTGAGCGAAGTGTTGAATTTTAACTTCGTCCCGTTTATTTGGGCGTCCGTGTCGTTCACAAGCCAGTTGCCGTTTTTGTCTATTATCCGTTTCCCGAAAGTTTTAACCTGCACCACCCGCGACATTCCGTCCCCTTGGAGCGTGACCTCCAGCGCGAGTGTGCGCACGGGCGAACCGGTCGGTATGTTGTGGCCCGCCTTCACGTTGGTCATGGCGACGTCCACTTGGTAGGCCCCCTTCTCCAACGGTGCCGCCGAAACCAGCTTCAGGTCAACCGCCCCTTGCAATCTGGAGGCCTCGGGCGAAAGGCTGTGGTTCGGGATGGTGGTTTTGGCCGGTTTTTTCACGCTGGATTCGTAGGGGGTTCCCGGCGTCGCGTGCATGTGGCATCCCTGGCACTGGACGCCCTCGGCGGAATATTTCGAGGATTTCCATTCGGTGTACGTCTCGCCCACCTTCAGGCCGTTTGCGTTGGCCATCTCGTGGCATCCCCCGCACAGTTCGGACTTGTTGAACCACGCGGCGTACGCCGCCTGATGGGCGGCGGGATTCGCACCCGAGGGGTTCGGTTTCGGCCCCAGCAGTCTCATCGAGGCGTTCTTCTGCCCCCCCACGTCGGCTTTGTACGGGACGTGGACGTCGGCAAGGTCAACCTTCTCGATCGTGTGGCAAAAATCGCACCCCACCCCCTCGCGGGTTACGGGAAGATTTACGTCCAAGTCGAGGGCGGGGCCGTAGACGGCGGTCGGGGCGTGGCATTTCACGCAGAAATTCTTCGCCAAAACCTTCGAGACCATGTACGCCTGCCGGGACGACTCTTGGAACGTCCTGTTTGTGTAGGCCCTTGCGTGGGCGGATTTTTCCCAGCTTTTATATATGTCCGCGTGGCAGTAGGAGCATATCGTCGAGCTTGTGTACCCGGCGCGGTTCATTTCCTCCGCCGCGGACGCGCCGTTCGCGGCGATTAAAACGAGCGTCGCCGACAACAAGAGGAGCCGGATAAAAGTTGGCGCGAAAGATTTTAAAAATCCGGAATACCGATTGTCACGCATGATCACTTTCCTCCAAAACGTCGTTTTAAGTTGCGCGGGTCGTTCTTAACGCGCCGCAAACCCGGCTTTCCTCGATGAAACCCGCGGCCTTCTCCCGCATGACCTACCGGCAACGGAGGGCGGACGGGGAATGAGAAAATCTGGACGGAGCGTTTGCCGCGCCGCATGGCGTTCCCTCGGGTTCTCCGACCGGCGGCGGGTGTTCGAGATGCAAATCATTTGAACTCCTCCGTATTTCAGTATGCCTCCGACTTGCACGGTTATTTTACCCTCTTACGCCGGCCCGCGCAAATGAGCGTTTGAAACCTTCTTGTCCCCGCATTTCCGGTAGGTACACGCAATCTTGTGTGGACGTTGCCCCGCAGGGGCGACTGTCCCGTTTGACCCGCCGCATTTCCGGTAGGTACACGCAATCTTGCGTGTACATTGCCCAGCAGGGGCAACCCGTCCCGCCTGTCCGGTTTGTCCGTTTTGTCCGGTTTGTCCGTTTTTTTCCCGCATTTTTTGAGGGTCAACCGCCAAGACGCAGAGTACGCCAAGATAAAAAATAGGCTGTAGGGGGGTGGCCTGCCTGCTAAAGGTTGTCCTGGCGAAAGCGGGGAATACGGCCGGGTCGAGGCTTGTACCCGCGAAGGCGGGGAAGAGAGGGCCAAACCAAGATTTGGCAAAAAACTTAGCCTCAAAGTTTCCCCCTTTGCGCTCTTGGCGACCGCCTTCGTCTTGGCTCTTGCTTCTCGTCCTGGCCGCATCAGCATTCGTCTCTGCTCTCGCTTCTCGTCCTGTTCGTATCTTGGCGAACAGGGCTTGGCGGTTGAATCCTTATGTCCGCCGTCTCTTGATTACTTATTGAATAATTCATCATGGCTCTTTTATACGACGTCCCGGGTCGGAGGGCTTTTGCGTTTTTGGCGATTTTGGCCTTTTTTGCGTTTTTGGCCTTTGATGGAATTGGTAGGCACACACAATCTTGTGTGTACATTTCCGGTTGGTACGGGCAATCCTGCCCGTACGTTGCCCCGAAGGGGCGACCCAGTGGCCGGTGGCACGGAAAAAAGCGGACGCTCGAAGAGTGTTCAATCTTTTTCACACTGCCATATTCGAAAAGATGGCAGTGTGATTTCATTTGCGGCCCTGTTGCGAGCACCGCGCGGGTTTCCGTCTGATTTAACTCCACAATACAGGAAGCGACCCCGCCACGCGTTTCACATTTTTGGAATTGAAGGCGGCCAAAAATCTCGTTCCGCCGCGTCTCTAATGGGTTTAGGATAACCACATGAAACCAAAGCCAAATGTTTATGCGGACTCTTCCATATGGACGGTGCTATTGCAAACGGACAAGTGAGGATAAACATGACGGAGAAAGGTATCCCGCTAAAAACCATATACCAGGTCAAAATAACTCTGCGAGGGATCAAACCCCCCATATGGAGAAGGTTTCAGGTTGAAAGCAACGTCACCCTTGGACGATTTCATAAGATTATCCAGGCCGTGATGGGATGGTGGGACGGACATCTTCACCAGTTCAGGGTCGGAAACACCTGTTACACAAATCTCGATCCAGAGGAGGACTTGGAGCGCTTCGACGACGCCAGGGACGAAGACGAGGCTAAATTAAGCTCCGTCATGAACCAAACAAGGAAGAAGATTATCTACGAATACGACTTTGGCGACGGATGGGAACACGACATTCTGCTTGAGAAGGTCATAAAATCAAAGGAATTGGTCCGTTACCCAACCTGCATTGCGGGCAAGCGGAGCTGTCCGCCCGAGGACTGCGGAGGGGTTTGGGGATACCAGAACTTGTTGGACGTGTTAAAAAACCCGAATCATCCTGAATATAAGGAAATGCGCGAGTGGGTTCCGGAATGGTTTGATTCCGAGGAATTTGAATTGGATGAGGTTAATGAGGCGTTAAGGGCGCTGACGGCTTAAGGCGCCGCCCGTCCGAATTGTCCCCGCATTGTCCGGTAGGTACGGGCAATCCTGCCTGTACATTGCCCCGCAGGGGCAAGAGGTTGTCATCCCCGCCCCTCCGTTGTTCTTCCCGCGAATACGGGCCGCAATCGTCCTTGCTTCGAGGCTCTCGTCCTAGCCGCTCCTTGGCGGCTAGGGCAACCCCTGTTCGTCGCCTCGCGCCTCGTTTGGTGGCGCGGGCCTCGGCCCGTGCTCCGCGTCAGGGCTAAACCTCCATCAGATGCTACAATGCAAGACCCGACCCCGAACCGGAAACGGAGGGCGGACGGGGAATGAGAAAATCTGGACGGAGCGTTTGCCGCGCCGCATGACGTTTCCTTGGGTTCTCCGACCGGCGGCAGGTGTTCGAGATGCAGATCATTTGAAATCCTCCCTGCAACCATGTGCGTGTACGTCCGACTTGCACGATTATTTTACCCTCTAACGCCGGTCTGCGCAAATAAATGATCGAAACCTCCAACTTTGTATGGTGGCACGGACACTCCTGCGCTGGAGCGAAGCGAAAGTATCCTGCGGAGCCGCATGGCAAATATTCATTTTACGGCGTAGCACGGGTAAGCGGCGCGTCCATAGGACGCGCAAAATACTCCAAGCTTGGAATTATCTGAGTGTCGTCCCATTTGTCCGTTTTGTCCCCGCATTTTTGGTAGGGGAGGCAATCTTGCCTCCCAGCACGGCAGGATTGCCGCGCCTACCGCTACCGCAATTTCGTCATCCCCGCGAAAGCGGGGATCCAGATAAAGAAAATCGATGGTGGAAGCTGGATTCCCCGTCCGCCAAGTTGCGGCCGGAACGAGGGTCGCTGGCTGAGACGACCGCGGCCCCCTTTCGGGTGAATGACAATTTTTAAAATCATTGTCCATCCCTGGTTCTCCCCACTTGGCGTTCTCTGCGACATGGCGGTTAAATTCCATTTCTGCCGTCTCTTGATTACTTATTGAATAATTCATCATGGCTCTTTGATACGACGTCCCGGGTCGGGGGGCTTTTGCGTTTTTGGCGATTTTGGCCTTTTGTGCGTTTTTGGCGTTTTTTGCGTTCATCCGTGAAAATTCACGTTTCAAGCCCCGACCCCGGCAACTTATATTTCCTAATTTCTTTAAACTCTGTATTTTCCAGCTAGCTCGGCGATCTCCTTCTTAATCGTCTCAACAAGCTCCATCGGCCCGACCACCCGCGCCCTGTAACCCCAGCTCAAAACCCAGGGCACCAACTGCTCCAAAGCGCCGACCGTCATGGTCAGCCGCACGTCTCCGTTCGCCAGTCGCCGGAGTTTCGCCGACTTGTGGTATTTGCGCTCCATGACGTATGCCTCCTCGGAGGCGTCGAACAATATCTCTACGTGGTGAAGTTTGCCTCCGCGCATTATGCCCCAGCCGTCGCCGTGGATGGCGGCGGGCGAGTAATCCGAAGGATAGTGAAATTTTTCCGGGCGAATCGCTATTTTTTGTATCCTGTCCACGCTCAGGGTCAAAATCCCGTCCTGCTTCCCGTCGCTCCGCCCGATGACGTAGAGGCCGAACCGGTACTGCATCAGCGTGTAAGGCATGAATCCGTCGTGCCGCGACGTCTTCCCGGATGATGCCGATTTGTACGTGATGTTGACCCGCCGTTGGTCGAGCACGGCGCGCAGGGCGATCCTAAGGACCTCGTCCTTGCCGGAGTAGTCCTTCGGCAATTCGGCCACGGAGTGGATTTTTTTGTCAAGGTGGTTGACGGGGAATTTCAGCCGGTTCTTCCTCAGGGTTTTTTCCCAGTTGTCCAGCGGGAGGTGCATCCCCGTCCCAGCCAGGTAGCTCATTAGGGACGACGCCATGTAGAAGGAGGCGAAGAATTCAGCTGTACCGTCCCCGATTACGCCGGTTTTAAGGCGGAGGTAGGCAACGCCGTTCTCCTTCTCCTTTACCACGAGCGGGCCGCCGTTTTCGTCGACGAGGCTCGGGATGTTTTGGAGGTCGCGGATGTAGTTGCGGAACGTCCGTTCCTCCAGCGAGTAGTCGCCCCTGAGGTCGGCAACACTCACGCCCGACGGGGCATTAATGAGCCGAAGGAGGATGGAGGCGAGTTTCTGACCGTGCGTCAAGTGCGAGGGGGACAGTCGTTTTTTCACCTCGCCATTCTTGCAGGACTCATTGGCTGGCGCAAGGGGGAGGAAAAAGGATGTTTCGAAAAAGTTCGTTTCGGAAAGAACATTTCCGGTGATTTACGTAGAGTTCCCGCATGAGAATTCTTACGGGTATTGAAACCGATGACGGGAAAGGAGTTGTGAGTTGAGAGCGGGAGTTTTGGCGGTTTTGCTTCTAATTACTGCGGGGTGTGTGTCGAACTCGAGACTTTTCATGGCGCCGGACGGGAGTAGCGAACGTTGCTCCTCCCACGGTGCGGGCCTCGGGATCATATTGGCCAACAAAATTGAAAATAATTGCGAGAAGGACATGGCCATGCTGGGCTACCTGCCGTATGAGGAGGCGGGCGCCGTCGGTATCACGATTGTCAAGGATTACAGGTTAAGCCGCGTGCTGAAGGGGCTTCCCGCCGAAAAGGCCGGGCTAAAGGAGGGTGACGTGATCGTCTCGGTGGACGGTAAGACCCCGGCGGATCAACACGATTTGTTTACTCTGCTCTTCGGCAAAAAGGACACGAAGGTGAGGGTGGTGGTTCGGAGGAACGGGAGCGAAATGCCGTTCGAGTTCACTCGGGCGAAAATTAGCGAGATGGTACAGAGGAAGTGAGGCAAACATGGTGAAGGCGGATAGTTTCGGTAGGACGCGGGAGGTGGCCCATGTTTGGAAACTGTGGTTGAGGGTGTTCGTATGCTCATGGGTGGTGGCGTTGGAGGTTTGCAAGCTGGCTTGGTCGGACGTGAAGTCGGCGCTGGCGGAGGTTCGGTGGCCGGGCGGGTTGTTGCTCATGACGCTCCATGCGTTGTTCGAGGACGTGGTTTACCATGGCGTTGACGACGGTGGTCGGTGACACCATCTATAGCACAGGGCGGCGCCACCGTGCTTGCAATTTTCAGGAGGCGAAGTATAATTAGCCCGACTGTTTGAAAGGGGGAAAGGGATGGCAGAGGAAGAAATCCAAAGGCTGGCGGAACAATGTAAAAATCGACTAAATTTA
>JACQBU010000126.1 GCA_016194375.1 Nitrospinota bacterium
GCGGCCCTTCTCCTAAAGCCCCTCCAGACCTTCCGTCTCAATGGCTTCCTTGATGTCATAGAAATGCTGGCGGCTCACGCCCAGCTTGCGGCATGCGTCGCTGATGTTTCCCAAAGTCTTGCCCAGCTCCAGAATGCTCAGTTTCCGACCGATGATATACTGCTGACGAGTCATGGTTTCTTCCTCCAAGGTTAAGTGTTTTGTGGTTACTACATCTTAACCGGAAGGCCATGGCTCTTTTCTTTTAAGAGCCCACCTGTAAACGCTTTTCTAGTTCAGGGCAGCTAAGGCTAGAAAATGTCCATCTTTTATTCCCTTTCTTACTTTTGTTAGAGACCATCTTTCTTGAACGTCCTAAGCTGTTATTTCTATCGTTCTTACATAGTGCCCACACAGAGAAAAGGAAAAAACAATAAGACATCTAATTTTCTGAAAAATGGTGCCCCCGGCGTGACTTGAACACACGACCTCCGGTTTAGGAAACCGTTGCTCTATCCAACTGAGCTACGGGGGCCAAAACGTAAAGAACGCGTATTATACCCCGGCCCCGAAAATTCCGGGAAAAAATGTGGGACGAAGCCCGGCGAGAGTTTGTCATGCCGTTGCAAAAAGGGATTCGGAATTCTCCCTTTCCGAGCGCCCCGTCCGCAAAGCCCCATTCGCGGGCGCGGATTCGTCCGTACCGGCGACTAACGAGGGGCGGAACCGGTAAAACGACCCGCTCCGAAAATCCTCCGCGAGAGGGAAGGTCGCCCCGCCAATATTTTCAAACTAACGCGCCTCAAGAGCGCCTGAACGGCGAATTTAAGCATGGCCTTAGATATATAATGTAACTACACTTTGAATAGGAGAACTGTTAATGCTTCAAGAGATGGACATAATGGGCGCGAAAATACTTATCGTCGACGACAACCTTACGAACGTCGAGGTCCTGCAGGAGACCCTTGCCAGGACGGGATATACCGCCGTGCTAAGCACCACCGACCCGTGCGCCGCGGTGGAACTGTACAATAGCTACGCGCCCGACATCATCTTGTTGGACCTTAACATGCCCGTAATGAGCGGTTTTCAGGTTATGGAGGAGCTAAAAAAAATCATAACGGGGGAGGACTACCTGCCCGTCCTGATTCTTACGGCGCAGGCGGATACGACGACGCGGCTTCGCGCGCTCAAGGCCGGCGCGAGGGATTTCATCACCAAGCCGTTCGAAAGGGCGGAAATCACCGCCCGGATTAAAAATGCGCTGGAGGTCCGTCTGCTACAAAAGGAGCTAAAAAGCAAAAACGAGGGGCTTGAGCAGACTGTCCGGGAGCGGACGAAGGAACTGCACGACAGCCGTCTGGAAATCATCCGCCGCCTCGGGCAGGCGGCGGAGTACCGGGACGGCGACACCGGCCTGCACATCATAAGGATGAGCCAATACTGCGCCCTGCTGGCCCAAGCCGCGGGAATGTCGGACGACAAGGCGGACGTTTTGCTAAACGCCAGTCCGATGCACGACATCGGGAAGATTGGAATCCCCGACAGGATTCTTCTCAAGCCGGAAAGGCTGGATGACGACGAGTGGAAAATAATGAAGACCCACACCATCATTGGCGCCGCGCTTTTGGACAACCATCCGTCCGAGCTTCTTGTGATGGCCCGGGAAATCGCCCTTACGCACCATGAAAAATGGGATGGTTCGGGGTATCCAAACGGGCTCAAAGGCGAGGAGATTCCCCTCTCCGGAAGGATTTGCGCCATCGCGGACATTTTTGACGCATTGACGTCGGTGCGTCCGTATAAGAATGCGTGGAGCGACCAGGACGCCATCGCGGAGATAATGCGCAGTAGCAACACCCACTACGACCCGTTCTTGGTGAAAAAATTCACGGGCATTCTGGACCAAATCCTCGTCATAAAGGAGCGTTACGCGGAAAAGGCTAATCAGGCGCAAGGCTCGGGCCGCGGCCTTTAAATCGCGCGCGCCGGTTCCGAAACCCGACGACGGAAGGAGAGGGGGAGTTTAGGGCATTTTGACCTGACATGGATGCCGGAATCGCCGTCATTCCCCCGAATGGGGGAATCCAGAAATTAAAAAATCTGGACGCCCCTTTGCACGGGCATGGCATTTTTTATTTCCCGGACAATTTTGGCAGGCGCTGAATCGTATCTATAAATGGCCAAAACGCCCTAGAGCGCGTACACCCACCATTTGAGGTAGTCCCCCTCGGGGAAATCCGCCCTCGTGGTGTGGTCCGGCGGCGGGCCCCCGAAGCTCTCCGCCTTCAGCCGCAGTTCCTTCGCCGCCCCCTCGCAAAGCTCCTTCGTCATGAACGACGAACAATTAATCGCGATCATTTTTCCCCCGGCGGCGGTCAGTTCCTTTCCGCGCCGCAGAAGTTTCTCCCATCCCTTCAGCGCGGGGACGAGCGACGACTTCTTCGAGCACATGTTCGGCGGGTCGAGGACCACCACGTCAAATTTCCTTCCTTCCCCAACGTGTTTTTCAAGTTCGTCGAAGACGTTCCCGACGACCCATTCGCTGGGCGGGAAGGGGAGGGCGTTCTCCTCCAGCAACGCCGCCGCCCGTTCGGCGCACTTTGCGTCCGATTCGATTGAAAGGACGCTTGCGGCCCCGAAACTTCTGGCTATGAGTGTGAACGCGCCCGTTCCGGCGAAGCAATTCAGAACGTTTTTGCCGCGCACGTACCCCGGCAGTAAAAAACGGACCTCGCGAAGGTCCAAAAAGAAGCCGCTTTTCTGCCCCGAAAGCGGCCAGGCGTGTAGCTTCAAACCCTTTTCCTCGAACACGACCGGCTCCGCGGGCTCCGTCCCCTTCAGCATGTAATGGTCGGGCCTCCCTTCGCGTCGCGACGGCGGCTTTACGACGTGCCTCTCGACGCCCGTGGCCGAGTCCGCCTCCTCCGCCAGCGCCGGCAGGAACTCGTCCCAAAACTTCAAGTACGGTTGCCAGACCGCGACGCCGGAGTAAACGTCGCAGGTCAGGCCGGGGAATCGGTCCCCCTCGCCGTTTAGGAGGCGAAACGCGGAGCGGGGGCCGAAGCTCGTATTCCGTGCCTTTTTGGCGATTATCTTGGCGAGCCTGCGCCTCAGCTGGCCCGCGTCGAACGGTTCGGAGGTGAAAAGGAGGCGCATCGCCACGCTCCCGTGCGGCTCGTAAATCGCGTGCGTCATGAAGCGGTTTTCGCCGTCCACCATCCTGACGAGGCTTCCCGGCGGGATGGCGTCTATCGCCCCGCTTAAGGCGTTCCTATACACCCACGGGTGGTTTTTGGAAAAAACGGAGGCGAGTTTTTTCGAGGCCTGGTAGCGGCGGCCCTGGTCATCCACGGCCCGATTTTGTCCTGTATTTCTCCTCCAAATCCTCGAGCCCGGCCGGGGCCTTCGCCTCGGGAATCTTTTCGGAAAATATCACGTACGAGAGAAGCGCGGCCAAAACCCAGGATATTGCGCCGGCGACGAGGCCGTTCATCAGGGCCGTCGCCAATCCGCCCCCCTTGAGGGTGGAGGCCAGGGCGGCCGTGGAAAAGAACAGCGCCGCCGTTACGTTGGGAATCTTTTTTGAAATCGTCGTCATCACGGCGCGCATCAACCTTTAAAGACGGCGTCCCAATCCACCTCGCCGGCGGAGGCGGTCCTTACAAGCGCGTCGGTTATGCGCGCGACGTCTTTGCTCGCCTCGGCCCCCGGAAAGAGGTCGGAGAAGAGTTTTTGACTGCGCACGGCCTGAGGGACGGCGGGGTCGAGCGCGACGTGTCCCAGAAAATCTATCCTTATGTCCGGCGCGAACTTGTCCGCCACCATGACGAGGCGACTGTGTATGCCGGCCGCCTCCGCCCTGTCCCTGCAGGAGTTGACGACGAGGCGGAACGTCCTTACCTTGTAGTCGCGCGAGAGGACCTTCATCAACGCATACGCGTCCGAGAACGAGGTCGGTTCGGGCGAGGCTATCACGACGACGTCCTGCGCGGCCGAGCAGAAAAACATGACGTTGGCCGATATGCCGGCGCCGACGTCGAAAAGGACGTAGTCGAAGTCGTCCTGCGCCGCCTCCAGCTCCGACTTGAGCACCAGCTTTTCCTCGGCGGCGAGCTCGCCGTATTTCCTGTTCCCGGTGGAGGCGGGGAGTATCTTTATCCCGTTGGGGCCCTCCACCAATATCTCCGCGAGCGTCTTGGCGCCCGTGAGGACGTGGGCCGCGTTGAAGCGGGGCGCGAGGCCCAGCAGTATGTGTATGTTCCCCAACCCCATGTCGGCGTCGAACACCAGCACCTTGAGCCCCTTGCGGGAAAGCGCCAGCGCCATGTTGGCGACGATGTTGGTCTTGCCCACGCCCCCCTTGCCGCTGGCGACGGCTATGCCCCTGACGCGCCGCCTTGGGGCGCGGGCGTCGGCGGTTCCGGTTCTGATTCTTCGGAGCGTTTCTGCCTGGTCCATAATATTCCCTTCATAGTATTCGTTTTGCGTTTCGTTAAACAAGGGGGCCTCCCGCCGAAAGCGGCGCGCGGCCCGCCGGCCGGGGGGGCGCGTGGGCGTCGTCGCGCCCCTGTTTCGTGAAGAGCAGGGGGGCGATTTTGTCGGCGGACGCGGTTTCGATGTCCTCCGGCACGCGTTGCCCGTTCGTGCAGTACACGACGGGGAGGCCGGTCTTGAAGTTTTGGCTTATGACGATGCCCGGCTTGGACGTCTCGTCCATCTTGGTGAAGACGAGGCCCGCCACGCCCATCACGCCGAAGTTGCGGACGGCCTCGTTTATCGCGACGGGGTCGGACGCCGCGGAGAGGACCAGCAGATTCTCTATTTCCGCCCCCCCATTTAGGAAGGAGGCGAGTTCGGCGAGTTTTTGCGAGTCGTGCTGGCTACTGCCCGCCGTGTCTATGATGACGACGTCCTTTTCGAAAAATTTCGCGACGGCCCCGGCCAGCTCCCCGGGCGTGAGGGCCGCCTCGAGCGGCACCCCCAGTATTGCGGCGTAGGTCCTAAGCTGTTCCACGGCCGCCATCCTGAACGCGTCTATGGTTATCAGCCCGACCTTTTTGCCGTCCAGAGCCAGCCGTGCGGCTATCTTTGCCGCCGTGGTGGTCTTGCCCACGCCGGTGGGGCCTATGAGGGAGACGACGCGCGCCGCGCCGTTTTCGAGGGGGGCGACGGGGCCGGACGTCATCATGGCCTCCCTAATCCGGTTTATGACGAGCGTCACGATGCTTTTTAAGTCGAGCCCGCGGTTGCCCGGGACGCTCTCCCTTGCCTCGCGCGTCAGCCTCATGGCGAACTCGCGGTCCATTCCGCGGTCCACCATCCGCCTGTAGCAGGCGAGGTAGTTCGGCTCGAGCCCCGTTCCCTTGTAGAAGTCCGAGTTTTCAATCATGAACGAGAGCATGGATTTCAGGTCTTCCAGCTCGTCGGACGTTTCGGCCCCGCCGTTAAGGCCGCGCCGGGCGTCCAAACCGGCGGAGAGGCCGTTTTTAATCAACGTTTTTATGGCGCCCATCTCGTCCCTGAGCTCGCGCAGGGACGGGGTTGGAACGGGGCCGGAGTTTACCGCTCGCGCGGCGTTGCCGATTTTCTTCGCGGGTGATTCGTCCAGGTCGAGCGCGGCGGTGACCTCCATGAGCGGCCTCGCCAGCGCGCCGAAGGAGCCTTCCCCTTTCGCGACCCTCTTGGTGCCGAGTATTATCGCGTCGGGACCGAGCTCCTCCCTGACCCTTGCCAGCGCGGTCCTCATGTCGATGGCCTGAAACGTCCTTATGTTCATTTTACGCGCCCACCACCCCGACCGTTTCCAGTTCCGTGCCGGGCGACAGTTCGTTGTAAGACAGCACCACCACGCCCGGCACGAACCTTTCGGCCAGACGCCTGACGTGCATCCGCACGGCGGGTGCGGTCACGACTACCGGCGCGTGGCCGAGCGCGGCGGCCCTGTCCATCTCCTTTTTCAGCTGGTCGACCAGCCTTTGCGCCGCGGACGGGTCCATGGCCAGATACGCGCCGTGCGCGGTCTGTTTTATCGCCTCCTGCACGGAGTCCTCGGTTTTCTTGGACAGCGTTATGGCGCTGAGCCTGCCCGACGGGGAGGCGTGCTGTCGCGTCAGCTGGCGGGCCAGCGCCTGCCTGCAGTATTCCGTGAGCACGTCCGCGTCCTTCGTCGCCGCGCCCCAGTCGGAAAGCGTCTCGAGTATCGTCCCGAGGTCGCGGATGGATACCTGCTCCCTGAGCAGGTTCTGAAGCACCTTCTGCACCTGCCCCAGCGTGAGCACGGCCGGCACGAGGTCCTCGACGATTTTGGGTGAGGTCTGCTTGAGGTTGTCCATGAGTGCGGCGACGTCCTGCCTGCCGAGCAGTTCGAGGGCGTTGTTCTTGATTATTTCCTTTATGTGCGTCGTCAGCACGGTCGCGACGTCGACCACCGTGTACCCGGCGGACCTGGCGCGCTCCCTGTCGGCCTCCGTCACCCAAACGGCCGGCAGTCCGAACGCCGGCTCGGTCGTCTTCACGCCCGGGACGGGCTCGACGCCGGCGCCGGAGTCCATCGCCAGGAAGTGGTGCATCATCAGCTCGCCTCCGGCCACCTTCACGCCCTTTAGCAGTATGGAATATTCGCCCGGCTTCAGCTGGAGGTTGTCGCGTATGTGAAGGGGGGGGACGATGAAGCCGTAGTCGAGCGCGAACTGCCTGCGGACCGCCTTTATCCTGTCCAGAAGCTCGCCCCCCTGCGCCGCGTCCACCAGCGGTATCAGCTCGTACCCTATCTCCAGCTCCATCGCGTCGAGCGGAAGGATGCTCTCGACCTTTTCGGCGACGGGGGCCTGCGCGGCCTTTTCGGCCTCCAGCCTCTTTGCGGAAAGAAGCTCCTTTTCGGCCTCGAACGTCATGTAGGCGATGAGGCCGGTTATGAACGATAGGAAGAAAAACGCGACGTGGGGGAGCCCGGGAACGATCCCCAAAAGGCCGAGCGCGCCGGACGCCATCGCGAAGGCCTTGGGGTGCAAAAGCAGTTGGCGCGCCACGTCGTCCCCCATGTTGGATTCCGACGACGCGCGCGTGACGATAAGGCCGGCGGCGGTGGAGACCACCAGCGCTGGTATCTGCGTGACCAGCCCGTCGCCGATGGTCAGCAGGGTGTAGACCATCAGCGCGTTCTTCATGCTCATCCCCTGCTGTAGCACGCCGATGGCGAATCCACCCAGCACGTTGACCGCGGTTATTATGAGCCCGGCGATGGCGTCGCCGCGCACGAAGCGGATGGCGCCGTCCATCGCGCCGTAAAAGTCCGCCTCCCTCTCGAGGTTGCGGCGCCTCTCCCTCGCCTGGACCTCGGTTATGTTTCCAGCGTTGAGGTCGGCGTCTATCGACATCTGTTTGCCGGGTATCGCGTCCAGGGTGAACCGCGCCGCCACCTCGGAGGTGCGGACGGCGCCCTTCGTTATGACCACGAAGTTGATGATTATGAGGATGAGGAAAATGACCGTTCCGACGACGTAGTTTCCGCCGACGACGAAGTTGCCGAAACTTTCTATCACCTTTCCGGCGGCGGAGGAGCCCTCGTTGCCGTGGAGCAGGACGAGCCTCGTCGTCGCCACGTTCAGCGCGAGGCGAAACAAGGTCACCACGAGGAGCACGGATGGGAAGGAGGCGAACTCCAGCGCCGACTTGATGTAAATGGTCATCATGATGATTATCATCGAGACGGTTATGGAGAGCGCCAGGAACAGATCCAAAAGATGCGGCGGTAGGGGCAGGACCAACAGCGCCACGACGCCCAAAATCGCGACCGCCATCCCAACGTCGCTGTATTTGGCGAAAGGGGGAAGGGCCGTCTGGTTAGCGTCTGTTTCCGCCATTTTTCACTCCTTCCACGTCAATTTCCGGCGGACGCAAACCGACGCCGTTCGCCGCCCGCCCGGGCCGGTTCTTTCGTCCGACTCGCCGTTTTCAAAATACTTTGCCTTTCAACTTGTACACATACGCCAATATTTCGGCGATGGCCCGGTACAATTCCTCGGGTATCGTTCCGCCGACTTCTATGGTCTTAAACAACAACCGTGCCAGGGGCTTGTCCTCCACTATCGGCACGTCGTGTTCCCTTGCAATCTCCCTTATTTTCGCCGCGATGTGGCCCGCCCCCTTGGCGACGACCTTCGGGGCCTCCATCTTGTCCTTTTGGTAGGCCAGCGCCACCGCAAGACGGGCGGGGTTGGTTATGACGACGTCGGCCTTGGGCACCTCCTCCATCATCCTTCGGCGGGCCATGGCGTACTGTGCGGACCTTATTCTTTGCTTCGTAATCGGGTCCCCCTCCGTCTCCTTGTGCTCGTCCCTCACCTCCTGTTTCGTCATTTTGATGCTCTCCGCGAAGGAGTAGCGTTGGAAAACGAAGTCGGCCGCGGCGAGCGCCACGAGCAGGAGGAAGACGTAAAACATCAGCCTGAGGCCCGCCCTGGCGGTGAAGGCGACTATCTCGTCAACACCCTTGTCGGCCAGCATCGGAAGCTGGGACCACTCCCCCCTTAGCACGGCGTAGCAGACGCCGCCGACGATCGCGATTTTCAAAAGGGACTTTAGAAGCTCCGCCAGCGCGTTCATGTTGAAGAACCTTCCGAGCCCGTTCAGCGGGTTTATCTTGGTCCACGTCGGCACGAGGGGGTCCAGCGAAAGCACTATCCCGCCGTTTTGCAGGATTGTGGAGACGACCCCGAAGACCATTATGGCCGCCATGACGGGGCCGAGGATGATCATCGTCTCCTTGAAGTAATGGAGGACGAGCGGCCTTATCGTCTCGTCCGTCAGGTTGTAGCGCGAGCTTTCGGCAAACGCGCGCACCATCATTTCGGAAATCGTGGAGCGCATCATGCCGCCAAACGCGTAAAGCATCCACAGCGAGGCGAGCAGGACGAACGTGGAGCCCATCTCCCTGCTCTGGGCGGTCCGCCCCTTTTTGAGGGTCTCCTCGCGCCGCTTTTCGGTCGCCTCCTCCGTGCGTTGCTCCTTGTCCTCCTCCGCCATCCGCGCCCCCTACAACAGCCTCATCAGGTTCAGGGCGGTCTCGGGCAAAAGACGGAATTGGGACTTCAACGTCTCGAAGAAAACCGGGATGCTCGCGCCCAATATGAAAAGGCCGACCGCTATCTGGAGCGGGAAGCCGACGATGAACACGTTCATCTGCGGCACCGTGCGGGCTATGAGGCCCAGCGCGACGTTGAGCAACAAAAGGGTGACCACGACCGGCGCGCTCAGCCTCACCGCCAGCACGAGGACGTTGGCGGTGAGGGTTATCGCCGCGTCCGCCGTCCCGCGGGAGGGATTAAACCCGAGCAGGGGCAGTACCTCGAAGCTCCTCACGGCCGCCGTCAGGAACCAGTGGTGGCCGTTTATGGCGAGGAAAAGCAACAGCGCGAGGTTGTTCAGGAACTGGGATGTTATGGAAACCTGCGAGTTGGTGGAGGGGTCCAGCACGTTCACGATGCCGAATCCTATCTGGGTCCCGATCATCTCGCCGGCGAGCTCCACGGCGTTGAACAACAGTTGCGCCGCGAAGCCTATGACGAGGCCGATGGCCGTCTCGCCCGCCGCCAGAAGGACGAACCTCCCAAACGGCATGGCGACGTCCACCGGCGTCAGTTTCGACACCGCCGCGACCATGAACGAGACGAGGCCCGCCAGCCCTATCTTTATGTGGCCCGGCACGGCGGCGGCACCGACGACGGGCATGGCGAATATGAGGCCGCTCATCCTCACGAAGACGAGCAAAAAGCCGATTAGTGCCGCCGCGTCGAAGTTGAAGAGGCTCATTTGACGTATTGCGGGATGTTCATGAATATCTCCGAGGTGAACGACATGAGCATCTGCAACATCCACGGAAAGAACAACACAGCGGCCACCATAACCCCGACTATCTTGGGGATGAACGACAGCGTCATCTCCTGTATTGAGGTGACCGCCTGGAATATGCTCACGGCCACGCCGATGACCAGCCCGAACCCCAGCATCGGGGCGGAGACCAGTATGGTCAGCTCGAGCGACCTCTTGGCCGTCTCCACTATGAATTCCTGCGTCATCCAGCCTCCCCCGGTTTCTACGCGAAGCTTTTGACGAGCGACCCGACTATCAGGTACCAGCCGTCCACCAGCACGAAGAGCATCAGCTTGAACGGCATGGATATCATCACGGGTGGGAGCATCATCATCCCCATGCTCATCAGGACGGACGCGATGACCATGTCCACAATGAGGAAGGGGATGTAAATCATGAACCCTATCTGGAAGGCGGTCCGAAGCTCGCTAATTATGAACGACGGTATGACGACGTACGTCGGCACGTCGTCTATCGTCGCGGGCTTTTTCACGTGCGCCAGGTTTATGAAAAGGCCGAGGTCCTTCTCGCGCGTCTGCCTGAGCATGAATTTCCTGAGCGGGGCCATCCCCTTGTCGAACGCCGCCTCCTGGCCCAGCCGGTTGTTCAGGTAAGGTTGCAACGCCTCGCTGTTTATCTTGCCGAACGTCGGCGCCATCACGAAGAACGTGAGGAAAAGCGACAGCCCTATCAACAGCTGGTTCGGCGGCAACTGCTGGGTCCCGATGGCCTGCCGAAGGAACGAAAGCACTATCACTATCCGGGCGAACGACGTCACCATTATCAACAGCGCGGGCGCGAGCGAAAGCACCGTCAGTACGGCCAGTATCTTAAGGCCGGTGGCGACTTGGTCCGGCTGGCCGGCGTCCTGCACCCCGAGCGACAGCGTCGGAAGCGTGGCGGCGTGCGCCGGGGCCGCCGCAAAAACCGCCGCGAGCAGGGCGAGTACGGCGAGCGCGGCCGGTTTAAACCCCGGGCTCCTCATTCCGAGCCCCAGAGCTTGGTAGGTGGGTTGGTAGGTGCGACTTCAGTCGCACCGGTGCGGATGAATCCGCACCTACCAGGGGCACCGGTATAGAGTTTCAACTCTAAGCCGTTCATTCGGAGCCCGAGAGCGCGCGGAGTCTCGCCTTGAGCGCGCGCACCGCGTTCAGGTTGGCCTGGACGTCGTGCGGGTCGGAGACCAAGTCGTTTTCGGCGCCGTCCCGCCCTGCGTTCTCGGCGTAGCGGGACGCCGTGCGCGCGTACCGGGAGTCCGCCGGTCGCTCCGGCGCCTTTCTGTCGAGAAGTCCGAACATCGGAAACTTTTTGAAAATCCCCGTCGGCTTGTCCGAAAGACCGTGCGCGAGTCTTATCGCCTCGCATTTTTCCGGGTCGTCGTATCGGGCGAGGAGGTTGACGCTGGCGTTCGTCACGCCAAGCACTAGTATCTCGTCGGCCATCTCCACGACGGTCACCTCCTTTTTGACGCCGATGAAGTGGTTGCCGAGCACCTTCAGCCGTTTTTTGGAGCCGAGCGCGCTACCCATTTTTCCCAGGTACTTGCGGGCCGCGAAAGAGGCGAGAAATATTAGCGCCAGCACGACCATCAGGGCGCTTCCGATTTTTAAAAAAGCCTCGCCGAGGCCCGGGGCTTGCGGCGGGGCCGCCTGTTTGGCGGCGGACTGCGGCTGTAACGATGCGAGCTGCGGTTTCGTATCTTCGACCGACGGTTTTTCCGCCCGCGTCCCCTCGTTTTTTATCTCGCTCAAATCCCTGCGGATGTTCGCAAGGTAATCCCCCCCTTCCTTGACCGCCTCGGCCGGGGAAACGGTTGGTTCCGCAACCGCCGTAGTGACGGCGGTGGCCACGGAAGGTTTGTCTGGCGCTTTTTCGGCGTCCGAGGCCGGCTCTTCCGCCTTAGGGGTCGTTTTTGACGCTTCCGGGGGTTTTTCCGTCAGAATTCCCGCCCCCCCGACCGGTCCGTATTTTCCGGTTTTTCCGACGTTCAGGACAAGTTTCGAGCCGTTGCTCTCGTATGAAAACGAGTCCTTGAGCGCGCGCATTCCGGCCTCGCCCGGCGTTACGCTCACCCTGAGCAGGTGGGGCGAGTACTGATAGACGTTGATGGATTTTACGTCGGGGCGGTTGACCTCGTATTTCCTTATCGGGGGGCTGACGACGCCGTCAACCACGTCTATACGGATTGAGTTTTGAAAGTAGTTGACGAACGCCTCGGGCGTTTTTTCGAACGCGAGCTCCGCGCTGAACCCGCCGTTTATATTGGAGGAAACGAGGTTTTTAAAGCTGTTTGGGGCGGCCTCCGCCGCGCATGTCATTAGCAACAATGCAAACAAGGTTCGCGCGAATGTTTTTTTCATGGCCTCCTCCAAACGTAAGCGTCAAAAATCCGTTTACGCGGACTAAGGAGCAAGATGGGCGCCAAGCGGGGGGCAGGCGCTTTTGTTGAAATCGGCGTGAATCGGCAATTACCGTCCAGCCGGTGGTATATTGAAGGCGATATGAAGCTCGCAACCGATTATCGCGGCGTTTCCATACGGATAACCTACGAACGGCTGGCGCATATTATAGAACATCCGGAATTGTCCGATATGGAACCTGCGATAATGGAAACCCTTAACAACCCGGAAGAAGTGCGACGTTCACAAAGCGACGACAAGGCGTTTTTGTATTACCGTTTTTTACGCGCAACCCCCGCGGGGGATAAGTATCTTTGCGCGGTAGTGAAAGAAGGGGGCGTTGACGCATTTTTGCTAACCGCTTATTTAACTGATAAAATTAAAAAAAGTGAAATGGTATGGAAAAAAAAATAATAAAGCTATGGTACGACCCCGAAGGGGATTTCCTTGAAGTCACCTTTGATAGAAAGGTCGGCTACTTCCGCGAAACCGACAACGACCAAGTGATGGAAAAAGTGGATGTGGAAGGCAATGTGCTTGGCTTTTCAATTATCAAGGTTGGCTCCCTGAAGAATCATCCCTTGGAAGTTTCCTTAAAATAGGACGTGCCGGACGCGGAGTACGAAGTCGCCGCGTCGGAGGAAACGAGGTTTTTAAAACTGTTTGGGGCGGCCTCCGCCGCGCATGTCATTAGCAATAATGCAAATAGGGTTCGCGCGAATCTCTTTTTCATGGCTTCCTCCAAACGTAAGCGTCAAAAATCCGTTTACGCCGACTAAGGAGCAAGATGGGCGCCAAGGGCATTCCGACCTTGAACCGGCCAGTGGAAAAGGGGGTGAAAGAGGCGGCCTAAAACAACATCTCGGATCGGGGTGGCGTCAGGTGATTACCGTTAACCTAAAGATGATTTCCAACATTCACAATTTCTTCACTTTCTCCATAGCTTCGTTTGCCTTTTTTACCAGATATGGAACCGTGTAGATGTATTCAAGGATCGCGAGACAAAGATCCTCCAGAATTGGAACTTCATCTTTTGTGAGCTCGCCTGACGAGGCATGCGCACCAATATTTCTAAATATTCTAAGCTGAGAAGCAATCGTTGTTATATTTGCGGGAATCTCATTATTTTTTGAAAGAAATTCCAATTGCGTGTAAAGATTATCTCCTGTTGCTTTTCTTTCAATGCAAACAAATTCCAAAGTTCGTCCAATTAAAACCCCATACGCGTTTGCGTCGATATTTTTAACCCTTGACGCACTTTCAAAAGTTCTATGAACATCTTGAGGCAAACCTTTAGGAATTTCTGAAATATTGGGATATAGAACGGTTATCTCTGTGTCCCCAAGAGTTGTCATTATTCCTTCATGCCAATAAAATTTTATAAGTGAAACTTTTTTACATGCAGGGCATAACAGCATTCTATAGTAATCGCCGGCACTCAACCCGCCGAAATCATCATAGCTCTCATGGAGGTCAAAATACGTGTTAACGACTTCCATCGAAGCATGGTTGCCGCAATGGCCGCATTTAAGATTTACATATTCCTTTTCCTTCATTTAGCAATATCCACAATGTAAGGAATATTATGCGTGATGGCAAAGCTTGTCAAACGCCCTTTCCCGATGGGGCCAGGTCTTGAATTGTGAATCTTCAGCACCATCTCGCAAAAAACTCAGGGAGCGGCGTAATTGGTAAAACAACCCGCACCGGAAATCCTACGCAAGAGGGAAAGTTCGCAAATGTTGGGGTGTTGGGGTCAGCAACTGTGTTTATTGTCTAGCATTGCGGTAAGACTCCGACTGCCAACGAACCATGGTTGTTACCATCATGTTATGGATTGTTAAAACCATCTCATGCATGCCGTGATGGCTACCTTAGGTGCATACCCGAAATTATTGTCGCCGGTGCCTAAAATCCGCGATTGTTTTCTTACAATGGGAGCATTCATTGATTTTGTACTTGGTCTTTTTTGCGAAATTCTCGGCGTCTTTCATAGTTGAGAAGGTAATCCAAAAGTTTCGGATGCCGTTATAAATAATCGAGTTCTAAATATCCTTTTCATCAATATAGGGGAGCCCAATAATAGCCCTTAACCTGTCCAATTCTATTCCCTCCGGTAGAGCAATCCGTAATTCACGGTTCTCAACGCAACTACAACCAAGCAAATGAAGTCGCGCGTAATAGTGACCGGTACCAACCGGGCCGGGGTCAAAGTAGCTGACGTAAACCCAGTAATCCCCGAGACGACCGTTCACGTCGTTGGGAAATTGCCTAAGAGGCGGTATGGCATCCCAACCGGTGGCTCTTGTTTGAAGTTTTACCCTGACGTTTTGCTGAACTAAAAATAAATCATGTCGTAAATCGCAAGCTGCCCTATGACAGCCATTTCCTCATGGAGCCGAAATACAAGGTCGTCAAACCTAACCCACTGACCCTTCCCCTGTTTAATTTGTATTTTCGTTTGCTCTTTTACAGCTAAAAATATGCGACCAGTTATTTCCGTTAGGTATTCTGAAGTGCGATTCATAACAGGCAGATTTTCTTTAAAAGGCATAAATACTAAGCCTATTCAATGGACTTGATGGTGTGTTTCGAACCGACATTTCGCAGATGACTTGGGTCAGGCACCTTTCCCATGAGTAAAATAATATACACCCAGATAAAAATAGTCAAATCATGCAGTGTTCGGGCATGACTTATTGACTTGAAAAGGAGGGAAGGGACGCAACTCTTTTTCTTGGCGCGTCGCGCCACGGCAGGCAGGATTGCCCTGGCCGCCAAGATACGGCCAGGACGAGAAGCGATAGCGGAGACGAAAGTGGCCTACCCAACCAAATAAAGGAGTTTCCTTTCATGCGGGGCGGACGGCCGGTTTCAGGCCGCCCTGTCCCTTTTTGGTTTTAAGGTGATTTGTAATTTAAAACCTAACGCCCCGGCCGTGCGGGCCAAAGTGTCGAGCGTTGCCGTCTTATATCCACCCCTCTCAAGACGAGAAAGGGCCGATTGTTTTGTCCCGAGCCTTCCGGCCAATTCTTTCTGCGTCAGCCCTTTGTTTTCCCTGGCCGTTATTAGGGCATCAAGAATCTCGAACTCTTCGTCAAGCGCCTTCCATGCCTTCCTTAATCCGGGGTTCCCCATCTTCCCCCTAAGATGGCTTTCAACCGTCCTCCCCGCCCGCGAAACTCCTTTTTTCACGTCCTCCTCCTTTCCTATTGGTTGTTAATCGCGTCGTTCATTCTGCCGACGCCAATTTCAATTTCCCTTCTCGGCGTTTTATTAGTTTTCTTAATAAACGCATGAAGCAAAAGCAAAGTCCTCCGTGCAAACGGGAAGTATAAAATCCTAACTTCCCTGCGATCGCAGGAAATACGTAATTCCCGCATCTTTCCGGCTATCCTTCGCGTGTAAGGTTCCTTTAATAAAACTCCTTTATGACTCAACAACCCTATCGTCCTAAAGACCTTCGCCGTGTCCGATTCGGGAAGCAAATCAACGAACTCTGCGACAGGCTCGCGCCCGAGCGGAGTCCGGTAATATCTAACCTCCCAGTCCACGCCAGTAATATAACATTTATGTGATATCGTTGCAACTAAGCTTTATGTAGGAGTCAATGTTGGGGTCATATTGGGTTCAGGCTTGACTTGTTGACTAGAAAAGGAGGGAAGGGGACGCAACTCTTTTTATTGGCGCTCCGCGCCAACGGCAGGCAGGATTGCCCACCCTACCAATCTAAAAGTGGTTTCTTTTCATGCGGGGAGTACGGGTCACGGACTAAAGTCCGTGCTACCGAGCACGTGCCACCAAAGCCCATTAAACGCAAAAAAGGCCGAAACCGCCTCAATGTCCGGGGCAGGCTTGACATAGTTATAATTAGCCTTGACTAATTATTAGCCGCGGGTTATTATCTGCGCGTGGAGGTGAGGTTTTATAAATCGGGCTCTGGGAAAAGTCCGGTGAAGGAATTTATTTTCAATTTGTCGGACAAAACGAAAAAGGACGTTGCCGACGCGCTGGTGCTTCTAGAGCAGGGGCAAAGTCTGGCCATGCCGCTTTCCCGGAATTTGGCGGGCATATATCCCGGATTGCATGAACTGAGGCTGAAAGACCAAGCCGGGCAGGTAAGGATCCTCTACTTCATTAAAAAGGGGGACGCCATTTACTTCCTGCACGCTTTCAGGAAAAAAACGCGGGAGTTGCCAACGAAAGAAATTGACCTAGTGTTGAAAAGACTGAAGGAGGTTTAGAAATGCCTTGGGAAACAATGTCAGTTGACGAGCTGGCGGGAAAGCTGGGAGTAGATGTGGCAGAGGTGCGGGAAAAACAGAGGCTGATACGGAAAATCGTCGAGGCCCGCAAGGGACAAAAGTATTCGCAAGCGGCTCTCGCAAAAAAAGTCGGAGTCTCGCAGGGAAGGATCGCCCAAATTGAGTCCGGCATCGGCACCGCGCGGGTTAGCTTTGACGTACTCTTAAAAGTGCTCTCTGTTTTGGGGCTCGATTACAAGATAACGCTGAAACACAAAGCCGCATAGCGGACGCCTTCGATAAGCCGGGAAATAAGGTCGGGAATGACAACCCCTTGCCCCTCCGGGGCAATGTACACACAAGATTGCCCTGGCCGCCAAGTTGCGGCTAGGACGAGAAGCGAGAGCAAAGCCGGGGGCGGCCCACCCTACCAATTAATGTAGTTTCTTTTCATGCGGGGCGGACGGCCGGTTTCAGGTTGCCCCTTCGGGGCAATGTACACACAAGATTGTACGTACCTACCGGATATCTGCCGAGGGTTGCTTGCCGGGGAAAGAGCGAGAAATTATTGACGCTACCCTTATGGAATCATCGCTTTTTTACGGGCGGATGGTGATACGTTAGTCTGATCGAAGGCGCGGGCGATGGCGTGCCACGCTTGCTTCCGGTGAAAGGACTCGTCGAGCGGCAGAGGGCGCACCGCGGCGTCGTCCCTACGCGGGAAATAGTTCCTTACCCAGGTATATTTATCGGACAGCCCCCACGTAAGCACGGCAATGACGGCGGGTTCGTCAAGCGCAACCGATAAAAGCTCCTCGTACTTTCCAGAGATGATTTTATCGCGGGTAAAAATATCATTCGTAATGTCCCGGTCGATCACGTCCATCTCGGTCATCATGATTTTAAGGTCAAGACCGGCGACCTCGCGCAAAAACTTTCTAAATACCTGCGGGTTGAACTTGCCGTCCTCCGAAGTGAGATGGGCCTGTATGCCGAGCGCGTGCACGGGCGTTCCCCCCGTTTTCAACCGTCTCAACAGATTAAGCGTGTGATTTCTACAGGCCTCACTTCCCTTAGAGTCATATTCGAGGTGGTTCTGATTATAAACCAACAACGTCTTAGGGTCCGCGGCGGCGGCCGTCCTAAATGATATGTCCATGTATTTCGGCCCCAACAACCTAAGCCAAGGAGTATCGCGCATGCCGTCCGGCTGACGTTGCCACGGCGCTATGGCCTCGTTCACCACGTCCCATGAGTGCGTTTTCCCGGCATAATGGCCGACCACTTTATTTATATGACTCCGCAATATTTGTTCGGCGTTTTGATCGCCAACGGTCCGATGAAACCACGCCGGCAACGCCTCATGCCACACGAGCGCGTGTCCGCGGAACAGCATATTGTTCTTTCTGGCAAACTCCGCGAGACAATCACCCGGGCCAAAATTAAAGCCATCGGGAGAAGGCCGTACTGCGTTCCACATAAGCTCGTTTTCCGGCACGAGCATGCCGCACTCTTCCGCGAAACGCGCCGCAAATTCCTTGTCCCTTGTCAGGAGATTACACCCGCTCGCCGCGCCGAAAACCAAGCCTTTTCTCGCGGCTCTTTCCCGCAATGAATCCGCGGAATTATTTTCCCCTCCGAAAGCGTTGGTCAAAAGTGAAGGAAGCCCGAACAGGGAGGAAAGAGCTCCGTACCCGGCCAGCGACCCGATTCCCTTTAGGATCTCGCGCCTTCCAAATAACGTCGCTTTGTTTTTCATGATATTTCGCGAATCTTCACTAGTGTCCGGTAAAAATTAAGGGGTAATGGCCTGTTCTGTTCTTGTGTTAGATAATTGAATTGCGAAAAACCATTATCAACACAGGAGGAACAAACCATGCCCCATTTCAACACTGTTTTTTCCGAGCTACTGAAAC
>JACQBU010000130.1 GCA_016194375.1 Nitrospinota bacterium
AGTTGCTCGAGTTTTTTAGTCTCAAGCTCAGCCTCGGCCTTTCGTCTGGCCTCCTCAAGCATCTTCTGCTCGAGTTTTTTAGCCTCAAGCTCCGCCTCGGCCTTTCGTCTGGCCTCCTCAAGCATCAGTTGCTCGTGTTTCTTCTCCTCCAGATCTGCCGCGGCCTTCCGATTGGCCTCATGGAATCGGGCCTCCTTTTTTGCGATGTTTTCAGGTGATTTGTCGGTTTCCGACACATGCGCCCCGGCGTCCTCTTGGATTGGCGGGTGGCCGGTTTCCTCCGGATAGTATTTCTGGGAATCGCGCAATTCAAACGGGTCGTAATATTCAATGGGTTCCTCTTTAACGAAAAACCTTTTTGCGGCCGACAAGACTGACGCCAGTTGATCATCCTTCATGAAATATTCCGTCACCTTCATTCGGCGCAACTTGACCTCCAGGCCGACGTCAAGTTTTTTTGTGTAAACAAAGATTTCCACGCCCTTTAGCTCGGGGCGGCCTTTTATCTTGTCTACCAAGCCCAGGGATTGGTCAAATTCGGATATGTCGACGTCGGTTATTATTATGTCCGGTTTGGCGTCAATAATTTTTGGGATAACGGCGTCCCCCTCTTTTGCGGCGGCTGAGGAGACGGCAAAACCCTCGCTTGAAAGGGCTTCCGAGAGCTTTATTTCTGTGGTGAAATCGTCCTCAACGAGGAAGATTTTCCCTATTTGGTCGCCCATAGGGAAAGACCATAGCGCGTAAACAAGCACTTTCCGGGGACCGGAGCAAAGGGGCGGGGCGAAATCATTTTAGGACTGAATATTTCTTAACGGTGAGTATTTTGTTGCCGTCTTCGTCCTCCTCGAGAATTCCGGTGGCGGTAACTTTGGCTCCCACAAGTCCGAGAAGGGCGTTCCCGTCGGGAGTGTCGTTTACGAGGTAGTAATCGTATGCATCCCCCTGCGCCACCCAAATTTCAACGGCGATTACTTCCCCTTTTTCGTCAATTGCGGCCTTCTCAACGGTTCCGGAGACGGTTATCTCCTTCTCATCGGGATGGGAGACCGCCTCCTCGGCTATGGATATGGAGGGAGATAAGACCATGAAAAACGCGAAGATAAAAGCAAAAAAAAAGCCAGCTCCTAAGTTATGGTGGTATGACGTCCGCATAAAAGCTATTATATTCCCTAACTTTCGGAATTTTGAATGATAATTTATAACAAGCAAAAGACCACCGCCGTTGAGACTGTAAAAGTTTTCACCAACCTGGGGAGGAACGGGAACAGGCTTGGAGTTGTGACAGACGCCCGAGGCATAGATGCCGAGATGATGCAAAAAATTGCGAAAACACTCGGATTTTCAGAGACATCTTACGTTTTTCCCCCTGATGGCCAGGGGGAGGACTACCTCGTCAGGTTTTTTACGCCGAAAAAGGAGATCCCCTTCGCCGGACATCCGTCCGTAGGAACATTGTTTGTTCTATTGGAGAAGGGGTTGTTGCAAAAAAAAAGTAATTACGTCCAGAAAATTACGGGCAGAAATATTGCGCTTAAGGTGACTCGAGACGGACGGATCTTTATGGGCCAAGGAAAACCTCTTTTTGGGGGAAAAGTTAGAAGGGAAACACTGGTTGAATTGCTTTCGTTGGACAAAAGGGACGTTCCGGGGGAGGGGCGGGTGGTCTCGACCGGTCTGCCGCACATCCTTGTTCAACTGTCCTCGAAAGGCGCCCTCCGAAGGGCCGCCATTTCCCCGCCTGTTTACGAAAAGGTGCGGAGGAGGTTCAAGGCGGACTGCGTAATGCCGTTTTTTGTACAAGGCGGATATGTTTTTTGCCGTAATTTCGTACCCGCCCTCGGCGTGGCGGAAGACCCGGCAACCGGGAGCGGAGGCGGTGCGCTGGCCTGCTACGTCGTAAAGAAAGGGAAAATATCGGCGAAAAGGGGCGGCGTAGTTGAAATGGAATTGTTTCAGGGGGTGGGAAAAGTCTCCCAGCTCTTTGCGAGAGTCAGCGTGAATGACAAGGGAATATCGGGCGTGGAGGTCGGCGGTTTTTGCACAATGGGCAAAAAAAGGTTCGTCTCGGTCTAGGTGGGTGGCGGAAATGTTGTCGGGTCATGGCGGAGGCATACCAGAGTGGGCGTTGCGGGCGGGCATTAGACCCGGTGAAATAATTGATTTCAGCATTAGCGTCAACACACCGCCGGACGAGGGATTCTTAAGGCAAAAGTTTGAGGATTCGCTTTCGGCGATCCATCGTTATCCGGACCCGCAATACTCCCAATTGAGGGCCGCAATTTCCAAAAAATACGGGCTGAGACCGGAAAACGTGCTCGTCGGCAATGGCTCGACCGAGCTGTTATATCTTATACCACGCGTTTTCGCCCCGAAATCGGCGTTGGTTCTCGTTCCGTCCTATGCCGACTATGCGGATTCCGCGAGGTTCGCCGGAGCGGACGTCCGTCGTTTTTTCTTGGATGAAAAGAATCGTTTTAAAATTGACGAGAAACGGTTTCTGGCGGAAACGAAGTCAGCCGAAATGGTCGTAATTGGCAACCCAAACAACCCGACGGGCGGAGTTATTGAAAAGGGGCTCGTTTTGAGGGCCGCGGTGGAGGCCCCCGACGTGGTTTTTCTAGTTGACGAATCGTTCGCGGACTATGCGCCGGAGGCGTCGTTGCTACGCGAATTTCTTCCGAACATGATAGTCCTGAGGTCGTTCACAAAATTTTACGGGATACCCGGCCTAAGGCTTGGGTATTCCGCCTCTACGCCGGAAACGACACAAAAAATACTCGCTAGGAAGGAGCCATGGACGGTCAACTGCGTCGCCGAATCTTTTGCGATGAGTTTCCTAAAGGGGTCGGAGGAAACGGACGCGTGGATAAGGGGCGCCGCAATCTCGGCGAAAAACGAGCTATTCGATTTCCTAGGGACGATAAGGCAACTCGAAGTATTTCCTTCCCACGCAAATTTCGTGCTTGTGAAGATTAGAGGCCGGGTAATGAGCGCGTTAAGGCTTCAGGAGGAGCTATTAAAGCGCGGTAAGCTTGTGCGCGACTGCTCGAACTTCGAGGGTTTGGACGAGTATTTCTTCCGCATCGGGGCGAAGACGTCCGAGGAAAACGCCTCCCTCGTCGAGTCGCTGAGGACGATATTTTCCGCGTGACGGCGGCGGCAATCGCCTCTGCATACCTGTTGGACCTGGCAACGGGCTTGGCCCCACGGATTAACGCCACCGAGGCGCACCCCGTCAGGTTTATCGGACGCTTCATCTCGGCCGAAGAAACTTTTTTTAGGCGGGCGATTCCAAACCTTTTCCTTGGAGGCGCGTTGCTTTTTGGGTTGACGGCCGGCTCCGTGCTGTTCGTCTGCGTAGTAGCCGAGAAGGCGGCCTTTGCGTTACATCCGGCGGCCGGTTTTTTAATGGACGTCACGCTCGTTTATTTTTCCATCTCGCCCGAGACACTCGCGCGGGAGGGCATGAAAATATACGGCCTGTTGAAAGCCGGGGACGACGCGGGGGCAAGAAGGACGCTTTCCATGATAGTGGGGCGCGACACCGAAAAAATGCCGACGGGAGAAGCGATTCGGGCGTGCGTGGAAACACTTGCTGAAAACGGCGTGGACGGGATGATAAGCCCGCTTTTTTTTGCGGCCATCGGCGGCGGACCGCTGGCCATGACATACCGCGCAGTCAACACATTGGACTCCATGGTGGGCCACAGGGACGAAAGGTACGAATGGTTCGGCAAGGTTTCCGCAAGGCTGGATGATGCCGCCAATTTTATCCCGGCCAGGATTTCGATCGTCATAATAACCGCCGCGTCATTCATTCTCCGGCTGGACGCCAAGGGGGCGTTTTTTCTAGGCCTGCGCGACAGGCTAAAACACCCCAGCCCCAACAGCGCGCATCCCGAGGCCGCGTTCGCCGGAGCGCTCGGGGTCGGGCTCGGGGGCGCGAATTATTACGGGGGGATAAGGGATGAAAAACCGCGGTTGGGCGACGGGCCTCCGCCTTCGGACGTCGAGACGATTCCCAAGGCGGCCGGGCTTTTGCGCATGACGGCGCTTCTGACCTGCGTTCTTTTCACGGCCGCCTCCTTTTATCTTTGAGGCCGCCCTAGGAAGGACGCCTTACTTTCCCAGGGTCTCCTTGAAAAGCGTTGTGAGTTCAACCCACGACTTTTCGTCGGCGTCCTTATTGTAGGCAATCGGGATGTGAAACTTTTCCCCTAGACCAGTGGCCGCGGGGTTTGTGAACCCGTGCACCGCGCCGGGGTAGGCCACGTACTTGTATTTAACTCCGGCGGCGTCCATCTCCTTTTTAAACGCCTCGACCGACTCCGACGTTATCCACTTGTCGTCAGCGCCGTTTGCCACCAGCACCCGCGCCTTGAATTTACCCTTCACCGCCTTCGTCTGCCCGCCCACCTGGGCGTGAAACGCGGCGACCGAGGTGAGGCCGACCCCCTCGCGCGCCATGTTTAAAACCACGGAGCCGCCGAAACAATAACCGATGGCGCCGGTCCTTGCCGGGTCAACGGTGGGCTCGGCGTTTAGCGTTTTGAGGGCGGCCAGAAAACGCGCCTTCATAAGCGGCATATTGGATGATATTGCCCCGGCCATTTTACCGGCGTCGTCCGGATGGTCGAGGGTCTTGCCGTCTCCGAACATGTCAAGCGCTATGGCGGTATAGCCCAATTTGGCCAGCATGTCGGCGCGGCTTCGCGCATAGGCGTTGTGCCCCCACCACTCGTGAACCACGATGACGCCTGGGCGCTTCCCCTTGATCGAGTCGTCATACGCAATATAACCCTTGAGCGTTGTGCCGTCGTCTTTGTAGGTGACCTCCTTGCCGACGACCTTGGCGTTTGCAATTCCGGCGAATCCAAAAATGAGCGTTGCAAGGACGATTATAAGCTGCATATTTTCCTCCCAAAGATTTTTGCCAATTATACCAGCCGTTCGACTTGAAAAAATGCTCACGCGGTTGCGGGCAGTTCTACGGTCATGATGGTCCCGCGGGGCGACCTGTTTTTGGGGCTGATTTGTCCGTCATGGTCGGCGACAATCCGGTTAGCGATGGCAAGCCCCAAACCCGTCCCTTTTTTCTTCGTTGAAAAATGCGGCATGAATATTTTATCCAAGTTGTTGGGGTCGATGCCCGGACCGTCGTCCATTATGTCAATAAGAACGCGCTTCCCGGGGGCGTCGAGCTTTGTTCGCACCTCTATCACGCCTTGTTCCCCCACGGCGTCCACGGCGTTTTCTATAAGGTTCCTAAAAACGCGGTGCATCTGCTCCTTGTCCAGTCTGACCATGCCGACGACGGGGTCGTAGTCTGTTTTGACGACCACCCCGGGTTTTATTCCCTCGTACATCTGAACGACGCCGTCCATGACTTCGTTGAGGTCCGCCATTTCAGGCGATGCCTCCGGCAGTTGCGCGAACCGGGAGAATTCGTCAACGAGCGTCCTAAGGACCTCCACCTCTTGGATGATCATCCCGGTGCACGCGTCAAAATTCTTGTCGAAGGCCTCCTTGTCCCCCCTGAAGTTTCTTTGGAGCCGCTCGGTGTTGAGGCGGATGGGGGTGAGCGGGTTTTTTATTTCGTGCGCCATGTATTGGGCTATGTCGCGCCATGCGGAGACCTTCTCCACGTTCAACACGGCGGTGATGTCCTCGAACACGGCGACCATTCCCATGAACGCACCGTCCGCGTCCTTCAGGTACGAGATGTGCATCAGTAGCGTCCTGCGGGCGCCGCGAACCGTCACCTCGGTCTCCTTCTTTATGTAGTCCTTTTTACTTTTTCCCATTTCCCTCAGCAAATCTCGTATGGTTTCCAAGTGCCCGTGCTCCAGGGCCGACTCGTAGTACCTTCCCAGAAAATTTGCGTCCCTGAGTCCAAGGATTGAGGCGGCGGACGGGTTGAGGGTCGAAATGCGCCCCCTCCCGTCAATGGATATGACGCCAGCGGCGATGTTAGCTAGAATCGTCTCAATATATTTTCGCCTGCGGTCAAGCTCCTGATTTATTTCCAGCAGTTCGGCGTGGCCTTGCTCAACCTTCATGGCCGAGGCGTCAAGCTCCTTCGTCATGCTGTTGAATGATTCGGTAAGCACGCCTATTTCGTCCCGGGACTTCACGTCAAGGCGCACGGAAAGGTCTCCCTCGGTGACCTTCTTGGTGGCCTCCATGAGTTTCTGTATCGGCCCTGTGATGTCCTTGGCGAGATAAAACCCGAACCAAGTCGAACCGAAAAGTATGACAAGGGTCACCAGCAACAGGGTTATCGCGTACATGGCCTTAATCGGGAACTTCTTATGCTTCAACTCCTCGAATTCCCGGTAGGTTCGAGATATCCGCTCCGTTTTTTCCACCAGATATTTTTCCATCTCCGGAGTTTTCGGGGATTTTTTGTGCACGTCGTTTATTGCCTCAAGAGAGTCCCGCAACGACCTTTCAACGGTCACGTTGCTCCAATTGTCTATGCTGTTGGTGATGAGGCCGCTCGCGACAAGGAACAATAGCGCGGAAGGTATGAGGGCGAGCCCCAGAAAGGAGACGACCAGCTTCGTCTGGAACCTGGCTCCGGCTATTCTCGAGTGGCGGTCCAGCGACAGCTTGACCAGGTTCCGCCCGATGAGCAGACCCATCATGAGTAGGAGGATGATGTTCAGGTTCAGAAGGAAAAATAGGGAGACGTTGTCAATACCGCCGATGCGGGGGCCGTCGTAAACGAGCTTCCACATGGTGAAAAGTAGCGAGAGGGTCAATACGGTGAAGAACGCTATTCGCGGCACCCTGCCCCACCCGGCGACTGACGATTTGTCTTTCTTTTCCAATTCGAAATGATTTTAACACGAAAGGGTGCGTTGCGGCTCCAGGAGGTGTTTTGAAGGCGTCCCCGTTTTCGCAACGACGGGGACGCGAACCAACCTATGCCGTGTACGCGTTTTCGCCGTGCTGGGTGAGGTCGAGCCCCTGCTCCTCCTCGTCGCCGTCAACGCGCACTCCGATAACCGCGTCCAAAACCTTCATGATGGTGAACGTCATGAAGAAGGAATAGGCCCAGGTTGCCGCAACGCACCCAAGCTGGATAAGCGCCAGGTTTGGGTTGCCGTAAAGAAGGCCGTTCGCGCCGCCGGCGTTTACCGCGACGGAGGCAAAAATTCCGGTTGCCACCGCGCCCCACGTGCCGCCGATCCCATGGACGCCGAAGGCGTCCAGGGAGTCGTCGTATCCGAGCCTATTCTTAAGAACCACCGCCGCATAGCAGACCAAACCGGCCACCCCTCCCAACAGCAGGGACGGAAGAGGGCCGACAAAACCGGCCGCCGGGGTTATCGCCACAAGTCCGGCCACGGCTCCGGACGCCGCCCCCAATAGCGTAGGTTTACCCCGGTGCCACCATTCCACGATCATCCACGCCATGGCGGCGGCGGCGGTGGCAATGTGGGTGGAGACGAACGCGGCGGTTGCCACGGTGCCGGAGGCCGCCGCGCTCCCCGCGTTAAACCCAAACCAACCGAACCAGAGCAATCCCGCGCCAAGGAGCATGAGCGTCAGGTTGTGCGGCATCATCGGCTCATGCGGCCATCCTCTGCGCCTTCCTATGACGATGGCGGCGGCCAGCGCGGAAACGCCCGAGTTTATCTCAACCACAAACCCGCCGGCAAAATCCAACCCCCCCAAAGCGCGTATCCAACCGCCGGTTCCCCAGACCCAATGGGCTATCGGGTCGTAAACCAGGGTCGTCCAAAGGAGGAGGAAAGCTACAAAGGCGGTGAACTTCATCCTTTCGGCGAAGGCGCCGCTGACCACGGCGGGCGTAATGACCGCGAACATCATTTGGAATATCATGAACGCCTGGTGGGGGATTGTCGGGGCGTAGTCGGCGTTGGGCGAAAGGCCGACGGTGTTGAGGCCGAACCACGAGAGGTTTCCTATAAAATGCCCCACGTCCGGACCGAATGCCAGGGAATATCCTATAAGAACCCACTGTATGCTCACGATCGGTATGGCGACAAAGCTCTGCTTCATCGTACCCAGCACGTTCTTCCGGCGCACCATGCCCCCGTAAAACAGGGCCAGCCCTGGGGTCATCAACAGAACCAACGCGGCCGACACCAGCACCCACGCCGTGTCGCCGGTGTCAATTTTCGGTGCGGGGGCCGCGGCGTCCCCGGCAAACGCGACTCCCACGAAAATGGCCGATGCTAGGATTAGCGATGCGACAATCTTCTTTTTCATATCGCCTCCATTCCCCTCTCTTTTGTCCTGATTCGGATGACCTCCTCGACGGGGGTCACGAAAATCTTCCCGTCCCCTATCTGTCCAGTGTGGGCGGCGGAAATCACGGCTTCTATCACCCGTTCCGCCATCTCCTGTGCGACGACGACCTCGAGCTTTATCTTAGGGACGAAATCTATCTTGTACTCGGTTCCGCGATAAAGTTCCGTGTGCCCCTTTTGGCGTCCGAACCCCTTGACCTCCGTCACGGTCATTCCGTGTATGCCAAGCGCTATTAGCTTTTCCTTGACGTCGGAAAGCTTGAACGGTTTGATGATGGCCTCGACCCTTTTCATAGAAACTACGCCCCCCAATTAATTGTTTTGCCGCCCGGCGGTGTTCACCACAACCGTCGAGCCGGGGACATTTTACAAACAAACCGGGTTGTTCGGGAAGCGGTTCGTTCTCCCGGCTTTATTCGGCGGTTAATCCGGGATAGAATGTTCTAATAAATGGAGGAGAGGTTATGACATTGCGCTTTATGTCCGTTGAAGACATGGAAAATTACCTGGCGCCCTGCGTACAAACCGAGGAAAAAGTCAAAATTCTTGACGCAAAGAAACTGCGGGGAGATCCGATAGATCGCCTGGCCTACAACGCGGTGTTTCACGAGGACCAGGAACAAAGGGGCGTCACGCGCGCGCTGATAAAAGAATTGGCGGTTCAATCCGGAGCGGTGCTCTCCTCCATACAGGGGCTTTACGATGCGATGGGCAGGGGGGATGTTGCGGGATTTACCGTCCCGGCCGTAAACATACGCGGAATGACATACGACGTGGCACGCGCCCTTTTTCGCGCCGGTTTGAAGAACAACTCGACGTCCTTCATTTTCGAGATAGCAAAGTCCGAGATGGGCTACACAAAACAGGAGCCGGCGGAATACTCGGTCGTCATACTGGCGGCGGCGATAAAGGAGGGGTATGTCGGGCCGGTCTTCGTGCAGGGGGATCATTTCCAGTTCAACATGAAAAACTTCAAGGCCGACCCCAAGAAGGAGGCGGAATCAATAAAAAAGCTTATAACCAAGGCGGTCTCCGCCGGGTTTTACAACATCGACATCGACTCCTCCACTCTCGTTGACATGGACAGGCCCGACGTCCCCTCGCAACAAAGGGACAATTTCGAACAGTGCGCCGAAATGACGAAGTTCATTAGGAGCGTCGAGCCCAAAGGAATAACCGTGTCGGTCGGCGGGGAAATA
>JACQBU010000131.1 GCA_016194375.1 Nitrospinota bacterium
ATGATTTCACCTTTCCGGTTCTCCACGGAACACAACGTGTAGCGTTTATGAGAGTCAAATGCGATAATTTCCATAGTGCGCCTCCTTTTTCTTTGGTTTAGTGAATTGACACAACAATCCACTATAAGGGGGCGCGCTTTTATATAATCATTCCCGCCCCCGTTTTCACGAGGGCAAACTCCGGCGGGCCGCAGTCGTCTCCGCCCGCCACCCTCGTCCCGGCCGTAACTTGGCGGCTAGGGAATCCAGTTTCTTTGAAATTACAAGGAAAAATCTGTTTTCAGAAATATAAAAAATGTCGCTTGGTTTGTTATTCGGCGCTTGTCATCCGGGACTTCGCGATAGGAATGAATTCTTTTCCTTTGTTTTCAGCGGAAATGGAATTGGTAGGTGCGACTTTAGTCGCACCGGTGCGGATGAATCCGCACCTACCAACGCAACATCGGACGCCGGTCAGGCCCGGAATAACAAGATTATGGATATTTTTTTTCAAATTGACCCTCTACCGAAAATTTACCGTCCAAAAAGGCTCAAAACCCCTATGGTTAAATCGCCATAAGCTGGGCGCGAACTACAACAGGTTAAAAACGCAGGAATTTTTCGGCCGGCTAAACGCTCATTTTTAAATTATTATATTCAATTTGTTGGGCTATGTTTCCAAGTTTTTAGTTTATGCGGTTGACAAGGTTCGCTACGGCATGGATATTGCCCCCTTTTCCAAGGAAGGTCGTATGAACCTGACCTAGAAAGCGAGGCGGTTTTCATGTCCGAACAGAAGAAAAAGTCCGGCACTCCGTTGCTTGACGAACTCGAAAAGGGGCCGTGGCCGAGTTTCGTCGCAGATTTGAAAAAGCTGGCCGAAAAAAAACCGGCCGTCGGACAGCTCCTCGAACAGATGGAGCAGTCGTACGAGACGCGGGTCAATTATTGGACCGGCACGGTGCTGAACCTCGACGGATACGGCGGAGGCGTGATTGCCAGGTATTCGGACCTCGGCAAGAAGCTACCCGAGGTCGCCCAATTCCACACGATCCGCGTCATAGAGCCGTCCGGCTGGATGTACTCGACCGCCGCGCTCAGGGAGTTGTGCGACATAAGCGAGAAACATTCCTCCGGAATCCTCCAGCTTCACGGCATGACCGGCGACATTTTGATGCTCGGCTCGGACAACAAGACCACCTTCGAGGCGGGCGAGGCCCTGATGCAGAAGGGTTGGGACATAGGCGGCTCGGGCGGGGCGCTGAGGACGCTCGCCTGTTGCGTGGGGCCGGCGTACTGCGAGATGTCCTGCTTCGACACGCTGGAGGTCACAAAACGGCTCACCGACCATTTCATCAGCTACCTGCACAGGCCGGAGCTTCCGTACAAGTTCAAGTTCAAGCTCTCCGGCTGTCCCAACGACTGCGCCAACTCCATACAGCGCTCCGACATGCCGATAATCGGCACATGGATGGACGACATCCGGATAGACAAGGACGAGGTCGCCAAGTTCGTCGCGGAGCACGGCGAGGAGTACGTCGTCGAGAACGTGATCACGCGATGCCCCACGAAATGCATCCACCTAAGGAAAAAGGAGATCGTGATTGAAAACGCCGACTGCGTGCGTTGCATGCACTGCATAAACGTGATGCACAAGGCGCTGGCCCCCGGCAAGAAAAGGGGCGTGACCATACTCCTGGGAGGCAAGCGCACGCTCAAGATCGGCGACACGATGGGGTCGGTCATGGTTCCGTTCATGCCGCTCGAGACCGAGGAGGACATGGAGAGGCTCTTTGACTTGGTCGGTCGCATATGGGAGTTCTGGGGCGAGAACGGGATGGAGCACGAACGGGTGGGCGAATTCATAGAGCGCGTCGGGCTGGCCACCTTCCTCGAGGGGGTCGGCCTGGAGCCGGACCCGCGCATGGTAAGGCACCCGCGCACCAACCCGTACATAAAGTTCGAGGAGTACACCGGGCCCCAAATCGCGGGCGAGCCCAAGGTGGCCCCGCCCGTGCTCGACAAGGAAAACGAGCCCAGGGAATCAATTTAGGCATAGGGGGAATCATGGCGGCAATCGAGCAAAAAAAAATGGCCCCCAGGGACCAGGGGGCGCCAAACTACAAGGAATACCTCCATCCCCTGATGGTCAAGAACTACGGAAAATGGAAATACCACGAAAAGGTGAAACCGGGCGTCATCAAGCGCGTGGCGGAAGGCGGCGACGTCCTCTGGGTCGTAAGGGCCGGCTCCCCGCGGACCCTTAGCGTGGACAAGGTGAGGGGGATTTGCCAAATTGCGGACAAATTCTGCAAGGGGTTCCTGCGCTTCACCAGCAGGGCCAACGTGGAGTTCTTCGTCGACCGTTTGGAGGACGTCGAGCCGCTCGTCAGGGAGGTCCGGGACAAACTCGGCTTCCCGATCGGCGGCACCGGAAACGGCGTGACGAACATCGTGCACACGCAGGGGTGGATGCACTGCAACCTCCCCGGAACCGACGCGCTTGGGGCCGTCAAGGCGCTCATGGACGAGTTGTACGACGAGTTTACCAACGAGCGCCTGCCCGCGCGGGTCAAGATATCGCTCTCGTGCTGTTCGATTAACTGCGGGGGACAGGCGGACATAGCCGTAAACCTTCAGCACCACCACCCGCCGAAAATAAACCACAACAACATGCAGATATGCGAACTGCCCAAGGTCGTCGCCATATGCCCCGTGGCCGCCATCAGGCCGGCGACGGTGGGGTCAAAAAACTCCCTCGAGGTGGTCGAGGAAAAATGCATGTATTGCGGGGCCTGCCACGGACAATGCCCGAGCATGGAGATTAGGGATCCCGACACCGACACGCTTTCGCTTTGGGTCGGCGGGAAATCCGCCAACACCCGGGGCGGTCCGTCCTTCATGAAACTGGCCCTGTGGGGCCTTCCGAACAACCCGCCCAGGTGGCCCGAGGTCGGCGCCGCCGTGAAAACACTTCTGCGGGCGTACAAAGATTCCGCGAAGGAATACGAGCGCATGGGCGAATGGATAGATAGGATCGGATGGAAAAGGTTCTTTGACCTGACCGGATTTCCGTTCACGAAATACCACATCGACACCTACAGGTTTGCGCGCACCACCTTCAACACATCCACCCAGGTAAAGCCATAGGGGGCCGACATATGTCCAGAGTCGTCGAGACCCAGACCTACCGGCTAAACGTCGAGCCGCCCGATGAAATCGTCGTCGTAAACGGCGCAAGCTGGAAATGCCCGATATACGTCCGGAAAATGCCGCCGTGTAGGAGCAACTGCAGGACGAGCGAGGACATCAGGGGCTATCTCACGCACGTCGCCCAGTCGGCCGACTTGAAGAGGCCGTTGGACGAGGTTTTTGACGAAGCGTGGCACGTGCTGACGGACAAGAACCCCTTCCCCGCCGTCCACGGCCGAATCTGCCCGCATCCCTGCGAGGACGGGTGCAACAGGAAGCACAAGGACTCCCCCGTGGCCATTAACAACTTCGAACGCTTCGTCGGCGACCACGGAATTAAAAGGGGCCTGAAATTCCAAACACTGACCGACATAAAAAGCGGCAAAAAGGTCGCCGTCGTCGGGGCCGGCCCCTCCGGCCTTTCCTGCGCCTACCAGTTGGCCCGGCGAGGACATTCGGTTGTGGTGTTCGAGTCCGCCGCGGAGCCGGGGGGCATGCTCAGATACGGCATCCCGTCCTACCGCCTGCCCCGGGAGATACTCTCCGCCGAGATAAAAAACATCCTCGACCTCGGGGTGGAGTTGCGATGCGACGCGAAAGTCGGCGCGGACGCGTCTTTCCAAGACCTGCGAAAAAATTTTGACGCCGTCTACGTCGCCGTCGGCGCCCAAAAGGGGGGAAGGCTCGGCGTGGCGGGGGACGACCTGCCCGGCGTCCTAACGGGAGTTGATTTCCTCAACATGATAAACCGCGGAAAACAGGTCCCGGTCGGCCGCAAGGCCGTCATTGTCGGCGGGGGCAACACCGCAATGGACGCCGCGAGGGTCGCCCTCAGGCTAGGGGCGGACGTCACCATCCTTTATAGAAGGACCAAAAACGACATGCCCGCCATCCACGGGGAGATTAGGGAGGCCGAACAGGAGGGGATTAAATTCCTGCTTCTTTCCGCGCCCGTCGGAGTGGAAAGGAACGCAAAAGGCTCGTTGGTCGTCAAATGCGCCCAGATGAGGCCGGGCGAAAAGGACGCGTCCGGCAGGTCCCGCCCGGTGCCGGTCGAAGGCTCGGAGTTCTCAATCGAAGCCGATACCGTGATATCCGCCGTGGGACAGACGCAGGACCTGACCGGCATGGGCGACCTGCCCAACGACAAGGGACGGGTTTTGGCGAACTCGACGCGCCAGACATCCCTGCCGGACGTTTTCGCGGGGGGCGACGCCGTGGCGGTGGACTTAGCAGTCACGGCGGTGGGGCACGGACGAAAGGCCGCAAAGGCCATCCACGCCTTCCTCAACGGGCAGGCTTACAAGGAGAACCCGCCCGCAAGGCCGGTAAAACACACGGATATGGACCTGGACTACTATCCCCCGGCGCCGCGAAACGACGCGAGGGAAATCCCCTTGGAACGGCGCGTCGCCGGGTTCGAGGAGATAACCGCCGCCCTGACGATGGAGGAGGCCGTGGCGGAGTCCAGAAGGTGCATGAGTTGCGGCCTATGTTTTTCCTGCGACAGGTGCAGGGTTTACTGTCCCAGGAGCGCAATAAGCAGGGACAAGAAAAGGCTGGTCGGGCAGGTGATGTTCAGCGACTACACGAGGTGCGCCGGATGCCACATATGCCGCGACGTCTGCCCGTCCGGCTACATCGAAATGGGGATGGGACTGTAACGACGGACTCTTTACGGGGCCGTTTACCGGCCCCCCCCGAATTTCTCCACCCTTGTCATTCCCGCCCCCTCACTTGTCATCTCTGAAAGCGCGCCTTTGGTCAAGCCATATTTTTCCATACCTTACTTCCATTATTTCTTCCATAACCGTTCTACGAGCAAAGGTTTCCCGTAATCCCCAACCGATGGCCGTTTTCCGGAG
>JACQBU010000132.1 GCA_016194375.1 Nitrospinota bacterium
CCTCGAACCTCCCTACGTCGGCCGTGTTGATCGCCCGCGCCCCCAGGGCCACACCGCCGGCCGCCGCGACGCCGATTGCGGGCGCGCCCCGGACGGTCATGTTCCTAATCGCCTCGGCCACCTGGAGATAATCCCCGCACTCGACCACGACCTCCTCGGCGGGGAGAAGCCGTTGGTCTATGAGCCTGACGAACCCCTCCTTCGTGAAATCCACCGTTATTATCATTTGGCGGCCTTTTTCAACCTTGCCTCGACCTCTTCCCGGCTCATGCCAAGCACGGCCACCTTTTTATTTTTTGCCGCCTCGCCCCTGAGGATTTGGACGGAACTTTTCGGGAGGCCGAGAAGCTTGGCAAAATACTTCGTCAACTCCGCGTTCGCCTTGCCGTCCACCGGCGGCGCGGCGATCCGCACCTTCACCGCCGCGTCGCCGAATTCCGCGACGGCGTTCTTTGAGGCGGAGGCGACGACCCTGCAAAACACCAACGCTCCGTCAGGCCCGCCGGTCACAGGGGAGAAGCCTTCTCGCACGTTTTTGGGCGCCTAACCAAGCCTTGCGGCCATGTCGTGAAGCGACGCAACAAGGAAGGCCTGGAGAAAATATATGGCGAAAATGGCGATAAGCGGGGAAAGGTCCAGCCCGGAAACGGGGGGCACTAGCCGTTGAATCGGCCTTAGCATCGGATCGGTGGCCCTTATCAGGAACTGCACAATCGGGTTGTATGGATCCGGCGAAACCCACGATATGAGGGCGCGAATTATTATCAGCCACATCGCGATGTGCAGAACCATGTCCAGCACCATCGCGGCGGCGTTTATTAGGTTGCCAAGGACGAACATCAGCCCAGCTCTTTTGAGCGTTGCGCCGCGGCGAGGACGGCGTCAAGGAACGCACCGCGCACGCCGCGCGACTCCAATTTGTGCAGGGCGGCGGCGGTCGTGCCGTTCGGCGACATGATCTTTTCCCTCCATTCGGCGGGAGTGCCGCCGTTCTCCAGGAGGGCCACGGCCCCCTTCACTGTCTGTTTGACAAGCTCCCGCGACTGGGCCAGCGAAAGCCCGCACTCGACGCCCCCCTGTGTCATGGCTTCCATGACGAGGTATATGTACGCCGGGCCGGAACCCGATATGGCCGTAACCGCGTCCATCTTGGTTTCGTCCACCCAAATCGCCTTTCCAACCGACTCAAAAAGTTTATGGACCAGTTCCATGTCCTCGTGGGTTAGGTTAGAGGTGTGCGCTAGTGCGGTCATCCCCTCCCCCGCCTGCGCGCAAATGTTCGGCATGGCGCGCACCACCTTGCCCTTTGCCCACCAGGCGATGTTGGACAGCTTGACTCCGGCGGCGATGCTGACCAAGATGACGTTTTCCCCCAAATGGGGGCCTATTTCCTGCAAAAGGTCCGGCAGGACGTCAGGCTTGACGGCGACGACCAAAACGTCGGCGGCGCCGACCACCTTGATGTTGTCCTTGAACGCCTTGACGCCGTATTTCGAGCGCATGTGCTCAACCCTCGGTTCGAGGGCGTCGGAGACGGACACGTCGGAGGCCGGGCAAAATCCGGACTTAATAAGTCCCCCTATGATGGCCTCCCCCATGACTCCGGCCCCCAGGACTCCTATCCTGTTGCGCCTTGATTTATCGCTCGCCAAAAATCCCCCTTCCAATCCTTAAATGCGTGGCGCCCTCTTCTACGGCGACCACATAATCGTCTGTCATACCAAATGATAATATATCAAAGTCCGCGTTTTCCAGCTTTAATCGCTCAAGCTCGTTTTTTATTGCGACCATCCGCCGGAAATGCGGCCTGCTTTTTTCCGGGTCGTCCGCCGGCGGCGGGACGGCCATCAGGCCGGCCAAGCGCAGGTTTTTTAGGGAGGATATTTTTTTGCATTCCTCGACGGCCGCGGACGGCGCGATTCCGTGTTTGCTCCCCTCCCCCCCTATGTTGATTTCAAGCAATATTCGCACTACTTTTCCGGCCAATCCGGCCCTCCTATCCAACTCCGCCGCGAGGCCGTGCGAGTCCACCGAATGGACGAGCGAAAATAAACCCGGGATGTATTTCGCCTTGTTTTTTTGCAAAGGGCCGATGAAATGCCATTCGACCAGGTCGCCGATTATCCCGTGCTTTCTAACGGCCTCCTGCACCCTGCTTTCACCGACGACCTTAACCCCGCTTTTTATCGCCTCGAGCACCGCCTCGACTTCCGCCGTTTTTGTCGCGGCCACGATCGTTATTTCCGAAGGGTCGCGCCCGACGCGCGTGGACGCGTCCCGGATGTTTCGCCCAATCAACGCGAGGTTGGCAGAAATAAGGGTGAGGTCGTTTTGCATCGTGGAATTTTACCCCGCTTTACCGTTCCGATAAAGCGGGGCGTGCATCGGGGGAAAAAGGAAGGTCGGTCGGCGGCCTCAAGGATGGAGGTGGATTTCCATTAAAGCCGCCTTCCCGTTAATGACTTTTTATTTCATCATCTAATAATCCCCAAGATGGTCTGCGTCATCGAGTCGCTCGTCGTGATGATCTTCGAGTTCGCCTGGTAGCCCTCCTGGGTCTGGACCATGTTGACGAACTCCGTGGCCAAATCCACGTTGGAAAGCTCCAGAGTGTTCCCTTGGATGCTACCGAGTCCGCCGCTGTTTGCCAGGCCGTTTATTGGCTGGCCCGAGGTCGCGGTTTGGCTGTACAAAGTGCCGCTTATCCGGTTTAGACCGAAAGGGTCGGCAAAGTTTGCGAGTTGAAGCTGATAAAGGGGGACCGTCTGGCCGTTCGTGTAAACGCCGGACAACACGCCCGAAGTGTTTACCTGAAGTCCTTTAAGCGCGCCGCTGGTGTAGCCGTCCTGCGTTAGGCTGATGGTGCCGGACGAGGCCGCATAGCTTGTAATAGTCGGGTGGCCGGCATTGTCAAAGGCGTTCCAAGTGATGTTAATAGGGGAGGGGTTGGCCCCCGGAGGCGTGATAGCGAGTGTTGGATTGGTTGTGTTCAACGCGGCCGTGCTGTTCACGCCGACAAGCGTGCCGGACCCGTCGAACTCCAGCGTTCCCGTGCCGCCCGTTATCGCGTCGCCCGTGGGTGGCACCAATTGGTAAGCCCAGTCCGTGTTCACGCCGGGCGCGGTCACGGTTCCGGGCACGCCGGTGTTCCAGAAGTTTGCGGTCATCGTGACGCGGTTTCCCTGCGCGTCGAATAAGTCGAAGGTCGTGGAATATGTCGGCGTCGGGGGGTTGGGGGGGGTGGCGGCCAGCGCCGTGGCGAGCGCGGCCGCTCCGCCGGTAATCGGTTGTGCCGTGGAGTCAAGGTTGGCTCCCAGCGTAAAATTCGTGGACACCTTCGGGGGGCTGGACTGCATGCTTATGACATTGACGTCCGACACGGCTCCTGTTTTTGTGATTTGGTTGAAGCCCTGGACTATGTCACCCAATGTGTTCACGAGGTTGCCGTTCAAGTCCTGCGTAAAGCTTCCGGCGCGGGTATAGAAGTTGGTTCCCACGCTCGGGTCCCTCACCACAAAAAATCCGTTCCCCTGGATGGCCATGTCCGTAGAGCTACCGGTTGATTGGAAGGATCCCTGGGTGAAGTTTGTTTGAACCCCGGCCAGATACACGCCGTGACCCACCTGAATCGAGTTCGCCCCGGAGGTGGTCATGGTGGTTGAAAGCAACGCGCCGAACTGCGAAGAGGAGCCTTTGAAGCCGATGGTGTTTACGTTTGCTATGTTGTCGCCGATGACGTTCATCGCGTTGCCGAAGGTAGAGATACCGCTTATGCCGGTAAACATCGCCGTTCCCAGACTCATTTCATCCTCCCATTTAATTTATATACATTTTGTTGATCGTTATTATTGGCCGACCTGTGTGACGCTACTTAGGCTTACCTGGCTGTTGCCCACGTTGAGCATGCTCACGCCGTTTTGTATGCTCACCGATTGGACCACTCCGCTTAAATACGTTGCGGCGTTGATCGTGTTGCCGCCTGCGTCCGCCGCGTTGACGGCGTACGTATATGCGCCGTCCGGCAACGCGTTTCCGTTTGCGTCTTTGCCGTTCCACCGAACGGTTTGATTCCCGGCCCCAAGCGGTCCTGCTTGGAACGACCCCACCACATTCCCGGACGAATCGGCGACGGATATGTTGGTGGTTTGGGACGGGCTCGGCAGGTTAAACGATATCGGCGACGGAGTTCCATTTGTGACGCCGATCGTGTTGCCGACAGCCACCACCGTTTTTCCGATCATACTCATCGCCTCGGAATTGTTTATCGCCGAGGTCACCAGCGAAAGACCGGCCAAATTCGTGTTGATGTTGGTCAACTGCTCAAGGGAGCTGAATTGGGCCATCTGCGAGGTAAACTGGGTGCCGTCCATAGGTGAGAGCGGATTTTGGTTTTTCAACTGGGCTATCAACAGCTTCAGGAAATCGGACTGATTCATGGCGGCGTTCGGGTTCTTAATCGTTGCGGCCGCGGAAGCCGCCGTTGAATTTATGCCCGTTCCTACCGGTGAAGTTGACATTTTGTTCCCCCTTTAAGCCGTAAGGTCAACAAGGATAAGGCCCGTTCTGCCGTACGCGCCGGATGGTTTTAAGGCGAGAATATCCGGCGTGGCGACTGCGTTGACGCCACCGGAACCTGATCCGCCGTTGGCATTTTGTCCGTTTAAGCCGCCGTTTCCAAAGGACTGTTCCCCCTGCCGCCCTACGGATACGTTCATTTGGCTGACCATGATCCCCTGTTGGTTGAGCGCCAGTCTAAGTTGGTCCAAGTTTTTTTCCACTACCTGTTTGACGGCGTCGGAGCCCACGACAATCGAGGCGTTGACGCTTGAGTCGGTCATAGTTAGTTTTATGTCGACGGTGCCGAGCTTTTCCGGGGAAAGGCTCATCTTTGTTTCCGTGGCGTTCGGAAGGCTTAGAATCGTGGCTTTCTCGATAATCTGACCCATAATCGCGGAGTTCGAATGTTCCTGGGCCGCGGCAACGACCGAAACGGCCTGCGACTGGTTGCCGGCGCCCGCCGCGCCGCCGTTTGCGGAGGCCGCGTTTAAGACCGCGTTAAAACCGCCCGCGACGGAAACGGAATTAGTCTGTTGGGTCGTAGCGGTCGTGTTGGAACCGGACGGAGCGTTGAAACTAAGGTTGTTGCCGCCGGCATCCGGTTGGACAATCTGCTTAACTTCACTGGCGGGAACCTGCGCCGCCAAAGCCACGTTTGCCGTCGTCATTTGCAAGGGGGAGACGACTTCGTTACTCCCCGCAAAGGGGGCGGCAATGGGTTTGACCTCGACGGACGAGATTTTCAACGCCGAAAAAAGCGAGTCTGTTTGGGATTTGTTTAGGTTGAGAACCTCGGCAACCTTGATGATAAACTTGGTCGCGCCTATTGAGACCGCGTTGTTTGATTGGGCGTTTATGCCGACAACAACCTGAATCTTTCCGAGTTGATCCGGAGTAGCGTTAAATGCCGCGGCGATTTTGGTCAGCTGGTCGGGGCTTAAATTTAAGGTTTTTAACAAATCCGCCATCGTTACACTCTGCTGGACCACGGCGCTCGTCGGGTCTGTTTGGGGGACGGCCGTTTGATCCCTTATTTTGCTCTTGTCGCCGGCCGAGTTGGCGGTTCCGCCTTGTTGCGTGGCGTCAACGCTGTTCGACTGCGAGGCGCTTCCGGAGGTTTTTGCGGGATTCTGGTTGTTCGCCGGCAAATTCGCAGGCGTGTTTTGGGACGGTTCGGGTTGTCTAACGGCTTGATTGGACGCAGATTGGACCCGAGAGTGATTAAACGTCTGATTACCCGATTGTAAGGCAGTCAAAGACTGGTCAACCCGCTGCCGGGATGAATTGAAATCGGTTTGCCCCGTTTGATTGGTCTGAAAACCGCCAAAGTTCGCCTGTTGATTCTGCGCGCCACTTGACGCGCCCATCCCGTCCATCACGGAAGTGAATGAATCCGACCCTGCGGTCGCTCCGCCGATTTTGGACATCAGCATGACGGCGGCGTTGCCGCAAAAAATCGGCGTCAATTCCTTTAATGTATTTATACCTAAGTTCATTTTTTCTCCGTCCGCATCATAATTCTTTTATTTTCTTCATCTGGCACTCTTAGTCTCAATAGTCGTGCCAAATTCGGACAACATTTTAAAAACAACGCGTTTCTCTCAAAACAGGATGTTTAAGAGCTGAGGAACCCCATTCGGCGCACTTTATGATCAGGCAGATTTTGCCTACCACGAGTATTTTACCGAATGGAATGAAACCGCGGTTGGAAGGTGAACAAAGTAAGTAACGGAAGACGTCATCAGTTTTGACGCTAAACGGCAGTTAAGGAAAAATTTTGGGGGGGGACGATGGACAACATATTGCTTTTTTACGCCGAATTTATATGGTATTATTATTGCTACCCAAAAGGTATGAAATTGTTTATAAAGTATCGTTGAGGGGAGTTTTGACGGTATGAAGATATTTGGATTGACAACCCCGGGAATTGAGCTGGCTTCAAAAGCGCTTAATTTTGTGGCCGAATCAACCGCCCAAGTTTCATCCAACACCGCCAACATTTCCACCCCGGGATTTAAGGCTCATGAATTTAAAGATTTTGAGCAAACCTTGGCCGAGGCGCTGAAATTCAAGGAAAACGGCGGCATGGCTAAAACCGATTCTCGCCACCTCCCGGTTACGGACATAAACCGGATGGAGCTGATTCCCGAGGAAATAAACGAAAGCCCGCGGATAGACGGCAACTCGGTGAACTTAGAGAAGGAAGCCGTAAAACTTGCCCAAAACCAAATCAAATATTCCGCATACGCCGCCATAGTCGACAAAGAATTGGGGTCGTTGAAAAGGGTCATGAGTCTTTCTGCGCAGTAATGAAGGAGATTTAACATGGATTTGATATCTTCGATGAACGTGAGCGCATCGGGGATGAGCGCCCAGAGAACGAGGATGAACGTGGTTTCCAGCAATCTTGCAAACATAAACACCACCCGAACCCCGGAAGGGGGGCCCTACGTTCGTAAAAACGTGATTTTGTCGGCGGTTCCTGTCCGGGACTCCTTTGGCGGATTGTTGGAAGAAAATATCAGCGCGCCGAGCGTGGCGGGCATAACCAACGACCAGTCGGAATTTCAGAAGGTTTATGACCCGTCACATCCGGACGCCGACGCGGGGGGATACGTCTTGATGCCGAACGTGAACCTGATGAAGGAGATGGTCGACATGCTTTCGGCCACGCGGGCATACGAGGCTAACTCGGCGGTAATAAGCACCATCAAGGGCATGGCGCAACGCGCCATAGACATTGGCAACAAATAGGCGCTGCGCACGTAACGGCAGGGCAGGGGGGGAGCGGCGATTTTTAGCCAGTTGAAGAACGGATTGGCCCAGTTCGCGAAAATGTTCGCGGAGTTGCCCGCCGGAAAAAAGGTTGCGATAGCCGCGTTTGGCCTGTTGGTTCTCGCCGGGATACTGGTCGCAAGCTATTTTTCCGGCGGCGAGGAATACTCCCTGCTATACGCGAACCTTTCGCAGGAAGACGCCCTTTCCATCTCCGAAAAACTTAAGGAGCGCAAAATCCAGTACAAACTCGAACTCGGGGGCAACGCCATAAGCGTGCCGGTCAAAGACGTGTACCAGCTCAGGCTTGAGTTGGCGGGGGAGGGGTTGCCATCAGGAGGCGGTGTTGGATTTGAAATATTCGACAAAACCTCGTTTGGAATGACCGAATTCGTGCAGAAGCTAAACTACCGAAGGGCGCTCCAAGGGGAGCTCCAAAGGACCATCAACTCCATCGGCGCGGTGCAATCCTCAAGGGTGCACATCTCCATCCCGACAAAATCGTTGTTTGACGAGGACAAGCAAAAGGCGACCGCGTCCGTCGTCCTCAAACTGAAGGGGAACAAAAAGCTTTCCAAGCAACAGGTGGAAGGCGTGACGCATCTGGTCGCCTCGTCAGTGGAGGGGCTGTCCCCCTCCGAGATCACGGTGGTGGACTCGAGCGGAGCCATTCTAAGTCTCCCTGAGGACGGGGATGACGAGGCCACAAAACTTTCCAACAAGCAGATGGATTACAGGAAGAACTACGAGTCAGAGATCGAAAAACGGGTCCGCACCATGCTTGAGAAGGCGGTTGGGACCGGCAAGGCCATAGTGAGGGTGAGCGCGTTGATTGACTTCAAACAGGAGCAAAGGACGGAGGAACTTTACGACCCGGAGGGCCAGGTCGCCCGAAGCGAGCAACGAAACGACGAAAAGACCGTCGGCGCCAGGCTTCCGGCGGGCGTTGCCGGGGTGCAGGGAAACCTTCCCGAAAGCGCCGCGGTCGCCATGCCCGGCGGCAAACCCGCCGAAACCGAAAAATCGAACCGAACCGTCAATTACGAGGTAAACAAGGTGGTTAAGACGATATTCGAGCCCGGGGCGCTGGTCAAAAAGCTTTCCGTGGCGGTGATGGTCGACGGGAAATACAAGGAGGTCAAGGGGCAGGACGGCAAAGTGTCGAGGGATTTTCAGCACATAAGCGCCGAGGAAAAAACGACGCTTCAAAACCTGGTTAGGACCGCCATAGGGTTCGACGCAAACCGACAGGACGCCGTGACGGTCGAAAGCATGCAGTTCGACGAGACTCCGGTTGCGGAAGAGGCGCAAACCCTCGCCGCCGACGCGCAAAGGGAATTCGCCCTCGCCCTAGCCAAATATGCCGGTATCGGGATTGCGGGGGCGGTCTTGTTCTTCTTCCTCCTCCGCCCCTTGACGAAGGCGGTGGGGAGGACGAATTTGGAGTCCGAGGAGCTCAAGGCGCTCCCGCTGATGATAGCCAAGATGGAGGAGGACATCAACAGACTAGCGGCCAAGAAGAATGAGAAGAACGAGGGGGAGGAATTGGACTACCGCAAGCGGCTCTCCGAAGTGATAGCGGCGAATCCGGAACAGGCGGCTGAATTGGTCAGGTCTTGGATAAAGAAGGCAAAGACCTGAATAGGTCTTGAAACAAGTTATGGAAAGAAGGAACAACAGTGGCGCGTAAAACGGCTCATAACCTGACGGGGCCGGAAAAGGCGTCCGTGCTAATGGTGACGTTGGGGGACGCTTTGGCGTCAAGGGTTTTTTCTCTCCTGACGGACAAGGAGATTCAGCAAATCGGCACCCAAATGTCCTTGATGGAAAACATAGAGCCGGGAGTTGTAGACGGGGTCGTCAAGGAATTCTTCGAGGCCTTGGAATCCGGAGCGGGGGGCATGCTCGCCGGGGGGAGGGATTACCTTAAAAAACTGCTTGGAAAAATGATGGATTCGAAGAAAGTCGAGGAGGTTCTCTCAAAGATTGCGGCGCCCGGTCAGACAGAGGACTTCGGAGGCGGTTTGGACGCAATCCGCCACCTCGACTCTAAGACGGTGGCAAACTTCCTGCGAAACGAATATCCACAGACGGTGGCCATAATACTAGCCCATCTGGACTCCATCCAGGCGGCCGACATCCTTAAGAACATGCCCGAAAGGTTCCGCTCGGAAATCGTTTTCAGGATGGCCACGATGGAAAGGGTTAACCCCTCCATAGTCGCCGACCTGGACGTGGCCCTTGCCGCCGAATTCCAAAGCGCCGGCGCCATCGAGGGGAGCAGGCTCGGCGGCGTCGAATCCGTGGCCGAACTGGTGAACCACCTGGACCACAACATGGAGTCCGCCATACTCTCTGAAATTGAGACGTCCCACCCGGAATTGGCGGAGGAAATAAGAAGCCTGATGTTCGTCTTTGAAGACCTCATGAACGTGGACGACAGGGGAATGCAGACGATATTGAAGGAGATAAGCAAGGACGACCTCGTGTTGGCGCTCAAGACCTCCTCCGAACCGTTGAAGGAAAAGATATTCAGAAACCAGTCAAAACGCGCCGCAGAAATGATGAGGGAGGATCTGGAATCCCTGGGGCCCGTAAAGTTGTCCGACGTGGAGAAGGCGCAACAAAAAATACTCCGCATCGTGAAGAAAATGGAGGAGGAGGGCAAGGTCATCCTCGCAGGCGGCGGAGAAGAACTTGTTTAGCGTTTTGTCCGGCAAAGAAGGCGAAAACGCCGGGAAATTCGGCCGTAAAAATTGGACTCCGGAGCCGGAAAAGCCCGGGGAACATGGAAGGAAGCCGGAGGCGGGGTTCAAGCAGGATCGTCCCAAGGGGGGCGACGCGGAATTTTCGCCGGATCGCACGACAAAAAAGGACGGCGAGTTCGTCCTGGGCGGGTTTGACTTTGAGTACGGCGGGGGGCGCCGCAGGGATGAAATTATTAACAAGACCTTGGACGAGTCGGACGCAACAACTGCGGACGCGAAAGGGAGGGCTTCGGCCGTCAGGCAGGAGGCATTTCAAGATGCTTTTGACAAGGGGCTAAAAGAGGGGCGCGACGAGGGAAGAAGCGAATACGCCGCCGAGGCCTCGTCCTTGATACGCGCCCTGAAGGAGGGGGTGCAAAAACTCGCGGGTTCGCGCGACGAGTTCTACTCCAAGTCCGAAAAGGAGATGATAGACCTGATAATCCTCGTCGCCTCGGACATATTGGTGAAGGAGATAAGGGAGGATAAAAACATAATCGCGGGCGTCATTCGCAAAGCCCTGGCGGAATTACACTCAAAACAATCAGTCGTGGTGCGCATGAACAAGCGTGACGTTGATTCGGCCTCGTCCATGCGCGAAACCTTTCTAAACGAATTGGAAAACTTGGAAAACCTCGAGTTCGTCGTTGACAACTCCGTAACCCCCGGCGGTTGCCTGATAAAGACCAACATAGGAATGCTCGACGCCACGGTGGAGCGGAGGCTGGAAGAAATTCTTCGAACCTTTAAGGAACGACTGGAGTAAGGACGTGGGGCCAGACTTGGCAAAATACAGGGAGTCGCTCGGCGTCTCTCGCAAGGCCGTTCCCATAGGACACGTGGAGAGGATCATAGGGCTCGTGGTGGAGGGGGACGGGCCGGACGTTCCGGTGGGCTCCATATGTCGAGTTTACCCGAAGGACGACGGCGACCCGGTCGAGGTTGAGGTGGTGGGCTTCCGCGACGGAAGGATTCTAATGATGCCGCTTTCGACGCTCCAGGGCATACATCCTAGAAGCAAGATAGTGGCCGTCCGAAGAAAGGCGGTGGTCAGGGTGGACGAATCAGTGCTCGGCCGCGTGTTGGACGGGCTTGGACGACCGCTCGACGGGCTGGGGCCGCTTAAATGCGGCGACGAAACGCCGCTCTACGCCGATCCGGTAAACCCCGTGAAGAGAAAACGTATCACAAGGCCGCTTTGTATGGGCATACGCGCCATAAACGGGCTCATTACGTGCGGCAGGGGACAGCGAATCGGGATAATGTCCGGCACCGGGGTCGGCAAATCCGTACTTTTGGGAATGATGGCCAAGCACACCGACGCCGACGTTGCCGTCATAGCCTTCATCGGAGAGCGCGGCAGGGAAGTAAGGGAGTTTATAGACAAAAGCCTGGGCTCCGAGGGGCTAAAGCGCTCGGTTTTGGTGACGGCCACGTCCGACAACACGCCGTTGGTTCGGTTGCGGGCGGCATTCACCGCAACCGCGATAGCCGAATACTTCCGCAAACGTGGAAAGGACGTCCTGCTGTTGATGGACTCGCTAACGAGGTTCGCGATGGCACAGAGGGAGATAGGGCTTTCAATCGGCGAGCCTCCCGCCACGAAGGGATACACCCCGTCGGTCTTCGCGCTTTTGCCGCGCCTTTTGGAGCGCGCCGGCGCGGGAACCGAAGACGAGGGGACCATCACGGGCTTATACACGGTTTTGGTGGAGGGGGACGACCTCGCCGAACCGATATCTGACGCATCCCGGGCCATTCTGGACGGGCATGTGGTTCTTTCCCGGGCCTTGGCGGAAAGGGGGCATTACCCCGCCATAGACCCGCTTCACTCCGTCAGCAGGGTTATGATGGACGTTGTTTCTCCGGAACACGCCGCCCTCTCAAAAAAACTGTTCCGCACATTGTCGGTGTACAAGGAGGCCGAGGACCTAATAAACATCGGCGCCTACGCACACGGCTCCAACCCCGACATTGACTATGCAATCCAAAAAATAGGCAGGATAAACGCGTTTTTGGAGCAGGGGACGGGCGAGAAAACCGACCTGCGGACGACGATTAAAATGCTCGAAGGGATTTTTTAACCCGTGTTCAGGTTCGGCTTGCAACCGGTCTTAAACTTCCGCAAAAGGCGGGAGGAGGAAAAGCAGAAGGAGCTCGCGGCGGTCAACGCGGAACACCGCAAAATCGTAGCCGAACTTCTGGCGCTTTCCGCGGACAGGGAGGCGAAGTCAACGGAGCTAAACGGCCTTCTTGCACGACCGACGGACGTTATGACGCTGAGACTTTACTCCAACTTTCTTATCTGGCGCGACGTCGACGTCGAGCTTAAAAAAAAGGAGTTGGGGGAGAGCGGGGGAAGGATGAGGAAAAAACAGGGCGAACTCCGGGAATGCGTTAGGCGAAAACGGATGCTGGAAGTCTTAAGGGAACGGAGGCTCGCCGCCCACGTACGGGAGGAGCGTCTAAGGGAAAGGATTTTAATGGACGAGATCGCCGCGAACATTTGGTTTAAGGAGGGGCCATGAGGACAAGACTTGTCATAATTCTCCTTTTGGCGGGCTTCGCCGGATATTCCATCGCCGAACCGGCTCTTTTAGGATTCCCCTTCGCGTTTGCTCAGGACAAGCAGTCGGAGGGGCAAAAACAGGGCATACAAAGCCCCGCCGAGAAGATGAGCATTGAAATGGCCTCCGACCTGCAAAAGAAGCAGGAAGAGCTTGCCAAGAGGGAGGAGCTGTTAAACGGCAAGGAGGCGCAATTACGCGCCATCGAACAGGAGATAGAAAAGAAAATAGAGGAGTTTAAGCGGGTTCAGCAAAAACTCGAGGAACTCGTGAAAATTCGCGACGACTTGGACGCAAAAAACGTGGCCGTCCTCATCGAGGCCTATTCCTCGATGCCCCCGGCCGACGCCGCGGCGAGGCTAAAGACGATGGACAGGGGAATAGCCCTAAAAATTCTGATGTCAATGACCCCCAGAAAGTCCTCGAAAATACTGTCCAATTTTGACCCGGCAACGGCGGCCCAATTTAGCGAGCAGTTGGCGAAGCGCCAGGCGGAATAGGTCGGGTAACGCCAGCCGAGCAGGTCATCGTCGGAATTGCGGTGTGACGGCCGACAGCGGCCTCTTGGTTCCGGGTGCGCCCGGGGGTAGTGCCTCAGTTTGAAATTGATGGGGATCGCCACGACCTCTTTCAGAGGTCTCGCGATGACAAGTATTTGTCATTGCGAGCGTAGCGAAGCAATCCCGCATCCTTCTGACAAGTATTTGTCATTGCGAGCGTAGCGAAGCAATCCCGCATCCTTCTTTTTCGATTATTTTCAAACTGAGGCACTACCCGTCCGGGGCTCGCGCACTGGGTGAAGGACGCCTTCTTATTTGCGGGACGGCTTTTTCGCCTGATAGATGACCGTCTCCTTATAGATTATCGCGCCTTTTGGGTCGGAGACGGAGAAGTCGCTCATCATGTAATCCTGATCCAGATACCATCTGCCCTCCACCTTCCGCTTTTCGTCCCCCCCCTTAAACAAAAATACGTTGGGGCCGATCAAGTCCCCCTTGGGGTATTCGGCCACCACCTCCATCTTGGAGTTGTAAATTATGTTCGCCACCGAACTTTCGGAGGAAATCACCCTTATTATCACGTCCGGCGCCGATTTGGCGGATATGAAGCTCGAGATGGTTATTACCCTAACGGGCCCCTGCTCGACCGTTTTTATCTTGCAGTCGAACTTTTTCGAGACCACCGGGTTCTGGGCGCCCGCGTCAAATTGGAAGGAGGCGGCCGTGAAGTCCCTGTCGTTTCCGGCGCCGGCGGGTCCCGCCTGGAAAAATAGGAATAAAGCAAAAAACCAAAACGTCAATGCGCGCATAACACGCCTAATATATCCCGATTCCGGCCCTCCGGTGGTATTATTACCTAAACTTTTAAGAGGGGGTTGATGGATGACAAGGCTACGGGTTCAAAAGTCGGACATAACCGTCGTTAAGGCGGACGCGACGGTAATTTTTCTTTTCGAGGGGGACAAGGCCCCCAAGACCCTCGACGGCAAGCTGGGCGGGCGCATTTCCGCCATCTTAAAAAAGAAAATTTTCGTCCCCAAGAAACTTTCGGTCCGCAGGGTGGACACGCTGGGCAAACTGCCCGCCGATTCCATCCTCCTGGTTGGGTTGGGGAGCAAGGACGATTTTTCCGGCGAGTTGTTGCGCCGCGCCTCGGCCAAAGCCGCCCTGGCCGCAAGGGAGTCCGGCGCGGAGAGCCTCGCCCTTTCCATAAGCGGACTGGCGTCCAAGAAAAACCCGGCGGACGAGCTGGCACAGTGCGCGGCGGAGGGGATTCTACTCTCGCTTTACAAGTTCGACGAATACAAGAAAAAGCCGGAGGAAAACGGGGGCGACCTGCGCTCGGTCGTTTTCGCCTGCGGCGGGGACAGGGAGGACGTCGGGGCTGGCGTTGACACGGCCGAGAAACTTTGCAAAGGGGTGGCGCTGGCCAGAAACTTGGGTAACCAGCCCGCAAACACCGCCACGCCGACATACATTGCCAACGCCGCGCTTAAGGAATGCCGGAAGGTCGGCGTGAAATGCCGCATCCTCGAAAAGAAGGACCTAGAGCGGCTCGGGATGGGCTCCTTCCTCGCGGTGGCCAAAGGGAGCGCGGAACCGCCGAAATTCATCGTCATGGAGTATTTCAACGGCGCGAAGCGCGAGAAGCCGATAGTGCTGGTCGGCAAGGGGCTGACGTTCGACACCGGGGGCATCTCAATAAAGCCTTCGGCCAACATGGAGGACATGAAGTTCGACATGAGCGGCGGCGGCGCCGTGATAGGCGCGATGACCGCCGCGGCGTCCCTGAAGTTGCGCAAAAACATCGTGGGCCTGGTGCCGTGCACCGAGAACATGCCCGGCGGCAGGGCCACGAAACCCGGGGACGTGGCCCGAAGCCTGACCGGCCTGACGGTGGAGATAATAAACACGGACGCCGAGGGGCGGCTGATACTGGCCGACGCGCTTGGCTACGCAAAGCGGTATAAGCCGCGCGCCGTGGTGGACATGGCAACCCTCACCGGCGCGTGCATGGTCGCGCTGGGCGTCCACGCAAGCGGCCTGATGGGCAACGACCAGAAACTGATAGACGCCGTGCGCGAAGCGGGGGAGAAGACGGGCGAAAGGTGCTGGCAACTGCCGCTTTGGGAGGATTACGACGACCAGATTAAAAGCCAGGTGGCGGACGTTAAAAACGTGGGGGACCGATACGGCGGCGCGATCACCGCCGCCGCCTTTTTGAAAAAATTCACGGACTACCCCTGGGCGCACCTCGACATCGCCGGCACCGCCTACGGGGCGAAACCCCGGACGCCGTACATGACTTCCGGTAGCGCTGGAATCGGCGTCAGGCTTTTAATCCGGTTTGTCAGGGATTTCTGACCCCCCGGTTCGCGCCGGAGCCGCGCGAAGGCGTCCGCGAAGCCGCTTAATGGGGAACGTTTTTGTTTATGGCGGAGAGGGAGGGATTTGAACCCCCGGTACGGTTTCCCGTACAATGGTTTTCGAGACCATCGCCTTCAACCACTCGGCCACCTCTCCGACTATTTGTCCGGAAACGGTTAAATATAAATATGGCGGAGAGGGGGGGATTCGAACCCCCGGTACATTTCTGCACACACGCTTTCCAGGCGTGCACCTTCAGCCGCTCGGCCACCTCTCCGGTTTTTTCCGGAAACACCCGCCTCCCCCGTGGGGATTCCACGCCCTTACGCGCCGACTTCAATCTTGCGCCGCGGGGTATCAAGCAAAAAAATGGTGCGCCCGAAGGGATTCGAACCCCCGACTTTCAGAACCGCAATCTGACGTTCTATCCATCTGAACTACGGGCGCACATAAACCTGCTTAAACCGGAATTAAGTATCGTATAGGAAAATTAATCCTTCCGCAATGGCGCTTTGCCGGCGCCATACATCAGCGAGTGGCGGAGGTGGTAGTTGAAGTTGCCAACGTATTTTTCGACTAGCGCGGGGTTGTCCTTGATCACCAGCAGGTTCTCCGCATTTTCCTCCTCCGCCTGGCGGGTGAAGTTGAACGAGCCGGTTATCAGCGTCTTGTCGTCGATTATAATGACTTTGTTGTGAGCTATCTCGTGCTTGTCGTCCGCATAAAGCCTTATTCCGGTCCCCTTAAAAAGCCACGCGGCGTTGAATATTGCGCGTTTTTGCCGCCTGCCGAACGAGCCGGCGCCCCTCGGTTTTCCCTTCAATCCCAATTCGCCGCCGTCGATTATCACGGTCACCTCCGCCCCGCGCCTTTCCGCCCTTATCAGGGCGTTCGCTATCGGTTTTGAGGTGAAGGAATACGCCTGCACGAGTATTTTTTTCGACGCGCCGTCAATCTCACGGACAATCGCCCCAGTCACGCCCCCTCTCGGCGAGAAATATACCTCGACGTTTCCGGCCCCCTTTGAGGCGAAGGCTGGCGGGGAAACCCCCAAAAACGCCGCGAGAAGGAGAACCGCCGCCTTTCGCGCCGCGTTCGCCTTCATTTCGCCAGCGTCTGGTATATTCGGGACGCGGTCGCAAGCATGGCGAGAAAGACCACGGCCAGCACGGCAAAATCAACCGCATAACCGCTCGTCGTCACGCCGCCGGTTATCATCAGCCCCCGAAGGGCGTCCACAAGGTAGGTCAGCGGGTTCCCCAGCGCTATGACCCTAAGCCAGCGCGGCATCAGCTCGAGCGGATAAATGGCGTTGCTGGCGAAAAAAAGCGGCATGGTCATCACCTGGCCGATTCCCATGAATCGCTCTCGGGTCTTGACCACGCAGGCGATGATGAGGGAAAAGGTCGAGAAAATGGCCGAGCCAAGAACAACCGCGAAGAGAACTTCCGTGATCGCTAAAAATTCGAGCCGGACCGGGATGTGCATCACGAGCGCGATTAGGTAAATAATTATCGTTTGGGAGATCCCCCTCAGACCGGAGGAAAGCGCCTTGCCCAGCACCAGGGCGGCGCGATAGGCGGGGCTCACGAGCATTTTGTGTAATATGCCCAGGTCGCGCTCCCAGATGACGGCTATCCCGTAGAATATCGCGCTGAATAAGACGCTTTGGGCGAGTATCCCGGGCGTCATGAAAGCCAGGTAGGAGATGTTGCCGGTGGGAACCCCCCGCGCGCGGCTGAAAACCTGCCCGAAGATCACTATCCAGAGGACCGGCTGTACGGCGCGGGTGAACAGTTCCGTCGGGTCGCGAAGAAGTTTTATCAGTTCAACCTCGGCGACGGCCAGCGTATGTTTGCAAAACCTGGCGACGGCGGACCCTTTATCCGAGGCGGTTGAGCGTTCTTCTTGCTTGGCGAACATCCCTGTAGCTTCCTCCTTCCGTCATGACCCCTTTGCTGTAGCGGGCGAACACGTCCTCGAGCGTCGCGCCCTCCCCCACGGAAGCCTTGAGCCCCGCCGGCGTCCCCGAGGCCGTTATCCTCCCCTTGTGCATTATGGCCAGCCTGTCGCAAAGCAGGTCTGCCTCGTCCATGTCGTGTGTCGTCAGTAGTATGGTCATTCCGTACCCCTTTTTTAGCTCCAGCAGTTTTTCCCACATCGCCCGTTTCGCCACGGGGTCCAGCCCTATGGTCGGCTCGTCGAGGAAGAGTATCCTTGGCCGGTGGAGCATCGCCATGGCCAGCTCCAGCCTTCTTATCATGCCGCCGGAAAAGGTCTTGACGAGCCTGTCCGCAAATTCCGCGAGGCCGATGAACCCCAGCGTGTCGTTAATCCGCGGCGCCCTCTCCCTTGCGGGTATGTCGTATAGCTTGGCGGTCAGCGTCAGGTTTTCCCACGCCGTCAGCCCGCCGTCCGCCGAAAGAGCCTGCGGAACGTATCCGATTTGGTTGCGCACCTCGGAGGGCTCCTCGGCGACGTCGAACCCTGCGACCCTGGCCGAGCCCGAGTTTTTCTCCAAGAGCGTGGTCAGGATTTTTATCGTGGTGCTTTTCCCGGCCCCGTTCGGACCAAGCAGGCCGAAAATCTCTCCGTAGCTGATTTCAAGCGAGATCGAGTCCACGGCGGTGATGTCTCCGAACCGTCTCGTAAGGCTTTCAAGCGCCACGGCGGATTCCGCCCGGGTCTCCTCCGTCGCGCTTTTTTCCGGTCTCATTTTTTCATGATACCGCACCTTCGGCGGCAGGGGCGCTGCGGTTTGTGACGTCTTATACGGCGGGCCGCAGTTATGCGGCTAGTCCCGCCGCCCGCTGGTGACAAGGGAGACCCGGTTTTTTGTCATATTGTGCGATTGGGGCGTGAATTTTATTTTTCTCGTCGCGGATTAAAAAACCGGCCTCGACGGCGTGGACGACGGTTTTATGCGGCGGGGAGCGTAAACGTAAACGAAAAACCCCTGCCTTTGGCCGTTTCCACCCAAACCTTCCCGCCGTGTTGCTCGACTATCCTTTTCACCGACGGAAGGCCCAACCCCACACCTTTCTTGCCGTTTTGGGCCTGAAAGTATTCGTCAAAAACCTTCGGGGCCAGCTCCTCGGGCATTCCGTCCCCGTCGTCCGACACCGTGCAAAGGATCTCGCCGTCCCGCCGCCCCACCCTGACGTCAATGCGGGACCTGGCGTGCTTTACGGCGTTATGGATGCAATTGTTAAGGACCCGCTCTATTTGAATCTGGTCGCACAAGACGTTCGCCGCCGCCACGTCCAGGGGGACGCCGCCGAGCAAATCCACCTCCGCGACGTCGCATTTTTTTCCATCAACGTACAGGGCCAGTTTCCGCAAGGCCAGTTCAGAGAAAAAGTTCGAGGCCGACAGCGTGATTATCGGGTAGATGTTTGCCGGAGACGCGTGTAGGTCCATCTTTCCCGACTCCAGCTTGGAGTAGAAGAGAATGTCCTCCACGAACCGCGAGATTTTTTTCACGCCGTTTTTTATGGACTTCGCAATATCGTCCTTGCGCTCGGCCAGCTCCTCCGCCTTCGCCCTCCTCAGCATTTCGGCGTATCCGTCCATCGGGCTTACGAACGAAAGGAGGTCGTGGGTGAGGGAATAATAAAGCCGCTGCTTTTCCTTCTCCCTTTTTTCCATGGTCTCGTACAGCTCGGCGTTCACAACCGCGACGGCCACCTGCGTCGCAACGAGGCTCAGGAGCTCCACGGAGGAATCGTCGTAAACCCCCGGCTCGTCGTAAGCCTGCACGGAAAGAACCCCCAGCACCTCCTCCTTGTGGAACATCGGCACGCCCAGCCAGGATTTGGCCGGCTTCCCGCCGTGGCGTATGCCCATCCGTTCGCATTCCTCGATCGAGTCGCGCGTTATCAACAACGGCTTTTGGTTTTTGACTATCCAAGAATTCATGCCGTCGCTAAGCGGATAGACCTCCGCCCCGTCCCTTTTGTTCTCGCCGGAAAAAAAGGAGGCGATAAACGCCAAAGTGCGCTCCTTTTTGTCGTACAACACGAGGTTCACCCTGTCGGAGCGCAAAACCTGCCCAAGGTGCTCCACCACCGCCTGAGTGAGCTCCTTTAGCGTCAACCTCGACGTGATTATCGCCCCGATGCGCGCCACGGTCTCCAGCGTTTTAAGCCGCCTCTCCAACGACACGGCGTATTCTTCCCGGCCGTCGGAGCCCCGTTTTGCGGCCATACCCCCCGGTTTCACCATAAGACCGCCAACCCTATTTTCTTGGCGTCCGCCCTTCCGGACGGAGGCCATGCGTCCGTTCTCTTGGCGAAGGCGACGTAAGCGCCGGACGCCGCAAAAAAATGCCGAAAAATAAGGGGGAAAGATGAAAAGAACCGCCTTCCGCCGTCACCCGCCGCCCGTTTTCCCGCAATCTCGCGCCACCGTGCGTTCAGCATAAACCCGAAAATTTGACTGAACCTATTTTTCTAATTACACTGTCGATATGAGTAGGAGGCTTGTCAGGAAAACCGCCATCACGTTCGGCGTTTTCATGTCCCTTTTTGCGGTTCCGAACACCCATGCGGACATTATCATGCAAACGAACGAAAACGGCGCCATGATTTTTTCCGACCACGGGCCGTCGTTTTTCGGCGGCGGGAAATCCAACGCGCGCCGAACAGTCGGGACCAGAGGGAACAATAAGAGCGTTCGGTATTCCGAGGCAATCGCCGCCGCCGGCAAAACCCACGGACTCGACCCGAAACTGATAAAGTGCGTGATATCCGCCGAGTCGGACTTCAACAAATACGCCGTTTCAAGGAAAGGCGCGCACGGCCTCATGCAGTTGACGCTTCCCACCGCCTACAAGTACAAGGTTAGGAACGTATACGACCCCGGCGAGAACATCAACGGCGGCGCAAAACATCTCAAGCGGCTAATCGAAAGGTTCCACGGCGACCTTAGTCTGGCCCTGGCGGCCTACAACGCCGGGGAGAACGCCGTGCTTAAATACTCCGGCGTCCCGCCGTTTCCGGAGACAATCCAGTACGTGGACCGGGTCATGGGGGATTACGCGAGAAATTGGAAGCCGGCTTCCTCCCGTAGGAGGAAGGTGACCTACTATCGGTTTGAAGACAAGAACGGCACCATCCACATCACGGACACGCCGCAATACTTGGACGACTACGGAAAAGTGTTTGCGATGGAAAACCCTTGAATAAAATAAATCTGCCCAACAGGATCACCCTGTTGCGGATATTCATCGTTCCGCTTATCATCGCTTTTCTCGTAAAACCTTCCGCCTACTCCTGCTTTGCGGCGGCGCTTCTTTTCACGGGTGCGGCCATAACTGACTGGCTGGACGGACATCTGGCCAGGTCCACCGGGCAGGTAACCTCGCTTGGCAAACTGCTGGACCCCATTGCGGACAAGATATTGATAGCCTCCGTCCTCATCCCGCTCGTGAGCCTTGGAAGGGTGCCCGCGTGGCTTGCCACCATCATGATAGGCAGGGAGTTCGCCGTAAGCGGCATTCGCGCCGTCGCGGCGTCGGAAAAGTTCATCATCCCGGCCGGAACGCTGGGCAAATACAAGATGGGGTTCGAAATCGCCGCGATGGAGTTCCTCCTTCTGGGATGGGACTTCAAGTTTTTTGATTTTCAAACCATCGGCATCCTCTGCCTGATGACGGCGGTGGTCCTCAGCGTGGTGTCAGGGATGAACTATTTCTTGTTCTACTGGCGCTCAAGGGAGGGACGAACCGCCTAGACGCGGCCAACCCCTCTCACGCGGCTTTATGGGAGCTGTAAAATCCCGCGGGCCTTGATTTAGACCTGCCGGGAAATCCAACGCGCCTTGTATTTTGGGCAAAAAAAATCGCCCCACTCTTTCGAAGGGAGCGACTTGTAAATTTCTTATTTCTGGCCGTTAGTAGCGTCCGCCCCCGCCGCCGAAGCCGCCGCGACCGCCGCCGCCGAAGCCGCCGCGTCCGCCGCCGCCGGAGCGGGGGGCCTGGGGCCTTGCTTCCGCAACCTTCATGGCGCGACCCTCGAAGTCGGCATTGTTCAACTTGTTTAACGCCTCGGCCGCCTCCCCGTCAGTAGACATCTCGACGAAACCGAAGCCTTTGCATCGTCCCGTCTCGCGATCCATTATGACTTTGGCCGACTCAACGGTGCCGGCTTGCTCAAAGACGGCCTTAAGGCTGTCGTCAGTCGCAGAATATGGCAGGTTACCAACGTATAATTTCTTACCCATATAATCTAAAAACTCCTCACAAACCGGCGCCGCCTACGGGACCCGAACCCTGTGTTCGGTTTTTGCCCCTGACACTGACGCGCATTTTAATCAAAATAATAGCATGAAAAATTATGCTCAAATCAGATATTTTTGACCTCCCATGCCCTGCAAACCATTCTATATTATCGGGGTATGTTCCAAGGCAGACGTTACGAGGCGGTCATAAGGGAGCTTTACGGCCTCAAAAGGCGCGGCATACGCCCCGCGCTCAAACCCACCCTAGGATTCCTAAAGATACTGGGAA
>JACQBU010000124.1 GCA_016194375.1 Nitrospinota bacterium
TCATGATGAGCATCACCACGCTCGCGATTCCGAAAAAGGGGCGGATTACGAATTCAGTCACGTTGAGCGCGCCGTACTGGGCGGCCACGTTCGGGTCGGTCTGAGCCTGAAAGCTCACGGTGCTGAAGGTTGCGAAGATGTTGTAAAAATAATACCCTATGAGGACGGAAAATATCGTTATTACGACGAACGCCACGGGCGAGTTGAAGTACGACCTCGTCTCCTTCGCGAATATATAGAAAAAATTTCTCACTGTTTGGTCTCCTCGTGCGTCACAATCTTGATGAAGATGTCCTCGAGGCTCATCCTCATCGGCGTAAGCTCGTAAACGTCCCATTTGTTCTGGACGGCAATCCTGGCTATCTGCGGGGACGGCGTGAACCCCTCCCTGCACTCTATGACGTATTTTTGGGCCCCCCTCTCGGACGAGTCCCCCCCCAGGTGGTCGACGGTTTTAATCCCGTCCAGCTTTTTTAGCCCGGCGAGTATGTCCGCCGCGGGACCGGAGATGCGGGCCGTGAGCCTGCTTTCCATGTTCAACTGCTTCATAAGGTTTTCCGGGGTGTCCATGGCCTTTATGCGTCCGTCGTCAATGATGATAACCCGCTCGCACACCATGCTGACCTCCGGGAGTATGTGACTGCTAAGGATGATGGTCCTCTTGCCGCCCAGCCCTTTTATGAGGGAGCGAATCTCTATTATCTGCTTGGGATCCAGCCCGATAGTGGGCTCGTCTAGAATCAGGACCTCGGGGTCGTTGATGAGGGCCTGCGCCAGCCCCACCCTCTGGCGGTACCCCTTGGAAAGCTCGCCGATGAACTTGTGGGCCATGTGGGTGAGCCCGACCTGCTCCATCACCTCGTCAACCCTCTTTTTTATTTCTTTTCTGGGAACGGCCTTCAGGCCGGCGACAAACCTTAGGTAAACGGGAACCAACATGTCGGTATAAAGCGGGACCGTCTCGGGAAGGTAGCCTATCCGCTTGCGCACGTTCAGCGAATCTTCGAAGACGTCATAACCCGCCACGGTGGCCTGGCCGCTCGTGGCCGGCATGAAGCAGGTCAGTATCCTCATCGTCGTGGTTTTTCCGGCTCCGTTGGGGCCCAAAAAACCGAGTATCTCCCCCTTGTTGACGCTGAAAGTGACGTCGTTGATTCCTCGGGCGTTCCCGTAAGTTTTCGTCAGGTTTTTAACCTCTATCATCCCATCCCCTCTACTCTTTTGAAATCATGCGCATTCATTTTTACAAAGGATTAAAGATAGCAAGAAACGTTGTAAATAGCAAAAGGAATTCGCTGATATTTTGTTTTTGAGGAATTTTCCACAAATTAGATTTAGCGCGCGCGAAGCGTCCTTAGGGGGAACGACCTCTTCTCAAGCCGGAAGACGGGGATTCAATGGTAAAAAAAAACCCCGGTTTTTAGGCCGGGGTTTTTAAAATCCGTTTTGCCGGACTGTTAGAAGCTACTTCTTGTCTTCCGCCCAGTCGCCGATGGTGGCCGCCTTGTTGGTGTCGGAGGTGCCGACGCCGCCGATTCCGACTTTCTCGGAGGCAAGGCGTCCGCCGCCGATGGAGGAGTAGCCGCCCTTGTTGAGGCCGCGACCGCCCATGAAGCCGTCGGACTCGAGCATTTCGTTCTGTTCCTTAAACGCCTCGTTGGTCATCGAGCCTGCCGCGGTGACGTCGTCCGGATCGAGGGTGTACTTCGGGGTGGCAAGGGTTCGTATGAAGGCCACCACGTTCCAGATGTCCTGATCCTGAAGGACGTTGCCCCAAGGAGGCATCGCGGCGGAAAGGTTGCGGAATTCGCCGCCACCCTTTATGGCGCCAAACAGCTGGAGGTTGGTTATGAAGTTGGCATAGTTGCCGTTCGTGAGGTTACGCGGCCTGGGGTCCAGCTTCGCCGCAGTCGGGCCGTCCCCTTTGCCTGTCCAGCCATGGCAATGGACGCAGTAGAACGAGAACCAGTGCGCGCCCTGGTCGGGATCGGAGCCCGGAATGGGGGTCTTGCCTTCGTGGCGCGGGCGGGTGATGTTGTTCCACTGGTTGGCCCAGCCGTTGTAGTCGGCGCCAAGCTCGCCCACGTTGTGACTGCGGAACCAAACTTCGGTTACGCCCGTCTTGTTGGCCCATCCTGACTGGGAGTCGTTGTACTGGCCGGTCCATTTGTTCTCGAAGCGTTTCTTCATGAGGTCTTCGAGGGGGGACTTGTTGGCCGATTTAATCTTGAAGGTCTTTTCGTCTATCCTTGACGGGTCGGAGGCAACTTTGCCGACGCCGGTGAGGTAGTCAAACCCGGCCACGCCGTATGCGGAGTTGCCCTGGCCAATTCCTTTGGCCGTCGCGTCGGTGCCGACGTGCTCGACGTTTCCGCTGGTCGCCTCAGAACCGTATTCATCGGCCTTCCTTTGAGCTTCCTCCAAGGATTGATCGCCGGCTTTTTTGGCCGCCTCAAGTTCCGCCGCAGACTTTTCCCTCAATGCGTATGCACCCTTTACGGATACAAACGAAACAAGGCAGAATGCCAGCAGGAACAGTCCCGCAAAGAATGGTGCGCCTAACCGTTTCATCATAAGCTAACCCCCGAATTAAAATTGTAAATTAACCTTTTCCCTAAATAGGGAATTACTACCAACGCGTGTACCAAGAGCAACTTGCATGCCCAAATTTCAACATAACTCTTTAAATATCCGATATGTAACCCTAAAGATTCAGTCCTTCCATTAGTAAAGCCAGTTTTTATAGGCGGAACCCTTCATTCCTTTTTAAAAACTTAAAGGATGACAATTTTTGCCACTCCGCTTTCTCAGCTTAATACCCTGTTTTCCATCATGGATTCCGCAGATTTTTTATGAACACAATGACTACTTTGTTCATTACGATTGAACAAAACATGATATTAATCCGATGGCCTTTCGTTGAAAAAAAACCGTATCCGAAAAGATGCGCCACGTCTGCAACCCGGGTCGAGTCGTTTACCGAGCGCTCATTCAATGACACAAAATATACGTAAATTCAAATTGTTGCATTGAGGCCGACGTCTTTTCCGTGCCGTAACGTAATATGCTGTTTATTCGGCAAACAGGGCGGAGGCGGAGTTGGCCATACAGCCGTCGACGAACCAATCCGGATCTTGCGAATAGACCATAAGGGCCCCCTCCATCCTAATCTTTGAAAGGGTGCAGGCATAATTAATTGATTTTAATTTCTGGCCGCCGTACTCGGGGGCCTCGTCCTTCTTTGGGTAGTCGACGGACACTTCAACTAAAACCTTCAGCCCCTTCTCCCAGTTCTCCTTGCGCTCGTCCCCTTCACCGGACGGCAGGTTTTGCGGTTTGCCAATCCTAACGGCGGCGGAAGGGGGGAAGAAGTACTTCTCCTGCCATTGCACCCCCCCGTAGAATGTCGGCTCCGCGGACTTATATTTGGCGAGGTTCGCCTCATAATTCTCCGAAAGGAGTTTGTTTATATCGCCCGTGTTCGACTTCAAAATATATTTTTTTTGCCTTGCCGTGACGCGGTTGAGCTTGTACATCGCGGCAAAATCGCCTTTCTGTACGGCGCCAACGTATTCCGCCATCGTCTTCCCCGGGTCGCCGGGTATTCTTTCGGCGCAAGCCGCAAGAAAAAGCGCCAAAACCGCCGCGGAGACGGCGACGCAAGGCCTACCAAACGACTTGCGGTTCATACCAGTGCTTTATCATCCAGCGGTTGTCAAGCAGTACCGGGTTTTTGGTCGTGTCCTTGAACGTGGACGGCGGAACGCCCATCCTGTCCCCCATGGCCGTGTTGTGGCAACTGTTGCATCCCATCCATGGTTGCCTTACGCTTCCCCACAAGAAAACGGCGAGCATGAGCGCGCCAAGCAACGACCCCGCCCCGGCGTAAAGCCAGGCGGACGTTTTAATTTTCCTCGCCTTCCCCCGTTCCGCGTCCCTCTTTCGCCTTTTGAACACGAGGGGAAGCATGAAAAGAACGACCGTCATAACAACCGGAATCCAGAACACGTAAAGCGGCCATTGGTACGACGGAAAATACCAGTATGGAAGATAGAAAATTATCACCCACCACTCGGGGGCGGGAATGTACTGCCCCTCCATCGGCAACGGGATTATGTCGGGGTCCTGCGTCGGAATGGGGTAGAGGACCGACATGGCGACCACCGCGATTAGAAGCGGCGTCAACGCAAAAGTCTGCCTCACAAGGTAGTCGGTAAAGCCCCTCTTCTTAATCCTGGCCAGACAGTGTATTTCCAGGAGGATGAACGTGATGATTGGAAGCACTATGTCGTGGATTACGAAGTTGCGGGTCGGGGTGTAGGTCGTCATGAAGAAATAATACAGGTCGTTGCCGAACACGGGGACGTTCTTGAGCCAGTTGTTAAACATCTCCATCAGCCAGTACCCCTTCCACTCCCAAGGCAGGATGGAACCGCTGAAGAAGAATCCGCCCATGACTAATATCAAAATCACGCCCGTAAACCAGTAAAGTTTTCTGCCGCCCGTGTAGTCCCTTCTGAAATAGCCCGTCGCGAGGTGGACGAACGCCGCCGCGCCGATGAGGAACGCCGCATACCTGTGGACGTTTCGCGTGAAGGCTCCCAAAAAGGCCTGATTGTTGAAATATTGCACCCTTAGGTAAGTTTCCTTGAAGGTCGGCTCATAATAAAAAATCATGTATAGGCCCGTGAGCAACTGGACCAATATGAGGATGAAAGTCGCGGCGCCGAAATAATGGCGGATATGAATTTTTCTAGGTCTTATCCTCCCCCAAAGCCCGGGCCGGTCGTGTCTCACCACTTTTTGCGCCAATCTATTCACAATGACCTTTCTGTTTGGTGCGGAGGTCTTGAAGGCCTGAGATCAATATAATTATAAGAGGGGGGGAGCCCCCCCTCTTATACAGACTACCACGCCGCCTAAACGGCGGCGCGAATGTTCAAATAAAAGCGTCCGCCCCTTCTTCAGGGTTTCTTAAACGAACACTTGCACATTTTCCTCAAATGCGCCACGAGGTCCTTTATCTCCGCGTCGGTAAGAACGCTCTTCCAAGCCGGCATCTGCGTGGATTTGCTGACCGCCGCGCCCCCTTCCTTGATGGCAAGGGCTATTCCGTCGTCGGTAAGCGACGACATGTCCTTGTCGCTCGTGTGGTTCCTGGGGGCGACCGCCAGGTAAGGGGCGTTTATCCCCTTGCCGGTTCCGGCCGAACCGTGGCACTGAACGCAATACAAGGCGTAGTTGGCCTCCGCGGTCTCCGCCAGCGCCGCCTTGGCGCCGGAGAGCTGGATGGCAAACGACGCGGCCAAAAAGGCCGCCATTTTAATCAGGCTTGCTTTCTTCATCTTCATCTCCTCCCCTATTTCAACGAGGCAATATAGTTGACGATAAGTTGCAGGTCGTTTTCCGCTAGTTCGCGCTTGGCCATCCAAATTTTCGGGTCAAACTGCTGGGGATGCTGAACGAAGTTGTAGACGAAGTCCGGGTTAAGGCGCGCCCCTATCCCCTCGAAAGTCGGGCAGGACACGCCGCCGTTCCCTTCGATCCTATGACAGCCGTTGCACGCCTCGGTCTTGATGATGAGCATCTTGGCCTTTGCCTTGGAAAACTCGCCTAGCTTGGCGACGCCGGTCTTCATGCTTGCGTCCTTGAGGGTCATCAGGTAGTCCGCCACGGCCGCCGCGCCGCCCGCGTCAAGCTTGGAGGCGCATTTGGGCGGCTCCGCCACCGTGTCCTGCTCCCCCTTCTTCAAGAAATTGGTGTAAACCGTGCCCGCCGGCCTTATCTGGCTGGGGTTCTGTAGGAATTTCACGAGCCAGTCCTTGTTGAACTTGGAGCCGGCGTAAAAGAGGTCCGGCGCCTTCCTCGCCTCGATCTCCTTCAGCGTTTTAACGGCAGGGCCGGTCATCTTGTGACAGCTGTCGCATTTGTTGCTCTTCACCAAAGCCGCGCCGTCCGCCGCGAAGGCCTGCGAGGAGGCAAGCACAAGCGCCAGTAACGCGGTGATAACCACAGTCTTTTTCATATTTTTCCCTTTCATTTCCTTTCCAAAAATTTTTGCCAAACCTTGTTATTACCTAGCCATTGGCTATTTCTTTTTCATCAACGCCGCGGCGGCAAGCTGGCCGCCCACGAGGGCGAAGAACACGACCACGGGTATCACCACGACCTCGCTTCCGGTAGGCGGCATCAGGAGCAACCAGTACCAGGTCGTAAGGGTGTGTTTGGAACCCGCCTCTCCGTTCGACCCGTCCCAGTTCGCAAACGCGACGGGGATGTACTGGCCCGGCTCGAGCTGGGTGACCTTTTCCTTGTTGGCGGTCGTGAGGGTGCGCTTCATCATTACGCGCCAGGTTCCGTCCTTGTAGGAGGCCGAGGTCGCAAAGCCGGCGGTTTTCGGGTCAACCTCCTCCCTCTTGCCGGAGCCGGTGTAGTCGAACAGCTTGGCCGCGTTCGGGGCCTGGACCGTTCCCGCGCTCCAGTAGAGCATCGAGACAGCATGGGAAGTGTCACCGTGGCCGAAGTACGGCTTTTCATTTCCCGTAAACGTGCCTATCGGCATTTGGACCGCCACGGCGTCCGGGGTGAGGGTGTCCCACGCGATTGATTCCGCTACGGGGTCGCCCGGCATGCTCTTGGTCCGGTCGTCCCACTCAAGCTGGAAGGCCACTTCCTTGGCGTTGTAGAAGGCCCTTACCTTTAACCCGTCGTTGGTGGGGGTGAAGAACCGTTCTTTCTGGATTATCTGCGGCACAAGGAAGTACGCGGTGCTCGGCGCGGTATCCCATGCCGGATCGTTCTCGTCCTTCGGGAGCGCGTCGCGCAAAATACCTTTTACCACGGTCACCCCGTCCTTCACCTTTTTTGAATCGTCGGCGAGTGACATGACGTAGTTCACGACCGCCCAGCGGTCCTCTTCGGAGAGTTTGCCGTTGCCGGTCGTGGCGGCGGCGAACGAATTCATCTGGGTGTTGGGTATGCCGTTGGTCACGCGGCTGAAAATGTCCTCGGGAGTGTTGCCGCCCCTGAACGTCCAGGGTTTGGTGAGGTTTCTCGGCCATTCCCTGATGCCGCTGTCTTCCTTCAGCTTTTTGGTGAGGTCGCCCTTGCCGGCCTGGCCGTGGCATTCAAAACACTTGGCATCCTGGAAAGCCTTTTTTCCCTTTTCCACCATGTCCGCGCCCATCTTTTTCTTGCCGAAGTCAAGCGCGGGGGGGTTTGCCTCCTTGCCGAACAGGTCGGTGAGGCTCTTTATGTACGCCACCAGGTCCCACCTGTCCTTGTCGCTCAAGACGTCGTTCCAAGCCGGCATCCCGGTCCCGGGCATGCCGTTGGTTATCCTGTTGAAGAGATCCTCGTCCCTCGGGAGCGGGGTGGTCGGCGCGCTGGTCTTGTACTTGTAGACGCCCATGGAAAAATCGCGCGGCGGGGGCACCAGGAACGTGGCGGCCGGGCCGTCGGCCGCGCCCTTCTTGCCGTGGCACCACCAGCACCTTTTGTTGTATATTTTGGCGCCGTTTTGGACGTCACCCGAGGCGGCCCGGGCCTGGGTCGGGGCGCACAGCGCCGCCGCCAAGATTAGGCCGAAGGCCGCAAGGCCGGCCCTTCCTAATTTATCCGTAATAAACCGAGTAGCCATGCTCCTCCCTTTCATCACTTGACCTCCGTAGTGACGCGCGGCGCGTAGCCCGTGTAATCGTAAATAAACATGATGACCTTCCACAGTTCCTCTTCGCTGAGGAGGGTGTGCCAGACAGGCATCGCGGAAATCCACGGCGTGCCCTCGCCCGGAAGGCCGGGACCGCCCGTGCCCACCCGCCAGAACACGAAGGACTCGGTCAGCTGGGCGATGGTGCCGACGTCGGTGAAGTTGGCCGGCAACGGGTTGAATCCCGCCGCGAAATGTCCTTTTCCGTCCAGCTTGTCCCCGTGGCAGTAGAAGCAATTTTTAAAGAAAATCGCCCCCCCCTCCTCGACGTTCTTGGCGAAGTTGGCCTTGTCGTCGCGCAGGGGGTTTTTCAGGGATTGAATCTGAAACGACTTGCCCCACAGCTCGGCCGAGGACGGCGGGGCCGGGTGAACCGACCGAAGTTCGACCGGCGGGTCGAACGTCGGCTTGACGTACTGATACGCCACGAACGCCCCGAACGCGCCGATGACGAACACCAACCCAAATTTAATCGCCGCCTTCGCCGGATTGGAATAGACGTCGACTATAGGGCCGATAAGTGCGTTGTACCCCTCCTCGCTATACGTGTAGGACAAAAGGGTGCCCAATATGATGAAGGCCATGTACATCTTCATCACGGCGGAAGGAACCACCGGCCATGTGCCGGGGTGCATTAACGAACCAAGAAACGGTACGCCCAGCTTTATAAGAAGATAGGCGACTACAATCGCTAAAATCGGTTTCAAGAATTGCATTTTTTACCCTCTCCCTATTTCTCGCCCAGAAGAGCTTTGGTAATAAGAGTGATTTCGGAGACCGTCATTTTCTGGGCGAAGTCCCCCGGCATAACGTCTTTGTCAAACCCCTTGACAACATACGAGTTGGGCGCGGTTATTGATTCAAAGATGTACGCCTCGGCCGACATGCCCGGCTTCCTCGTTTTGGCCAGCTTGACCACCTTGGTGAGGTCCGGTCCGACGTCGCCCCCTTCCGGCAGACCCGGAACCTTGTGGCAGGTCGGGCATCCGAATTTGTTGAAGGCCTCCTCGGCGGTGGCCGCGGGCTTTATCTCCTCCGGAGCCGCTCCGGCGGCGGCCGCTCCGGCGGCCGCTCCGCCCGTCGGCGGCTTGATTTCGGCCAGCGGAAGTCCGCCGGTTTTTAGGAGCCAGGCCGCCACGCAGTCCAGCTCGAAGTCCGACAGGCCGATGGCCCCCTTGTTGGTCATGGGCATCGGGCTCACGGTGTCGTTGGTGCCCGGCTTGCCGAACCCCGCGACGACGTAGGCGGACGGGTCCTTTTCGGACTCAATGATGTATTGATAGACGGTTTTGGCCTTCCCCTTATACCTTGAGTCCTTTAGCCGCGCGGGCCCGTTGGTGCCTATCTGCTCCAACAAGGGGGCGCGACCTCCGACGGGGCTATGACACAGGGTGCAGGTCCCCTTGCCATGGAATATTTTGTCCCCCATCGCGATCATCTGGTCCATCGTCACCGCGCCGGTGATTTTTTCCTCGACCGGCGGCGGGGCGGGAATGACCAACGGTATGCCGAATTTGGCGTATCCGGCGAACGAGACCATAATTATTAACGCAAAAACCAAAATCTTAGCCAGTTCGACAAGACTATTCTTTTTTCTTTCCATCTTCCCCTCTCAGTGCTCCTCGGCCCCGTTGCCCTTGGAGGCCAGGATCGGCATCCAGAACATGAAAAGAACAAGGGCTATGAAGATACAAACTATCCCCGTTACTATTGCCGCCGCATAAGGAAGCGTCGGCGTGAACGCATCGGCCGAGTTGTCCCTAAACACCGTGTATATGTGCCAGTGCTGGCGGATTGCCGACCTGACGTACCCCATGAGCCCCATGAGCCAGGTGAATGCGACCGTCAACGTGAACAGGGCGTACTGCGACCTCACGGGCATTGAGCCCCATTTTGGCGGCCCCAGTTCCTCGTTGCTCTTGAAGATGAACACGTCGAAGACGGAGGAAAGCACGGCGACCATCAGGGTCGTGGTGACTTGCGGCACCGAAAGCCCTATCCTGGTGCTTGCGGGGATGTAATAGCTCCAAATGCCCAGGAAAAATATGTTGGTGAGCGCCGCGACGTAGAGTCCGATTTGAACCGTTGTTCCGTACTGTGCCCAGAACCCCTTGCCGGTGGCCCTTATGTTGCTTCGCTTGAATATCTGGAAGCTACAGAACGTCATTATTATAAGCGTGTTCACGGCGGTGTTTTTGGCCGCCATGACCCCGAACTTGCCGAGTAGCGGGTGATGCGCCCCCCCTATCTTCGTAATTTCCTGGGAGGTCATGACAAGCGTGTGCGGGGTCAGCCACATGAGGAAGGCCGTGACGATTATGACCGCCATCGGCTTTATCATGAAGGTGTACCTGGCCGAGCCGTTTGACCTGCCCAGACTGCACCACAGGTAGTAGTTGGCGGACAGGAATATCGCGCCTATCAAAACCGCCTGAAGTATGAACAGCCACGCGAAGGCGCCGCCCATCAGCGTTATGCCCATCTGCTGGGAGTAATCGTACACTTCCTTCATGAGCCAGTAGCCCGCGAACGGAAGCGGTAGCATGCCGAACATGCTGACGAAGAAGGACGTGTATCCCATCCAGTCGTAGTGCGCCTTCTCCTCAGGGGTGTTGGCCGTTAGGAATTTGAAGGCCGCGTATGAGGCGGTCAGCGAACCGCCGTACGCGATGTTGGCTATGAAGCGGTGTATGTTCAACGGATTCCAGAGGTGGCTGTGCATCGCCGCCCACACGTCCCCGGCGAACGCGCCGCTTTCGTCAAGCCCGGACGGCGCCATCATGAACGCCGCCCACGAGTTGGAGAGAGCCATTAGCATAAGGCCGGCGCCGTTCAATCCGATGCCGAGCCCCAAATGGATCAGCTTGTCCTTTCCACTGCTCATTTTGTCCCAGCCGTAGTAGTAGGTGTAGACAAAGAAGCTTTCAACGAAGAAGAACAGCGCGTAATAAATCATCACCTTGCCGAAGACGCTTGCCATGTACTGCATAAAATGGGGGTAGAAGACGACCAGCGCGATTGACAAAAGCCCGCCGAAGCTCGCGGCGAGCGAGAAGCCCGTCATCGCAACCTTCATGAACTCGTGCGCCATGTTGTCGTACCGCTCGTCCTTGGTCTTGTAGCCGACCGCCTCGATGACCCACACGAAGATGGGGACCCCCAGCACGAACGCGCCGAAGAAAAGGTGAAGTTGCGCGATGAACCAGACCGTGATGCGGCTGTTAAAACCTTTTATCTTCGGATAGTCCTTGAGCTCCAGCTTCGGAGGAGTGATGGGTTTGTACTCCTCGGGCCCCTTTTCCGCCTTGGCGGCCGCTTTTTCATCCTTTTTAGCGGGCGCGGCCGCAGGAGCCGCCGCAGGAGCCGCCGCGGGCGCTTCCGCCGCAGACGCCGCCTGAACGGACATCTCGCCCCACAAAGCCCCGGCAACCCCCGTCGTCTTGACCGTCATCGCCGGGAGCGCCAGCATGAAGGCCAAAAACACGGCTGTTCCGCAAACAGCGGGGCGCAACCGCGTGAAAAACTTTTTTTGTTTAAAAAGCATTGATTCAATCCTCATATTTTCCCCTCTGCCGTCATGCCCGCCATCAGCCGTTCGCCGATGGGAAAAGTTTCAAACCCTGATAGGCTTGCAAAAAGAAATCCAGAGCAATGAAAAATGCGGCAAAAACAACGTAGGCTAATAGAAATGTAACAATCTTTTGGCTCAAACCCGCCCCCCTTTCTCCAAAAAGACATTAACATACCAAGCAACCGCTACACAAAGCGGCACCCTTACACCACCTTGCGCAGACAGGCCAGTAACCTTAAACCCTTCTCGTCACTAAATTCGTACCGCCGTACACATTATTTGGATTGTTTCTTCAAGTCAAGTCCTTTTTTTGTCTAAATTTCCGTCGCCGCCGACTCGCGTTCTTCCAAATATTAAGTATTAAAATGTCAACTAAAATAAAAATAATCCCGAAAAATTCACGTGACATTTTGAACGTTCGCGAACAGTTCCCGACTCCCGGTGACGCCAAACTTTATTGGGAACGTTCTTCCGCGGAGGTCGTAGAGGGCATTTTGGCCGGGACGCTCATTTGAATAATATGATGGTGCATTGAATGTATCATTAACTTATCTCGCCGGTGCTTTTCATTAATATACGCCTATTCCCACGGCTCCTCCAGCCGGAAAAGAGGGGCCGGGGACCGTTTTTATCCCCCTGGAAAAGTTGCCATATGGCGTTGAAATAAGTGGATTTCCCCGACATTCGGCCCCCTCCCGCCCGGGGGTGGCTATCATGCCGGGGTGCGTGTTGTCCCCGACCTCGTTTTCCAAGACTGGCTAGGATTCTGCATCAGGTTGTCCGTAGGGTCGCCGCCGGGTGCGGCGGGATGCAACCACGGCCTGTTTGGGGAGCAAACCGCCATTCAGAATTAAGCCGCTTATTATAAGGTAAGGAATATTGAAATTGCCGCCAAACAACTGGAAAGTCCGATACACGGCCAAGGAACCCGCGGCTTTGTACAAAAACCTGAAAAACATAATAGCCTACATCCTCGTCTTCATCTGTTTTTTCCCCGGACTTTTCGCGCTTGCCGGCGCGTATCAAAATTCCAAAAGCGCGCTCATCGAGGCCAAGGGCCTTTACTTCAGCCAGATTGCGGCCATCGCCGCCACCGAAACGTCCAAGATCATAGAAGAAAAACTCGACGCGATAAGCCGCCTGGCGGTGTTGCCGGCCACGAAAAACGTCATTATGTCCCCGCCCAAGAAGGCGGCCTCGGAGGCCGAGAAATTGAGGATGGTCCTGAGCCAAAAGATCGCGAGCGAGGGGAACATCTACAGCGTCTACGACTCCAGCGGGGCGATAGTCTTTAGTAGCAACGAGGCCAACAGCAACGACTACAAAACCGGGGCCACGGTGGACATTGTAAACAGCGGACAGCAGTACGTCTCGGACGTCCTGGTCAGCAAAGGCCCCGGCGGAAGGCACTACTATATAGACATCTACGCCCCGGTATTGGGCGATTACGGGGACAACATAGGCTCCATTCACGCCAGATACCATGTCGACACCCTTTTCGACGTCGTCGAAAGGGTTAAATTCGGCAACACCGGAATCGCCGTGCTTCTAAACTCGAACGGGGAGATGCTCGTCTGTCCGGCGTGCAAATCCCAAATACCCAGGGTCGGCGACCAAATCATCTCCGTCATCTCCGCCGAAAAGACCGGCTGGAAACTTGTAAAAGAACCGAGGTTTTCCGAGAAGGACGCCATAATCGGATACGCCCCCGTCACCGTTAAAAAGGGGAACTTGAACCCCGCGAGCTTCGGCAAAAAGAGGTGGTTTTTGCTCGCGACGCAGGATCCCTCTGAAACGTTCGGCTCGCTGGACGAATTTTACAAGGTGATCATAGGTTATTGCGCGGTCGTCGTGATTTTCGCGGCCGGATTCGTTTTTTTCGGGTTCAACTGGATTTTGAGGGCGCAGAAGAATTATCAATCGGAGCTGTTGCTCAAGGAAAGGGCGGAGTCCACAAGGCATCTTTTATCCGTCTTTCGGGAGCTTATGACAAGCCCGTTGGAGGAACTGGACCAATGGATGGACGAGTCCGAATCCGAACCGGAGGAGGCGGCGGCGGGGGCGGAGGGCCTCAGGCGGGGAAACGCAAAGCTGAAAAAAATAAGGAACCACCTCCAACAAATGAGCGGCATCGTCGAGCACCTCGGTTATTACGCCCAGAAGGAGAAGATGGGCATGGAGCCGGTGGAGCTTTGCAGGATTGTGGACGAGTCGGTCGCCATGTTCGACTACATGTTCGCCAAAAAAAAGGTCGCGGTCGAGGTACAAAAGCCGGCCGAGCCGATCGCGCTCAAGGGACACGCGAAACTCCTGAGCTTCGTCGTCATGAACCTACTGCTTAATTCCGTGCACTCGACGAAGAAGGGGGGGTGGATAACAGTTCGGCTTGAAA
>JACQBU010000133.1 GCA_016194375.1 Nitrospinota bacterium
CCCGCCTTCCGGCGGCAAGCACGACAAAACGGGACCGGAGGCTCCTTTTGGACGTTTTGACGACGAAGTTGGGGCCGTCGTTTACGATTGACAGCGCCTTTTCGCCGGTGGACAACTCGAGGCCGGTTTTCTTTATGGCGTTTTTCCAGACGTCCAACAACTGTTCCTTGCTCAGCTCGCCGGGTCCGATTTTTCCATAGAGCGGGATTTCCGCCGTCCTGGTCATCACGACCTTCGCCCTGGGGTAGGAGAGAATGGCGCCCCCGGGGCTTTCCTCCTGGTCGATCGCAAGAAAGTTCATTTTGAGCGATTTCGCCTCGAGCGCGGCGGATAGTCCGGCCGGCCCCGAACCCACTATGACGACGTCGAAAAGGTTCGGTTCGGGTTTGGCCCCGAGCATTTTGCGCTCCTTGTCTATGTAATCCATCGCCTCCTTCCCCTGAAGAATCGCGTTCCTTATCAGCCCCATTCCGCCCAGCTCCCCGGCTATGAAAAGCCGCTTCACGTTCGACTCGAAATTCGGGAAAACCTGCGGCAGGTCCACCCCGCGTTTTTCCGTGCCGAACACCAATTCTATCGCCCCGACCGGGCAGGCCCTGGCGCAGGCCCCATGCCCCACGCAACGGGACGCGTAAACGACCTCGGCACGGTTGTTGACCCGGCCCAAAATCTCGTGTTCGGGACACGCCGTGATGCAGGCGCCGGAACCGATGCATATGTCCTTGTTCACCAAGGGGTGGATCGTCACGGGTTCGGCCAGGCCGAATTTTTTCGCCTCGCCCAAGTGCGTCGCGGTCGTCCTTGATATCCTTTTGCTCCTGACGAGGTACGGCACCATTACGGCGGCCGTTATCAACGCGCCCACGACAAACGTGAAGTTGTCCGTCAACAGTTTAACCAGAAAATCCATCCTAACCCTTAAACACGTAATAGACCGCGATATGAAGGAACATGACGACGAACATGATGATTGCAAAAGGTTTGTGGAACACGTGCCAATGGTGCAACAATCTGTGCGACGCGTCCAGGAACATGTGCGACTGAAGTAGCCGCCGTTTTTTCTTAATCAGCCATAAAAGCCTGCGCTTGACGTGGTCGGACGTCTCCTTGTCGCGCTTTAGCTCCGCCTTGATCGACCTTATGGCGCGCATTTCCTCAAAATCGCCCGAGAAAAAGGAAAAGAGGGCCGAAACGTCGCCGTTTCCCCCCTTCTTAAGCGGCGCCTTGTTTTCAATGAGCTCGGCCAGCCGCGAACCCGGCGAGAATTTTGCTATCTGCGCGTTCAATTCCTCCATCAGGGAGCCAATCTCGTCCATCCTCAGCTCGTTTCCCTCCACAGTGCGGGGTATGCGAACGTAAAGGTAGCGTCCCAAAAACCCGCTGACGACCACCAGCACGGCCGACCAATAGGAGAGCGCCACGATGCCGCCGAATTTGTACGTGCTGTGCACCGTGACGAACGCCGTCCCGACGCCCCCCAACAACATGTGCATGTTCAGCCAATGACCTATCCCCCCGACGTCGACCATGAACTTGAACCGCTTTCTAAGGGAATAAAGCATCATTAATATAAAACAGCCGGAGCCGACCCATCCCGTGAGATGCCAGATCCCCTTGCTGGGGGACTGCGAGGGTTTGTACCGCGTGAAGCCCGCTTGGTTTAATAATTTAACGATGCCGACGGGTTGATTCGTAATTTCCAGCCAGCTTTCGAGGAATAAAAGCGCGGAAACGACCATGGCGGACCATATTAGAAAATTCGCCAGCGGGGGCCCGCTAAAATTTCTCCAAGATTTTTGTGCCATTCTATCGCCTTCAATGTTGCCAAATGTCGCGGCCGGAGTCAAGCGGCCGCTAGGTTTTACGCGGGGAGAAAAGGGTTCGCCGCGGGGTCGAAAAAGGGGCGGTAAATTACGAGGATATGATGCGAAATGTCGCGCGCTAAGTCCGACCTCGTCCCCGGGAAAATAAAGGGGCGGGAGTCAAATTTTATAAACCAGCCCCAAATAAAACGTGCTCAAGTTCACCGTGCCGCCCGTAATCGGGCTGTTAAACTCGCCCACGTTGCGGCCTTCAAACATAAATCGGGCCGCTATATGTTCCGTAAAGTCGTACTGTCCGCCAACGCCCAGCAACAAGCCGGCGCCGGACTCCCCCGGGGGGGGCGGGGTAAAAAAGGAGCCGGAGGAGGATTTGTTCCAGAAGGTGACGCCCCCCTTTAGAATTGCGGCGAACCCGTTGCCAAAGGGGAACGTGCCCATCGCGGAGGCTTGCACTTCGGTTATCTTGGCGTTACCCGACGCGGAGAAGGAGGAAATGTTCAACCTTCCGTTGTCGGCATAGGCCGCCTCGACCCCGAAGAATTGACTTACCTGGTAACCTCCGCCGATGCGAACGGCGGTCGCGGTGTCGTTACAATAATATCCAAACGGCAATCCGTCGCAGAATCCTATCGCCGTGCTCGAACCGACGTCCAGCCCCAGATACCACCTCTCGGCTCCGATTTGATTCGCGGGTTCAACCCGCTCCACCCGCCGAACCACGGTTTCCCTCGCCTCCTTTCTGATGTATAAAATCTTATCCTTGTATATCGGAATCGTCCCGGAGGGGGTCTCGACGACTATGACTTCCGGATTGAACTCGTCCTGCACTTTTCCGTATATGACGGTTCCGTCCGTTAGTTTGATTTGGTCGGCGCTCGCGAAGCCGCAAAAGGCGGTCACAAGCATAATTGTCGTGATCACCAAACAATTCTTCATAGGCGACCTCCTTGAGTGTCGAATAAACTCCGCGGCTCGCGCGGGAAACGGCTTCCTTGCCTTATTTGACGCTAAAAAGGGATAAAAAGTTCAAATATTTTTTTGGTCTTCTACAAATCGTGAGCGTACATTTTCGTATGTCGAAATTATACCTCCGTAAACTGATGAAATTCGCCTGGCCGCCGAGGATTTTTAGCTCGAACGGAATCTCTTCGGTTGCGCGCGCCTCCGTGAAAAAACCGAACAAAGCCGACCAGAAAAAAACAGTAAGGGAACGATTCTCATTTCATGCCTCGCGCTCGTCGCCGGGCCTTTTAAAAAACCCGGCGTCTCCGTTTCAAGTTCAAATTGCGACCGCCGGTTAATTTCCCGGGGGGCGATTCATAATGCAACCTAGCCGCATAACTGTCAACCGCGGGAAAAAGGACGCGCGGGCTTGGATATCTCTGGCAGTTCCGCAAAGGGCGGGTAGTGCCTCAGTTTGAAAATAATCGAAAAAGAAGGGTGCGGGATTGCTTCGCTTCGCTTGCAATGACAAATAATTGTCATCGCGAGACCTCTCAAAAAGCTCGTGGCGATCCCCATAAATTTCAAACTGAGGCACTACCAAAGGGCGGCGCGAATTGTTTTTTTATGCCGAGGCGTATATAATTTCTTCAAAGGGGACGGGATAAATCAAAGGTCATATTGGAAAAGGCCGCACCTTTCTTGAAATTATGAAGCCATATGTCGGTCGAACTATTTCACGGAGGAGGGAGATTTATGTGCCCTGCACGATAAAAGCGTTTACAACCGGCCTTCCGGCTACCGCTTTTAAACGATACTACGCCGCATCTTTTTCCACCACCTCCTTTTCAAAGACATACTGCTGATACAACGGCAGG
>JACQBU010000129.1 GCA_016194375.1 Nitrospinota bacterium
CCTCCTTGACATCTATCTCGTTAATCTTCTTGCCGTGCGTGTGAATTGAAACCTTCCCCTTTTTCAGCTTGTATAAGAAATACGCCGGGGTGGCGCTTTCGGTAATGAGCCATTGTCCCTTTGGAAAAGTTTTTTCATCCATTTTATTTTACCCATCCTCCCTAAAAAAATGTTGCGTAACACTACCATTAAAAGCCCGACGTATTTGTAAACATTATTGATAAATATTTATCCGCAGATACTAGCAATTTTCAACTTTCATTTCAACCAATATCCCTCACAAAAGGTTTGTCGAGCAGGATATGTGCCAAACATTTGGGAGGACGCGGGCCGTTTTGTAATATGCCGTGGATTACTTTGCCGATATAAGATTAACAACCGCCTTGGTCGTTATGAACGCCTATTTATTCTGCAAGAGCCTCTCGTAAACCGATTTTAGTTCGTCGAACAGTTCGAGGGCGTTAACATGCGCGTTGCTTGGGATTGAGAGCCTTATTTTTCCGATTTCCGCCAGCCTGTTTTTAATCGTCTCCATCGAGTTAAAAAGCTGAATGGATTCGAGGACGGCGTCGACGTCCTTCCGGATTTTTGAGGGCATCTCAAATTTAAGGACTCCCTTCAAATGATTAACGTACAACATTTCAACTTCGACGGTGGATTCGGTCTTAACCGACGCCGTGTGTCTCCTGTCGTCGCGAAACGCGGCTATGACCCCGAGCAATTTCGGTTTGTCCCCCTCCCTGACTTCCATCTCATTAATCTTCTTGCCGTTCGTGTAAATCGAAACCTTCCCCTTTTTCAGCCTGTATATGAAGTATGCCGGGGTGTTGCCTTCGGTAATGAGCCATTGTCCCCTTGGAAAAGTTTTCTCGTCCATTTTATTCCGTCAATCCTCCATAAAAAAAGACACATTACATTGGCGCTATAACGCCGACGACGACCCGTCCACCCCGGCTCGGCCGGCCCGCCCAACGTACCCATCGCCAAATTATACGAAGACCGCGTAATTGGGTCGCCCTTAAGACCGGCTACTGGTTTAGAATGCAATCCCCGAACCATTTGCAGTTGGTCAACGTGCAATCGGGGATTTTTTTAAAACAGTCCGTGTTTCCCTCGGCGAGTTGTATGGCATGTATCAGCGTGTCCTTCTTCTTGATTTTGGACACGGTGTTAATTCCCAATGATTTCGCGTACTCCTTGATTTCGTCAATTGCCAAAGCCATGTGCAAACTCCCGTCAATGTTGTTTCTTCAATCCGCCGGCTGTTTTCCTCAGGCAGCACGCGGCTACCGCCAATTATAGTCTCTGGTACCGACTCCATGCAAACGCCGCCGAGGTCGACGCCATAGGGAGGTCATGGGAGTCAGTTTCTGGAATTTAGTTTTAACTCCCCGGGCGTGGCGGCTCGGCGCGGTAGGAATCAACGGGCGCCGCCAACCAACATCGGGAGTATCTCGCCGGACCGGCCCCTGATGCTCGCGTCCACAAATCCGGTTATCGGGGTCTCGTCCGTGTTCACCTCCACCACGAACGCGCCGGACTCCTTTGCCAAGCCGGCCAGCGAGGCCGCTGGCTGGACGACCGACGACGTCCCCGCGACAATCATAACTTCGCAATTTCGGGCCGCCTCCACGGCGGTTTTTAAGTCGTCCTCGTCCAACGATTCGCCAAACCAGACGATGTGCGGCCTCAAAAGCGCGCCGCATCCGCATTTTGGCGGAATGGTCGCAAGCTCCCTGTTTTCCGCCACCGTTCCCTCCGCCACGCACCGCGCAAGCCAGATGTTTCCGTGCAGTTCCACCAGCTTCGCGTTCCCCGCCAGCCGGTGAAGCCCGTCCACGTTTTGGGTGACGAGCAGAAATTCGGGGACGCGTTTTTCCAACTCCGAAATCGCGAGGTGCCCCGGGTTTGGTTTTAAAGGGGCGATGATTCGGCGGCGCCAGTCGTACCATTCCCAGACCAACTTTGGGTCGCGCCGAAACGCCTGCGGCGTAGCCAGTTCCTCCGGCCTGAAGTTCCTCCAAAGCCCCTCCGGCCCGCGGAACGTCGGCACGCCGCTTTCGGCCGACACCCCGGCGCCCGTGAGAACCACGAGGGAGCGCGCGGAGGACAACCGTTCCCGTGCGCGAAGCAGACCCTTGTCCATTTTCTTCAATGGACTATGTTGACCAGCCTGCCGGGGACGACGATTATTTTCTTCACCGAACCGCCACCCATGGCTTGGACCACCTTTTCGTGGGCCAGCGCGAGTCTTTTAATTTCCTCCTCCGGCGTGCCCGCGGACACCTCGAGTTTTGCCCGCACCTTTCCCATCACTTGAACGACGATCGTCTGGACGCTCGAAACCGTGTGTTCCTCCACGTAGCCCGGCCATGCGGTCTCGGTAAGGTATTCCTTGTGTCCGAAGGAATCGTAGAGCTCCTGCGTCACGAACGGCATGAACGGATGAAGCAACTTAAGGAAGTCTATCAGCGTCCCGCGCAGTTCGGTTTTGTCCGCGTCGGTCTTCGGCTTGTAGTCCGCCAAAAAGTTTATCATCTCCATCCCGGCGGCAATCGCGGTGTTGAAGTGCGACCTGTCCCGCACGTCGATTGTGAACCGTTTTATCGTGACGTGCCGCATTCGCCTTAACTCCGGGTCGGCCCCTCCGTCCCCGGGCTTCAAATCCTTCAGCTCGGGAATCCACTTCGCAAAAAGTTTGTGCACCCTCGTCACAAAGCGGTGGGAGCCCTCGATGCCGCTGTCGTCCCATTCCAGGTCCCTCTCCGGGGGCGCCGCGAACAGCATGAAGACCCGCGCAGTGTCCGCGCCGTATTTTTTCATTATTTCGTCCGGGTCCACGATGTTTCCCTTGGACTTGCTCATCTTGGCGCCGTCCTTTATCACCATCCCCTGCGTGAGGAGGTTGGCAAACGGTTCGTCCGCGGTCAATATCCCCAGGTCGCGGCAGAATTTATTGAAGAACCGCGCGTACAACAGGTGCAAAATGGCGTGCTCGATGCCGCCGATGTATTTGTCCACGGGCATCCAATAGTTTATCTCCTCCTTTGCCGCCGGCGCCGTTTCGCATCTGGGCGAGGTGAAGCGGTGGTAGTACCAGGAGGAGCAGATGAACGTGTCCATCGTGTCCGTCTCCCTTTTTGCGTCCGCGCCGCATTGGGGGCACTTCACGTTTAGGAAGGAGGCAAGCTCCGGCAAGGGGGAACGCCCCTCGCTCAGAAGGTTCGCGTCGGTCGGTAGGATCACGGGGAGTTGGTCCTCGGGAACCGGAACCACCCCGCATTTCTGGCACTAAATGACCGGGATGGGCGCCCCCCAGTATCGCTGGCGGGAGATCCCCCAGTCGCGCAGGCGGTAAACGACAGCCCCCTCCCCAGCCCCGTGTTTTTGCAAATACTCGGTTATTTTCGGGGCGGCCTCGCGGTTGTTCTGCCCCGTGAACTCGCCGGAGTCTGCCATCACGCCGTCGCCGGCGTAGGCGGCGTCCGGCGGCCCGTCGTCCCCTTGCGATATGACCTCCCGCACCGGAAGCCCGAATTTTTTCGCAAAATCAAAATCGCGCGCGTCGTGCGCCGGCACGCTCATGATGGCCCCGGTGCCGTACTCGGCAAGGATGAAGTTCGCCGACCAGACCGGTATCCTTTCGCCGTTCACCGGGTTTACCGCGTGCCTTCCCGTGAAGACGCCCAGCTTCTCGGCCTCTTCCGAGGTGCGGGCCAGCGTGTCCTGCCGCGCCACAAGTTGGAGGAATTCCTCCACTTTCGCGGCCTGTGGCGTTCCCGCCGAAAGTTCCCTCGTCAGCCGATGCTCCGGGGCGAGGCAGATGAACGTCGCGCCGAAAAGCGTGTCCGGCCGCGTAGTGAAGACCTCTATCACGTCACCCGTTTCCTCCACGGCGAACTTCACTCGGGCACCGACGCTTTTCCCTATCCAGTTGCGTTGCATGGTCACGACCCTTTCGGGCCAATTGCCGGCGAGTTTTTCAAGGTCGGCCAAAAGCTCCTCGGCGTAGGCGGTTATCTTCAGGAACCAGCCGTACATCTCCTTTTGCACCACGTGCGTGTCGCACCTCCAGCAGGCGCCGTCCACGACCTGCTCGTTTGCCAGCACGGTGTGGCATCTGCCGCACCAGTTGACGTATGTTTTTTTCCGGTATGCCAGCCCCTTCCTCAGGAACTGAATGAAGAACCACTGCGTCCATTTGTAGTAGCCGGGATGGCATGTGGCGACCTCCCGATCCCAGTCGTACCCGACGCCGAGCGCCTTTATCTGCTCCCGCATTGCGGCGATGTTCTGCATGGTCCATTTGGCCGGGTGCGTGCCGCGGTCTATCGCGGCGTTCTCGGCCGGCAAGCCGAACGCGTCCCACCCCATGGGGTGCAGGACGTTCAGCCCGTTCATCCGGTAAAAACGGCCCAGCAGGTCGCCGATGGCGTAATTGCGGACGTGCCCCATGTGGATTCGGCCGGACGGATACGGGAACATCTCGAGAAGGTAAAACTTTTTACGGGCCGGGTCGCGGCTCGCCTTGTCCGCCTTTCCCTCGGCCCATATCTTGCGCCACTTGGACTCTATGGCGGCAAAGTCGTATTTCTGGTTCATAAGTTGTGTTAGTTTATCCGCAATGAAGACCGCGGACAAGCGCAAGGAATTCGCCTCCAAAAGGGTGATCATACGATGTGACCCCGCCGTGATAGCCGACGTGCACTCCGTGGTCGAGTCGTGCGACTACGTCGCCGTGGTGAGGACGCTGGAGCCGGATATGGGGATTTTGGAGCTCATAGCAACGGCCGACACGTTTCAAGACGCGCTCGTTGTTGCCAAAAGCCTCGAGAAACTGCTCGGCGCCAAAATACTCCACCCGCCGCAGGCGTCCCGCTAACCCGAATTGTCCGTTTTGTCCCGTTTGTCCGTTTTGTCCGCCTTTGTTTGGTGGCGCGGACACTCCCGTCCTTCGTTTTGGTGGCGCGGACACTCCTGTCCGCGTTACGCCCGCAGGGCGTAAGAAGATTGGTAGCCCGGGACGGGCCGTCCGGCGCCGCGGCGCGGTTATTGGCGGGGGGCGCGGCCGACCAGCTTGTCGAGCTCCGGCTTCATGTGGTCGTACGTCTCGGCGCCGCGAAACACTTTTATCGTCTCCCCGTTCTTTACCAGCGCGGAGGTGGGAGTCCCTTCGACCTTCAGGTCGTCGGCCCGCTCCTTGTCGGCCTTTATCTTGGCGTCCACGGCGGCCTCCATCACCTTGTCCTCCTTCATCATCGGGAGGCGCATCGAAAGAAGGGACTTAAGCTGGTCCTGCTTCTCGAAAAGCTCCGTCCTCGTCTTCATGTACATCTCCCTGCCCTGGTAGTATGCCACGGACCCGGCGTAGGCCGTCGCCAAAGGCGAGAGCTTGTGCCCCTGAATTATGAAGTCGCGAAATACTACGTATATCTCGGGGTAGTCCTTCATGATTTTTTCAACCGTCGGCTCGAAGTGTTTGCAGTGGCTACACTCGTAGTCGGAGAACACCTCCATGCGGTAGGGGGACTTGGAATCCCCCCAGCTTGTGATTGATTCAAAGGACGCGACCTCCTTCTGGGCCTGCGCCTTGGCCGGCATGTAGAACGCCGCGAACGAAACGGCCGCGAGCGCGACGAATCCCGCGCGCCACGCCAGCCCCCTGCGGGCCGGATAGGCGGTGAAGAAAAGCAACGCGTTTATCAGGGCGACGACCGCAAACTGTGCCATACAAAGGTTACAAATAGCCTGAATTACGAAAAACTGCAAGTACACAAAATAAATCTCGGCGCCGAGCAGTATCCCTCCGTACAGCCCGGCAAGTGGCCGCGAAAACCTGTATAAAATCATCCAGAAGGCGTAGGAGGCCAGACCCCATATTCCAAGCGAAACGCCGAACAGGGACGAAAAGGAGGTTTTTTTCACCGCCGAACAGCCGCTGTTCGGCCCCCCGCAAAGGGTCTCGATGGCCGGAAAAACCCGCTCCAGCTCCGTCAGCACGCAGACGATTATTCCCACTACCGCGAGCGCGTAAAAGGCGACCGCAACCTTGTCCTCCCTCCAGAGTTTTCGCCAAACGCCGGAGGCGCCGTTATCACCCATCTATTGTTTGCTTTTCCAGTCCTTGTCCAACTCTAGGTTGAGGGGCGGCTCCTCCGCCTTCGCCTTGGGCTTGGCTTGGCGGGACGCCTCGTCCCCCTCGGGTTGCGCGGTTTGTTCCGGCTGTTCGGGCTGGGCCTCCCAGTACGGCGTCTTTTCAAAATGCTCGTAAATCCTTTGTTCGTCCTTCCGCGTGGGGTTTTCCCTGTTCTCAAGCGGCGGCAGGTCCATGAGCCTCTTTTCCTCCACCTCGCATTGCAGGATTCCGTTCCCGGCGCGCTCGACGATCTCCACCGGCAACAGAACCCTCTTGCCCGAAACCCCCACGCCGCCGCCAATCTCGGTGATCACGTACCTGACGGCTTTTTCCTTCTCGTCGTAAAGCAGGTCAAGCACCAGCGAGACGGACTTGCCCCTTGCGTCAAACACCTCGTACCTTTGAAGCCGCCACTCAAAAGGCAGGACGACGTTGTTTTGAAATGCTCGAATCATATCCCGGCGATATTAACACAGATTGCCCGTTTGGGCTTACCGAACGCCGGGCTTTTTCAGAATTTGCGTGTGGCTAATAAGACCCGCAGGGGTTAAAATGTCCGCGCGCTATTAGCGGGTTCTTGAAATCGGGCGGCGGTTATTTTTATATGGGTGAATTGATGGCGAAAAACGCCGAAATCATGCTTGACGACGACAATCCGGACGGCCTAAAGTTTCCCGACGCGGCGGCCGGGCTAAAGGCGGCGGTGGAATTCCCCCCATGACGGACGACAAACACGGGACTTTTCGCGGGCTCGGGACCAAAATAGGGCACGCGACCCTGACCTCGAAAAAAACCGGGTGCACCGTTTTGCTTTTCGACTCCCCCGCGGTCTGTAGCGGCCACGTGGCGGGGGGGGCGCCGGGGACGAGGGACGGCGACATGCTGGACCCGTCCTGCCTCGTTCAAACGGTCAACGCCATACTACTCACGGGCGGAAGCGCCTTCGGCCTCGCCGCCGCCGACGGGGTCATGCGTTTCCTAGCGGAAAAGAAGGCGGGGTTCGCGGTGGGCCGCGACAGAGTTCCCATAGTTCCGGCGGCGGTGATTTATGACCGCGCGGTGGGCGAGGCCTCCTATCCGGCCGCCAAGGACGGATACCGGGCGTGCAAGGCCGCCGGCTACTCCGCGGCAAAGCACGGGGCGGTCGGCGTGGGTTGCGGCGCGACCGTTGGGAAGTTCTCAAAAAAGCTCAGGCCCGGGCGCGGGGGATTTGGCGCCGTCTGCCTTAGAATGCCCTCGGGGGCGCTCGTCGGCGCGGCGGTCGGGGTCAACGCCTACGGCAACGTGGTGGACCCGAAAAACGGGGAGATAGTGGCCGGCGCAACCGACCGAAAAGGGCGCGCGGTCTCGTTTTGGGACGCGGAAGTTTCCGGACGCCCCGGCGAGAACACCGCCATAGGAGCCGTGGTGACCGACGCCTTCTTGACCAAGGCCCAGGCCAGGCGCGTCGCCATGGCCGCACACGACGGGCTCGCCCGCACCGTTATGCCCTCCCACACCCTGTACGACGGGGACGCCATATACGCCGCGTCAACGGGGCGAAAAAAGGCGAAGATGGCGGAGATATGCGCCTATGCGGCGAGGGTCGTCGAACTGGCGGTGCTCAAGGCCGTGTCCGCCTAGCGCGGAACGTTCCTCCGTCGAACCGACGAACAAATGCGAGACCGATGGCTGGTCATTCCACGCCCATTTTGGCCTTTATTTTCCCCAGCACTTCCTTGTTGAACTTGAGGTGGTGGACCAGGTAGTTCTCCAAATTGGCCACTTTCTGAAACTCCAGCGCCTCGTCCAATTTCTCGGCGGAGATTTTCCCCCTCGCGACCAGCCATTCGCCGAGTTTTAACGCGATTGCGCTGTTTTGGAAAAGCTTGTTGTAGATTTCCTTCGTCATTATTTGACGTTCGATGATCAAGGCGGCCATGTGTGTTCCGGTTTCCTTTTGTTGTTTGAGGAGGTCGTCGCGCTGTTCCTGCGTGAGGAACCCCTTTTGACAAAGCGATTCGATGAAACCGGAGTGCTCCTTTTCGCTTTCATCCTCGAACAGGTCCAAGTCGTCCTTCGTGATGTAATCCATGGCGAAGAGTATGTCGCCCAAAAAGGGCTTGCCGTATTTCAGAAGCCGTTTTTTGAACGAGATGTAATCGTTGAAGGCCTGCACCGGGGCCAAATTGTTCCTGATTAGGACCTTGGCCATGGCGGCCTCGTTCGGGTCCAAAACCTCTATGTTGACGATGTCCATATTATGTTGAGCATCCTACCACCTTAAGGGGTGTTCCGTAAGCCCGGCCGGGGGCGGTTACGGGTTATTTTTTTATGTCCACGAACCTCGAGCCCGGCCCCGAGCCGCCGTATCCCCTCAGCGCCTCCCCTCCCCTGCCGAGGGACCGCAGTCGTTCCGCCACCTCCGCTTTTTTCCCGTTCATCGCGGCGGCGCATTCGGACTCCGTCCTAACAATTTCCTCGACGGTCCGCCCGAGTTTTTCAAAGGCCGGACCGGGGGCCCGACCGTTTTCTTGGACCACCGCCGCGAGCCTCGAATCCAGCTTCCCCGCCTCGTCAAGGACGGCCGACCTTTCCGCGAGAATCAGGTCAATCCTTTCGCCGCCCCCCCCCTTTATTAGCTCTTCGAGAATGGTTTTGGAAAGGTCAAGCAGGGCGTCGAGGTTCCTTTGTTGCGCGGCGACCAGTTCCATCAGCCCCTTGTTCATGGAAGGTTCCTATGCCTCACTCGCTGGGTTCGGCGATTTTTTCCAGTTTTTTCATGTCGAAAATGACGAGCCTCTTCCCCTCCACCTCCAGCACGCCCTCCTCCTTCAGCTTGCCGAGGCACCTAACCGCGACCTCGAAGGACGTCCCTATGCACTCCGCCAGTTCCTTGCGGGTCAGGAAAAGGTCCACGTGGACCCCCCTCGCGTCCTTGACGCCCACCTGGGCCGCCAGCCCCAAAAGGAAGGTGGAGAGACGCCGGATGACGGATTGGACCGACATGCTTCCGAGTTGCGAGGTGACCGCGCGCAGTTTGCCGGAAAGGTCCTTCATCACCTCGAGCGCTATGACGGGATTGGTCGTTATGACGTTCAACGCGTCCTGCCGCCTCAAGACCGCGGCGGACCCCTTCATGACTGCCTGACAACTGGCGGGATAGCTCTTGCCGTCTATCACGGCGACCATGGCCACGGCCTCCCCCTTGCCGTATATGCCGATGATGGCTGATTTGCCCGACGCGTACTCCTTGAAGACCTTCACTTCCCCCTCGAGTATGAACCACACGTTGTCAGGCGCGTCCCCCTCGAGAAAAAGCGGGTCCCCTTTTTCGAACGCGCGCTCCTGCGCCATGGCCTCGATTTTTTTCAGGTCCTGGGGCCTGACCCCCCTAAAGACGCTTATGACCGACAAGTCCAAAAAAACACCCCCGACAACTATTGACGAAAATCATAGCCAAAATCAGCCGCAACGCATAAGCTATCATAATATAAAAACGCGCATATAAGGAGACAAGAGAGCATGGAAAAATTTCCGCGGTCGTTTATCATCGCCGCAATATCTTACCTTCTAGTCGGCGTCGCCGTCGGAATAGCGACGTCCGCGGGGGAGTTGGACCCCTTTGCGGGCAGGTTCGTCCACGCCCACCTAAACCTCGTCGGGTTCCTGGGCATGTTCATATACGGGGTCGCCTACCACATACTCCCCCGGTTTAACGCCACTCCGATAAAACATCCCGCGCTGGTCGGGGTGCATTTCTACGCCGTGAACGCGGGACTCGTCGGCATGGTGCTATCCGCGCTGGCCGACGGGGTTTACGGCGCCGGCGGCGCGCACCACGCGTTCGTGGCAAGCGGAGTGCTGGAGGCTGTCGGCATAGTCTTGTTCGCCTACAACATCATCCCCGTCCTCGTCGAAGGGGGATGGCAGACCGTTCAGCCGGCCCCCAAACCGGCGTTCAAACCGGCCGCCGCGCCTCCCCCGCCCCCCGCGCCGTCCGAGACTAGGGAGCAGGCCATTAGTCCCGACATGAGAATCGCCGAAATACTGGAGAAATGGCCCGCCCTCACCGACGTGCTTGTCAACAGCGGCTTCAAGACGCTCGCGATTCCGGCCGCAAGGGCCTCCTTCGCCAAGTCCACCACAATCGAGCAGGCCAGCCGAATCCACAGGGTGGACGCCGCGGCGCTCGTCAGAAAACTGAACGCCGCGTTGAACGGAGGCAACGGCTCGCATGGTGAAACCCCGAAGCAGGAGAAGGTCGAGACCAAGGCCGCCTCGACCATGGCAAAGGGGAGGACCATCGCGCGTGGCGAAGAACCGGTCTCGGACACGCTCGTTGGTTCGCTCTTGGAGGCGTACCCGGAAACGAAGGCGGTTTTCGAAAAGCATTACGGCGCGGGCTGTTTTTCCTGCCCCGGTCAGGCGTTTGAGACGATAGCACAAACGGCGGGCATGCACGGCATCAAGTCGGAAACCATACTAGGCGAAATAATCACGTCCATTCAGGAGGCAAAAGCATGAGCGCGTTCCTCGGCCCCATCCATTACATGATGTTCAACAAGATAAAAATAGCCTCGGACAGGAGCCGCTTCATCCTCGAGGCATTCAGGGAAAAACACGGGCAGGCCGTCAACGAAACCCTCAAGTCTGCGTTGCCGGACGGCCTCGTGGACTTCGGCGACGCGCCGTTGGACGAACTGCTCGGGGACAACCCGATCCACCAATTCCTGCAGGGGCTGATAGACCACGTGGAGACCGCGGAGGCCACCCTCGTCACCGCCCTTCTTTACCGGTTCCCCGACGACGCGGAAACGATGCTCGAGGAGAAGTTTTTTGAGCACGGAAGGCTCACCGGGGAAAAATTAGTGAAGGACCGTCCCAACGCCGCTCCGCTGACCGCCTTTCAACAGGTGGTCGGGTCGAACTATCTCGAAGGGATGCCGTGCGACCAGGTGAGCTCCTACCGGATGCTCGGCAAGGAGTCGCTGGAGGTCACCCACAGCGACTGCCTTCACAGGGCAAAGTGGGAGGAGGCCGGCGCGCCGACCCACGTGATGTGCAAACTGATGGACAAATGGGTGGAAGGTTGCGCCAGGGCCGTCTCCCCCGGCCTGACCATAAAACGGATCGGGTCAATATTAGACGGCGCCACGGAGTGCCGTTGCACCGTGTCGTTGCCCGCGAACTAGGCGGCCGGAGAACGAACCCGTTGCGCCCGCAGTTTGCGGGCGTGCCCACCGCTGAAAAGCGCGCGCCGGTTTCCCGCCCCCATCGGGCCGGGTTACGGGCTATAATGCGCCGATGGCGAAACTTTTGGCGATTCTCGCGCTGTTTGCCGTCGCTCCGGCCGCGGCGTGGGCGGGGCAGGCCCTGACAAACGTCGACGCCGTGGCAATCGACGCGGGCCACGGCGACGATCCCGGCGGACGCAGGGGGGACGCGCTTGAGAAGGGCCCGTGCGTGCTAATCGCCGTTGCGTTAAAGGAGCTGATAGAGAGGGAAAACGGCCCCGCCGTCAGGGCCGTCCTTACGTTTAGGCAGGACGTCGCGACGACGACCCAGCGCGAAAGGGCCTTCGCCGCAAACGGCAACGGAGCCAAGGTTTTCATATCCATCCACGCCTATCCGGCAAAACAGCAGGAACTCGGGATATTTATCCCCTTCGTGGCGGACGAACCGTCCTCCTCCTGGAAAAATTCGGGGGCCAGGTTCGCGCCCAAAAGCCTCCTTCTGGCCGAGAAACTGAAGGTCTCCATGGAATCGGGTTTTCCGGGAAAAAAATATTTCGTGGGTCGGGCGCCGCTCGTGATGTTTTACGGGCTGGAAATGCCGGCGGTCGCGGTCGAGGCCGTCGGGTACGATTCCCAGCCGCCGCTTACGCCCGATTCAGCCGCCATGGTCGCCGAGGCCATTTATGCCGGCCTCGTCGAATACGGAAACACCCGGTGAGCCGCGCGATGTTTCTGTTGGTTTTGTCGCTCCTGTCGGCGGCGCCGCCCCCCGCCCCCGCCCCCGCGCGCGCGCCGGCGAGCCAGCGGGTCGTCACGCTCTTTCTTCCCGGCTCGGACGGCGGACTGACGACGCAAATGGCCGGAGTCCGGCGCGAGGCCGTCTTGGAGAAGGAGATAAAATCCGTGCTGGACATTTTGTCCGCCGAATGGGAGAGGGCCGCCTTCGCCCCGCCGAAGTCGGCGAAGGTCCAGACAGTTTTTATTGACGCGCAAAAGACCGTGTATCTGGCCTACAACGAGGAGATTACCGCCCGGCACCCCGGCGGCATAACCATGGAGATTGCGTCGGCGGCCTCCATATGCAAAACGGTGATGACCAATTACGACGTGGACGGCGTGCGGTTCCTCCAAAAAGGAAGGGAGCTAAAGACGCTCGCGGGACACGTGGACGTCGGGTCAAAGATCACCCGCGCAAAGTGCGACAACATGGCTTCGTTTAGATAGGAGCGGGAGTGGACGAAAGGCCGATAGGGATTTTTGACTCCGGCATCGGGGGCCTCACCGTCTTGCACGAAATCGGGGTCCTTCTGCCCCGCGAGAACCTGATCTACCTCGGCGACACCGCGCGTGTGCCGTACGGCACGAAGTCTATTGAAACGGTGGTCCGCTACTCGGTCGAGAACACCCGTTTCCTGCTTTCAAAGGACGTGAAGGCCGTCGTGATAGCCTGCAACACCGCCTCCGCCACCGCCGTGGATTTTTTGCGTTCGGAGTACGACCTTCCCGTTCTCGGCGTCATCGAGGCCGGCGTCGAGGAGGCGCGTCGCCGTTCCCGAACCGGCAAAATCGGCGTCATAGGCACGTCCGCGACGATCCAATCCGGGAAATACGAGGCCCTTCTTCGCAAAAGCGGGTTTACCCAAATAATAAGCGCGGCGTGCCCGCTTTTCGTGCCGCTTGCGGAGGAGGGATGGACGGACAACAAGGTGGCGGAGGACGTCGCCAGGACTTATCTTGAGCCGTTCGGCAACGGCGCGGTTGACGCGCTTATTTTGGGTTGCACCCACTACCCCCTTTTGGAAAACGTCATCGGAAGGATACTGGGGGACGGCGTTAGTCTCATAAACTCCGCCAAGGCGATAGCCGCCAAGCTAAAGGAGAGGCTGGCCGCCACCGGCCTGCAAAACGAATCCGGAGCCGGGGAACGGCTTTATTTTTTCACGGACTCCGTGGAGCGGGCCAGGACGGTGGGCGGGAGGTTTTTGGGCGAGAACTTGGAAAACAGGATACGGCTGGCCGACCTTTCCGAATTCGCCCATCCGATTTAAACGGTGCTTGACGCCGGATGTTTCGAGTCTTATATAATCCGCACCAAAATGTTGCAAAACCATGATTGAGGTAAAGGCCCTCACAAAACGCTACAACGACGTCGTCGCGATTGACGGAGTGACGTTTCGCGTGGAGAAGGGGGAAATTCTCGGCTTCCTCGGCCCCAACGGAGCAGGAAAAACGACGACGATGCGGATTCTCTCCTGCTTCATGCCCGCCACCTCCGGCGAGGCCACGGTGGCGGGGTTCGACTGTTTTGAGGAGCCGATGGAAGTGAAAAAAAGGCTCGGATACCTCCCCGAATCCTCCCCCTTGTACAAGGACATGAGGGTGGGCGAATACCTGGACTTCGTCGCCGCGGTGAAAGGGCTCAGGGGCGCCGATAAAAGGTCGAAAATTGCCGAGGTCATGCTTGAGACGTCCATCACGGACGTGGAGAAAAGACTCATTGGAAGGCTTTCCAAGGGGTACCGCCAGCGGGTCGGCATCGCCCAGGCGCTTTTGAACGACCCCGAGGTGTTGATTTTGGACGAGCCGACCGCCGGGCTGGACCCCAAACAGATAGTGGAAATCCGACAACTGATAAAAAACATGTCCGGCAAAAGAACCGTCATTTTAAGCACCCACATACTTCCCGAGGTTTCAATCGTGTGCGACCGGGTGTTGATAATCCACAAGGGGAGGGTCGTGGCCGAAGACACGCCGCAAAACCTCTCGCAAAGGAGGCAGAAGAAAAACGCCGTCCGCCTGACCGTGGACGCGCCGCTGGAGGAGGCCAGGGCCGCGCTTTTGGCCATTGACGGCGTGAAGGAAGTGACGCTCGACGGCTACGCCAAGGCGGGCGAGATGCCGCTCCTGGTGGAGACGGACCACGCGCGGGACGTCAGACGCGACATGGCGGCCGCCATCATCCACAATGGATGGGGGCTGGTGGAGATGAGGCAGGTTATGATGAGCCTGGAGGAAATCTTCGTGGACCTCGTCACCGAGGAGGACAAGACGAATGTCCAACATTAGGCCCGTTTACACGCGCGAGCTCAGGTCCTACCTCCTCACGCCGATAGCGTACCTGGTGGGGCTAATATTTTTGCTCGTTTCCGGCGTCTTCTTCCTCATGATAGTGCTCGAATACTCGCGCTACAGCTTCGAGATCATCAGGGCGGGGAGCCGGCTTCACGGGGAGGGGCTGACCGTGGCGGAGAACATACTCCGCCCCACCCTGTCCATCATGAGTTTTCTCGCGCTCTTCATGCTCCCGATGCTGACGATGAAGAGCTTTTCCGAGGAGAAAAAATCCGGCACCATAGAGATGCTGTTCACCTACCCGCTCACCGACGTGGACATAGTCATGGGCAAGTTCCTGGCCTCGGCCACGGTTTACCTGGTCATACTCGGCCTCACGCTTTTCTACCAGGCCCAGATGGCCCTCTTCAAGCCGCCCCCCTTGAGGGAAATTTTTGCGGGCTACCTCGGCCTGGCCATGCTCGGCGGATTCTTTCTTTCCGTCGGCGTCTTCGTCTCCTCCTTGACGGAAAACCAGATTGTGGCGGGCGCGTGGACCTTCGGGACCAACATCCTCTTCTGGCTTTGCGGATGGGTGGCGGGGGACGCACAGTCCATCCCCGGTCGGGTTCTGCGGTATCTTTCCGTTTTTGAACACTTCGAGAATTTTACCGCCGGAGTGGTCGACAGCAGGGACGTGGTTTACTTCGCCTCGCTCACCGCGCTGTTTCTCTTCCTGACCCTGCGGACGCTCGAGTCGCGAAGGTGGCGCTCGTGACCGGCAGGCGCGCCCTTTACTACGGCGGCGGGATGACCGCCTACATGTTCGTGGTGGTGGGCTTGTTCGGGCTGGTGAACTTCATCTCCTACATGAACCCAAAGCAACTAGACCTCACCGCCTCGCGCAAGAATTCGCTCTCGCCTCAGACGGCGCGCCTCGTCGGAAGGCTCCCGTACGAGCTGAGGGTTTACGCCTTCGTGAAGGACGCCGAGAACCTGCGGGCCGCCCCCAGACGCCTCCTTCAGCTGTACGAAAACGCCGGCGACAGGTTCAAATGGGAGTTCGTCGATCCGGACAAGAAGCCGGGCCTGGCCAGGGAGTACGCCGTGACGCAGTACAACACCTTCGTTCTCGTCGGCAGGGAAGGAAAAAAAGAGGCGATCGCCGACGGCCTTGGCGAAGAAAAGATGACCAACGCAATCATCAGGATCATCAGCACCAAGGAGCACGCGGTCTACTTCGCAAAGGGGCACGGCGAAAGGGACATAAACGACAGGGATGCCGCCGGGTACGACGAGATTCGCACCGCGCTGAAGAACCAGAACTACAAGGTTGGCGAGCTGGAGCTCTTCCTCAACGCCCCCGTTCCGGAGAACGCCGCGGTCATAGTGCTGGCCGGCCCGCAAAAGGACCTGTTGGACTCCGAGAAAAAGAAGCTTGACGACTTCGTCCGGGACGGCGGCAGGGTGCTCTTCCTCACGGGGTCGTTCTCGGCCAACCACGCCGGCCCGTGGCTTGAAAAATACGGCCTGAGGCCGGACAACGACATAATCGTGGACGGGGCCAGCAAGCTGATGGGGGGGAACGCCCTCGCCCCGATGGTCACCGCCTATGAGGAACACCCCGTCACAAAGGACTTCAGGCTGATGACGTTCTTCCCGCTCGCCTGTTCGGTCGCGCCAAAAAGCGACGCCGAACACGGCGTGTCAACCCTCGGCCTGGCCAAGACCCGCCCCGACACGTGGGGTGAAACCGACGAGGCGGAGCTGAAAAGCGGCAAGGTCCAATTCGACCAGGGGAAGGATTTCCAGGGGCCGCTGACCATTGCGGCGATGTCCGACGTGACGACGACGGCCATGGACAAGGAGGGGAAGCCGAAAAAGGGGGTGGTCGCCTTGGTGTGCGACTCCGAGTTCGCCTCAAACGCATACCTCAACGTCGGAGGCAACAAGGACCTGTTTATGAACATAGTCAACCACCTCGCGTCCGAGGAGGACCGCGTGACAATCTCGTCCCGCACGGCCGATTCGGAGCCGCTCATCCTGACCGCCAGGCAGATTTCGGGCGTCGCCGCGGCCAGCGTGGCCGGCCTTCCGCTCGCGGTGTTGTTCGTCGGCCTTTGGGTGACGATTCGCCGCAGGCGCTCGGGGTAATGAGGTGGCCAGTTCGTGGAAAAAATCTGCGGCGCTCCTGCTCGTCCTCATAGTCGGCGGGATTTACGCATACAAGGCGGAATATCTGGCCGCCAAAAAAAAGGAGGAAGCCGAACGCGGGGAGAAAAAACTCTTCTCTTTCGACGAAAAGTCGGTGACCGGGCTATCGGTGACTTCGGAAGACGGAAAAATCGAGGTGGTCCGCGACAAGGACGCGTGGAGGATAACCTCCCCGATATCGGCCGACGGCGACCCGGCCGCCATCGGCGGCGTGATAACGGCCGCGCTTGACGCGTCCTACACCGAAAGCGTTGACGGGAACCCCAGGGATTTCGGCCTCGAACCCGCATGGACGAGAATCGACTTCCACCTCGGGGAAAAATCGGTCGCGCTTTTAGTGGGCTCCACCTCCCCCACCGGCGCGTCCGCATACGTCAAAACGGACGGGAAGATACTTCTCGTCCCGGTCTCCCTGGCCCGCGGCGTGAGAAAAAACCTGTTTCAACTCAGGGAAAAACGGTTTTTTGCCGGAACGACGAGCGAGATTTCCAAATTTGAGATATGGAGGGGAAAGACGCAAATTTCGGTCGAGAAGGACGCCGGCGGCAGATGGGGCGTCACAAACCCCGCCAAATCCGAAGCCGACGACGGCGCGGTCCACGACCTGCTCTCGGCCCTCGTCCACACCCGCGCGGTCGCGTTCGCCGACGACAAAAGCGACGCCGAAACGGGCCTGAAGAACCCGGCCGCGAAGGTCTCAATCTGGAACAAATCGGCCGCGCAGACGCTCCTGCTGGGGGACGAGACCAACGACAAGCTGGGAACATACGCGAGGCTCGAGGGCGGAAAGACGACAGCCGTGATTCCGGCAAACTTCGTGCGCGGATTGCCGCAAACCGCCCGGGAGCTGGAGCCGAAGAAAAACGACGCCGAGCAAAAGGACCATAAATGACGGAGAAAGGCAAAATAACCGACCATACCGACGAGGCGTTGAAGGTGTTCGACAAGCGGCACTGGGTCAACCCCGAGGCGCGCTCGGAACGGGACGAAAAGGGGGCGAGCGCGGCCCCCACCTACGTCGCGAAGCTCGAGGAACAGGCCGCCCAAAGCGAGGCGAAGCTCAAGGAGTACATCGCGGCGTACAAGGCAAAACTGGCCGAAAACGACCAGTGGCGCGCCAGGATGGAGAAGGACGTGGACAAGCGCGCGCGGGCCAGGGCGGCGGAGCTCGTCGGACGTGTTATGCCAGGGGTTGACCACCTCTCCCTGGCCGTCGAGTCGGCCCAAAAAACGGGGGATGTCGAGGCCCTAATCCAGGGCATTCTCATGATAAAATCCGGCTTCTCGCGGATTTTTGCCGAATTGGGGCTGACGGAAATCGAGTGTTTGGGACGCCCCTTCAACCCGGAACTGATGGAGGCCGTGCAGGTGGCGCGGGTCCACGAAAAGGAAAAGGACGACTTGGTGTTGGAAATAGCGCAGGCCGGATATCTGATGGACGACGTCCTCGTTCGTCCGGCGAAGGTCGTCGTCGGGCGGTACGGCGAATGACCAAACGGGACTATTACGAGATACTGGGGGTAAAGAAGGACTCCACGAAGGAAGAGATTAAAAAGGCGTACAGGCAGGCCGCGCTAAAATACCATCCGGACAAAAACCCGGGCGACAAGGAGGCCGAGGAAAAGTTCAAGGAGGCCGCCGAGGCGTACGAGGTCCTGCAGGACGACCAAAAAAGAAGCGTCTACGACCGTTTCGGCCACGAGGGTCTTAAAGGGACCGGCTTCCAGGGGTTCGCCGGTTTCGAGGACATCTTCTCCTCGTTCGGGGACATATTCGAGGACTTCTTCGGCCACCGAAGCGCGCGCAGGGAAAGGGGGCGCGGCTCGGACCTGCGCTACGACCTCACGATAGAGCTCAAGGAGGCCGCCACCGGCCTGGAAAAGGTCGTCCCCGTGGAGAAATACGAGCACTGCCCCGAATGCGGCGGCAACGGTTGCGAGAAGGGGTACCAGCCGGAAACATGCGCCGCCTGCGGCGGACACGGGCAGGTGCGCAGGCAACAGGGATTCTTCGCCATCAGCATGCCGTGCGGGGCGTGCGGCGGGTCGGGAAAGACGATAAAGAAGCCGTGCAAACGTTGCAAGGGGACCGGAAGGGAGCTGAAGAAGAAGGAGCTCAAGGTCAAAATCCCAGCCGGCGTCGAAAGCGGCTCCCACCTTCGGCTAGTCGGCGAGGGGGAGCCGGGGAGCGCGGGGGCCTCCGCCGGCGACCTCTACATACTGATATATGTCAAGGACGACCCGGACTTTGAACGGCACGGCGACGACCTGGTCACGAAGCTCCGCGTCAATTTTCCGCAGGCGGCGCTCGGCGCCAAGGTGGAGGTTCCGACGCTTCTGGGCAAGGTCGAGCTGGACGTGCCGCGCGGAACCCAGTCCCACACCCTGTTTAGGATAAAGAGGGAGGGAATGCCGACCCTCCACGGAAAAGGGAGGGGCGACCTCATCGTGCAGGTGGTCGTGGATGTGCCGAAAAAACTTTCGAAGGAGCAGGAAAAATTACTGCGCGAATACGCCGAGGCCGGCGGCGAACCGGTGAAAAAATCCGGCATATTCGGCTCCCGCTGACCCCTCCCCGTTCCGGCCCGACGACGGGCAAAATTATGGGAATCGCGCCCCGGGTGATGATGTATACTGCCGCCTAATGGAAAACGGCAGGGAGATTGTTTCCCGGGACATGGCGGAAATGACCTCCAACATCGGGGAAAAAATCCGCCGGCTTTCGGGCTCGTCGCTCCTCGTCACGGGCGGCGCCGGTTTTTTGGGATATTACCTGATAAATTTCCTGGTGCACGCCAACGAATCCCTGGCGGAAAAGTGCCGCGTCGTCTGTGTGGACAACTTCATCAGGGGGGTTCCGCGGTGGCTTAAGGAATTCGCCGGCAAAAAAAAGGTCGAACTCGTGGTGGAGAACGTAAACCGCCTCGACGCCGCCGCGCTTGGCGACCTCGACTACATAATCCACGCCGCCTCCATAGCCTCCCCCACCTTCTACCGCAAGCATCCGATAGAGACGATGGACGCGAACGTGATCGGGCTTAGGAACCTCCTGGATTATTCCGCCGCGCAGGAGGAAAAACGCCGGCCCGTCAAAAGCTTCCTTTTCTTCTCCAGCTCCGAGATCTACGGCGACCCGCCGCCCGACCACATCCCGACCCCCGAAACCTTCAGGGGTCTCGTCTCCTGCACCGGCCCGCGCGCCTGCTACGACGAGTCGAAACGATACGGCGAGACGCTCTGCGTCAATTTCTTCAGGGCCAAAAAGACCCCGGTCAAGATCGCAAGGCCGTTCAACAACTACGGGCCGGGCATGAGGTTGCACGACGGCCGGGTGATAGCCGATTTCTGTAAAAACATCCTGCACGGCGAGGAGATAAGGATGTTCTCGGACGGCTCGCCCACGAGGACCTTCTGCTACGTCTCGGACGCGATGACCGGATATCTCCTCCTTCTATTGTCCAACCACGACGGCGAATCTTTCAACGTCGGGGTCGAAAAACCGGAGATATCAATAAAAGACTTCGCAGACCTGGTGGCGCGGACGGCGGAAAAACAGCTGGGACTGCCGCGCGTAAAAATAACGACCCAAAAAAACCCGGACGACAAATATCTTGTGGACAACCCCGAACGGCGTTGCCCGGACATTAAAAAGGCGCGGGAACTGCTCGGATACGACCCCAAGGTCGGCCTGGAGGAGGGATTAAGGCGAACCCTCGTTTGGTACCGCGACAACATGGAAGAAACCGCCTAACCGTATGTTTTTCAAATTTCCAAGCCCCTGTCCGTCTAATTAAGCTAATGACGTATAAAATGTCGCGGTTTTTTAGGGAAGGGAAAGGAATCATGTTGCTAAACATCACGGTAGTGCTCTGCCTCGGCTGGGCCGTATCCCTGTGGGTCAACCAGTTCATATCCCGAAAGGCCTCCGTCATCCCCAAATACGCTCCGCCACCGGCGTCGAAAGCCCAAAATATACAATTAAATACGGACTACTCCGTGATAACCAGAAAGAACATATTCAACCCCGTGGCGTCTCATACGCTGGCGGCGGCAACCGGAGAGGTCGGCCCGGTAACTCTCCCGCTTCGGCTTATGGGTACGATCATATCGGCAAATAAAAACGAGAGCGCGGCGATTGTGGAGACAACGCAGGACAAACAGCAGGGATTGTACAAGGTTAACGACCAAGTCGGCGGGGCCCTCGTGGTCCGAATAGACCGTTACGAGGTGGTGATAAACAACAACGGAAGGCTGGAGAGCCTGACGATAGATTTTGGCCAGGCGGGCGGCCCTGCGGACACCGCAAAAAAGGGGGCGGCGCAGGGGGTTCAGGCCGTCCAAACCGCGGGACACGTGATTATGGACAAAAGCTACTTCGAGGCGCAAAAGAAAAACACCAGCGAGCTCATGACGCAGATACGGGCCATTCCCAACATGGGCAAGGAGGGCGCCATCAACGGGTTCCAGCTTTTTGAGGTCGCAAAGGACTCCATTTACGACAGGGTCGGCCTTAAAAATCAGGACGTGGTCCAGCGCGTGAACGGCCAGCCGCTCACGTCGGTGGAAAGCGGGCTCGACCGGCTCATCATCTCCATTGACGGCACCACTCAGGAAACCTATGAGCATTACCGCGTTGGGGGCGAGCTTCAAAAAGTGATCGAAGGCACGAAGAACATTCTCACCTGGAAGAAAAAGCTCCGCTCAAAAAAACCGTATGTTATTTTCCAATTTCTTGTTGTGAGGCCGAACGAACACCAGGCTGAAGAAGTGAAGAACCTCGGC
>JACQBU010000128.1 GCA_016194375.1 Nitrospinota bacterium
AAGCCAAGAAACGGGAGCAACAGGCGCTTGAGGAGGCCAGACAAAAGGCCGAGGCGGAGCGTGAGGCTAAGAAACTCGAGCGAGAAAGGCTGGACGAGGAGGCCAACCGCAAGGCCTTGGAGGAATTGGAATCCAAGAAACGCGAGCAACAGATGCTTGAGGAGGCCAGACAAAAGGCCGCGGCGGAGCTTGAGGCGAAGGAACGCGAGCAACAGATGCTTGAGGAGGCCAATCACAAGGCCTTGGCGGTACTGGAAGCTAGAAAACGCGAGCAACAGATGCTTGAGGAGGCCAGACAAAAGGCCGAGGCGGAGCTTGAGGCGAAGAAACTCGAACAACAAAGGCTTGAGACCAAAAAACCGCTAGAGGGGCAGGCGGCCGCTTCGAAACCAAAGCCTGAAATGCCGTTTCAAATAATCGCAAAAGGGGTGAGTGAAGAGGACGCGAATTCGTCGTACAACCTTGGCCTTGGGTACATGGACTTGGGGCTCTTGGATGACGCCGCCAAGGAGTTTAGCCGCGCCGCCTCGGATCCTAAGTTAAGACTCGAATCCCTCATGCTCTTGGGAATATGCATGAGAAAATTGAAAAATTACACCACGGCAATCCAGTGTTTCACGGAAGCAATTAAGTCCTCCGCCGAAAAGGAGAAGCTAACGGACCTTCATTATGAAACCGGAATAACGTTCCAAGTATGGGGGAAGTTACAGGAAGCATTAGATTCATTCAAACTAGTCATAAAGTACGACAAATCGTTCCGCGACGTCGAGACGAGGGTTTACGAACTTCGCAAGGCCCTAAGGTCCGCCCAAGGGGGTTGAAGGCCGGGGCGCAAGGCGGCCTTTGTGATATTAATAAAGCGGGTTAAACTTACCCGATGGATATTATTCCCGCGATTGACATAAGGGGGGGGCGTTGCGTGCGCCTTCTCCAAGGGGACATGAGCAGGGAAACCGTCTTTTCAAGCGACCCCGTTGACCAGGCAAAGAAATGGGAGGCCGCGGGGGCTCAAATAATACACATAGTGGATTTGGACGGAGCCGTTGAAGGAAAGCCGAAGAACGCACACCTGGTGAAAAAAATATGCGCCTCCGTCAAATGCAACGTCCAACTCGGAGGGGGGATTCGATCAAAGAAAATCGCGGACGAGTATCTGGCGCTCGGGGTGGGACGGATTGTCCTTGGAACCATGCTGATAACAAACTGGAAAGGCTCGCTTGAGGTGATAAACGCGCACCCTGGGAAGGTGCTTGCAGGCGTTGACAGCAAGGGCGGTAGAATCGCCGCTCAAGGCTGGACGGAACTTTCTGACCTAACAGCCACGATTTTCACGGCCACCCACCTTGCTCCCCTTGTCGGCCTAGCGGGGATAATATTCACCGATATCTCGCGCGACGGGATGATGCAGGGGGCGAACATGACCGAGATAGAGAACATGGCGGCCCTTTCCGAGGGCAGGCTTATAGCCTCGGGAGGCGTGTCGTCCATGGAGGACTTGGAAAAACTGTCACGCGTCAAAGGGGTCGCGGGGGCGATAATCGGGAAGGCGTTGTACACCGGCGCAATTGAACTACAGGAAGCCGTCGGCCGCTTTCAAAAGGTGTTGGACTAATGCTGACTAAGCGTATCATACCCTGCCTCGACGTAAAGGATGGGCGCGTGGTCAAGGGGGTCAAGTTTGTCGGGTTGCGCGACGCGGGGGATCCGGTCGAGGCCGCGCAGAATTATGATTTGCAGGGTGCCGACGAGTTAACGTACCTCGACATAACGGCGAGCGTCGAAAACCGCGGCGCCATAATCGAAGTTGTGGAACGCACGGCAGACAAGGTGTTCATGCCGCTCACCGTGGGGGGCGGTGTGCGCGGCGAGGAGGACATAAGGCAGTTGCTGAGGGCCGGCGCGGACAAGGTGGCGATAAACACGGCCGCCGTAACCAACACGGACATGATTAAAAAGGCGGCGTTCCGATTCGGCACGCAGTGCATTGTCGTCGCCATTGACGCAAAGCGCTCCGGTGACGGATGGGAGGTCTTCACGCACGGCGGAAGGAACGCGACCGGGCTTGACGCCGTGCAATGGGCCAAAAAGATGCGTGATTACGGGGCCGGTGAAATACTCCTTACCAGCATGGACATGGACGGTACGAAAAAGGGATACGACATAGGGCTGACCAAGGCAGTGTCGTCGGCTGTGGATATCCCCGTGATAGCCTCTGGAGGCGTGGGGACCCTGGAGCATATCTACGAAGGTTTGGAGGAAGGGGGAGCGTCCGCCGCTCTTGCCGCCTCCATATTCCATTTCGGCGAACACACAATAGGAGAGGCAAAAAAATATCTTCATGACAGGGGAGTATCGATAAGGCCATGAGCGAAATAGAACTGAAATTTGACGACAAGGGGCTAATCCCGGCGATAATCCAGTCCTCCGGCACGCGCAAGGTCCTTATGATGGCGTATATGAACGTCGAAACCCTGCGGATGACTATGGAAACTGGCTTCACTCATTTTTATTCCCGCTCGCGAGGGACGGTATGGAAAAAGGGGGAGTCCAGCGGCAACACCCAAACGGTTAAAAAAATTCTCTACGACTGCGACTATGACACACTTCTCATTGAGGTGGAGGAGAGCGGCCCTGCCTGCCACACGGGCAAGGAGACCTGCTTTTTCAACGAGCTGGGCAAGGAAGACAAGGCGGTGGAGAAGGAGGCGGACGATGCCGACGGCATCATCTCCCGCGTTTATCAGGTTATACAGCAAAGGAAGCGAGAAAGACCGAAAGGCTCCTACGTCGCCGGACTGTTCGAAAAGGGGGAAAACGCCATCCTAAAGAAAATCGGCGAGGAGGGGGTGGAATTCACAATGGCCTGCGCCAAAAAAGATCGCCTCGGCGCCGTTTACGAGGCGGCCGACCTTTGGTTCCATTCGCTGGTGGCACTGGCGGCCCTGGATATTCCGCCGGAAGAGGTTTTTAAGGAACTGAGAAGGAGGAGGTAGAAACGCCGCCCCTTTTATTTAGGACTTCAGCACCTTTTTGAGCTTCTCCTCGAGGGTGGAGGCGTTGAACGGCTTTACAACGTAATCGTTCACGCCTGCTTGGGCCGCCGCCACCACGTTGTCCTTGAGCGCCTCGGCAGTCACCATTATCACCGGCACGTTTTTAAGGCTCTCCTCAGCGCGCATCGCCTTTAGCAGTTCAAGGCCGGTCATGTTGGGCATGTTCCAGTCCAACAGCACCACGTCATACTTTGTGGATTTTAATTTTGGTAGGGCGGTCGAGCCGTCGTCCGCCTCGTCAACGTTCTTAATGCCAAGCTGGCCGAGTATGTTTTTTTCTATCTTGCGCATCGTGGCAAAGTCATCCACAACCAACACGCGCATATTCTGGTCCAAGTCACCCATAAATCTCCAATATGACCCGGTTCATTTTCACCGGCGCATTTTACTTTACATGTCGCCATTAAATCAAAAGGAAATTTAGCGGGGACGAAACCATTGTCCGTTACGTCAAATGTGTTATAGTAAATCGCTTGTAAGGAGATTTAATGAGAATCAGCGAACTTGCCGCGGAATTTGGCGTGTCCAGCGCGTTTATTATAGCCGAACTCAAGAAATTGAAGATAGTCGGCAAGACGGCCTCGTCGTCCATAGCCCCCCCATCCGTATCGGCCATCAAAAAGGCGATGGCGGAACTTTCCCACAAGGAACTCGAAGGGGAGAGGAAAAAGGCCGAGAAACTGGCCAAAAAAAGGTCGGGTTCGGCCGCAAAAGCCTCGGAAAAGGCCGCCGCCGCAAAGGATAGGGAGAGCAAAAGGTCTGCGGCCGCGGCGGTGGAGGCCAGGCGCAAGGCCGAAGAGGAGGCGGAGAAAAAGAAGGCGGAACTCGAGGTGAAAAGACTCGAGCAACAAAAGTTGGCCGAGGAGACCGCCGCCCAAAGAAAAAAAGAGGTCGAGGAAGCCCGGCGCAAGGCGGAGGATGCAAAGAAGCGGGAAAAGGAGCAGGTCGCCAAGAAAAAAACCGAGGCCCTGGAGATGCGCGAACTTGAAAGGATGATCGCCGAGGAGGAGCGTCTTAAGAAGGAGGCTGAATCAAAGGTCGTCATCATCGAGGAGGCTATGGTTGTCAAGGAGTTTGCCGAAAAACTCAAGGTCCCGGTCTCCGAAGTCATAAAACGGCTTTTCTTAAAGGGCGTTGCCGTAACGCTAAACCAGATAATCGGCGTGGACTTGGCCACGGAGCTCGCCAAGGAGATGGGCTTTACCATTAAGGTTAGGGAACTTGTTGCGGCGGAGGCCGGCAAGGAAGAGCGGGCAGACACGTCGAAATTTCCGATAAGACCCCCCATCGTCACCATAATGGGGCACGTTGACCACGGCAAAACCTCGCTTCTTGACGCCATCAGAAAAACCGACGTGGCGGCAAGGGAGGCGGGCGGCATAACACAGCACATAGGCGCATACAGCATCTCCACGCCGGGGGGCAACGTAACATTCATAGACACCCCCGGTCACGAGGCTTTTACTGCGTTGAGGGCGCGCGGGGCAAGGGTCACTGACTTGGTGGTGCTTGTCGTGGCGGCGGACGACGGCGTGAAACCGCAGACCGTGGAGGCGATAAACCACGCCAAGGCCGCGAACGTTCCGATAATGGTCGCCGTGAACAAGATGGACAAGCCCGGCGCAAACCCGGAAAAGGTAAAGCAGGAACTTACGAAATACGAACTCCTAACCGAGGAGTGGGGCGGCCAGACGGTTTTTTGCAACGTTTCGGCCAAAACTGGCCAAGGGCTCGACCACCTATTGGAGATGATACAAATTCAATCCGAAGTGCTTGACCTGCGGGCCGACCCGACGCTGCCAGCCGCGGCTATTGTCATAGAATCTAGGCTCGAAAGAAACCGCGGGCCGGTCATCACGGCAATAATCAACCGAGGGACGCTTAGAATCGGCGACCCTTTTGTGGTCGGCATGGTTAGCGGCAAGGTTCGCGCCATAGTAAACGACAAGGGACAACAGATAAAGGAGGCCGGGCCGTCCTCACCGGTCGAGGTTCTTGGCGCGGCCGACTCGTGCGCGCCTGGAGAGACGTTTATGGTGGTTGAAAGTGAGCGCAAGGCCAGGCAGATATGCCAGTCGAGGATTGACGCGCAAAAGGACAAAAAGACCGCAGTAAAACAGCACGTGCGGCTCGAGAACGTGGTCGAAACCCTCGGCGAGGGGGAGATGGGAGACCTCAAACTCGTAATAAAGGGGGACACGCAGGGTTCCGTGGACGCGGTCTCCGAGCTTTTGTCCAAGCTTTCGTTCGCCCACGTGAAACTCCAGGTGATCCATTCCGGAGTCGGGGCCATAACTGAAACCGACGTGATGCTCGCCGACGCCTCTGACGCGATAGTCATAGGGTTCAACGTAAGGCCGACCGAAAAGGCCAAACAACTCGCCTCGAGGGAAAAGATAGACGTGCACCTATACAACATCATCTATGAGGTGGCGGACAGCATAACCGCCGCCGTCAAGGGAATGCTCAAGCCGGTCGTAGTCGAGAAGACAATCGGCAGGGCGGAGGTGCGCAACACGTTCAAGATAACCAAGGTCGGCACCATAGCCGGTTGCATGGTGGTCGACGGCATAATCCGCAGGAACGCCCAATGCCGGCTTTTGCGCGATCACGTGGTCGTTTATACGGGCGTCGTCTCCTCCCTCAAGAGGTTTAAGGACGACGCGCGCGAGGTGCAGTCCGGATACGAGTGCGGCATAGGCATAGAGAACTTCAACGACGTCAAGGTGGGGGACGTCATAGAGATGTTTGTCAAGGAAGAGACCTCACGGGAGGCCGTTGGATGACGCTGAAACTGGTTATGATGACCGCGGCCCTCGTTGCGGGGGTTGTGCTTGCCTGGAAGGCGACGGCCTTGGCCAATTATTACACCTTCGGCCAGAACCGGGAGCGGCTCGAGAAGGAAAAACAAGATAAAACCGCCTAGTAAAGGCCACGGGCCGTTTCGCGCTGGCCATTCCCTTGAGTTCGACGACGTATGCGCCCTGCTGGCGGAAAAATGTAAAACCGCGCCGGGCCGCGAAGCGTCGCTAAATCTCCGCCCCGCACAAAGCAGGGCCGCCGCCGAGCGCCTTCTCGACGAAACCGCCGAGACGTCCAAATTCATTGAGTCCGGAACGGTTCTTTTTCCCACAGAAACGGGAAACCCCGAGCACGTCATCTCCTCCATACGAAAGGGGCTTCTTCCGGAGCCGGAGGAGATTGCCGGGTTCATGTCGTTCCTGGCCCAGGCGGAGCGGACGGCGTCTTTTGTCCATCAGCTCGCGATGGCCCCGGCGCTTACCGCGGTCTGCCGGGACTTCGTCCCCCTAAACGTGCTGATATCCTACTACCAGTCCACGTTCTCTTCGGACGGAAGAATTCGGCCGGACGCGTCCGCGTTGCTGATGGAGTTGGATTCGCGAATCAACTCAATACGGCAGAGAATCCATGCCAAGGCCGAAAGGATGCTTGGTCGAAAGGAGTTCTTTGAAAAGTTTCAGGACGTCTACGTCACAATCCGCAACGACCGCGTGGTGCTTCCCGTGAAGGCCGAGTACAAAAACGTGTTCCCCGGAATAATCCACGGCATCTCGGCATCAGACAAGACCGCCTTCATCGAGCCACAGGAACTGGTGACGGACAACAACCTGCTTCGCGAGGCGTTCGCCGAAAGGGAAGCCGAAACTTACAGGCTGATGCGCGAGGCCGCGCGGCTTGTCATGGCCGACGAAGCCCCGGTGAGAAAAGACCACGAGATAATCGGTCGGCTGGACTCGATATGCGCTCGAGCGCTGTTTTCCGCCGCCGTCGAAGGGGAGCACCCGGAGTTTTCCGACGACGGCCCGGTAAGGCTTTTGTCGGCGCGACATCCGCTGATGGTCGCCACCGGGGAAAATCCCGTGGCGAACGACGTTCTTATGGGACGCGACGAAAGGACGCTCGTCATCTCCGGACCGAACGCCGGAGGCAAGACGGTCATGCTTAAGTCCATAGGACTTTGCGTCATGCTGTCCGCATGTGGCGTCTTCCCGCCGGTCGCCCCCGGAACTACGTTCCCATACCCTCGGCGGCTTTACGCGCTGGTGGGTGACGAGCAATCCATCTCCGAAGGAGAGTCCACCTTCACCGCGCAGTTGGGGGGAATCAAGGAGGCGTTGGAGGGGGCCGGCGGCGGGACTTGGATAATAGTCGACGAGATATTAAACGGCACCGACCCGGCCCAGGCGGCCGTGTTGGCGGAGGCCGTGTTGGAACATTTCGCGGCGAAGGGGTGCCTCACGTTCGTCTCGACCCACCTGCCGGGGCTTAAGATGGCGGCCCAGGAGAATCCCGCGATGGTGAACGCGGCAATGGGGTTTGCGGGCTCCGCGTTCAAGCTGGAAAAAGGCCGCCCCGGGGTTAGCAATCCGCTGGGCGTCGCCGCCTCTGCGGGAATACCGGAGACGATTCTCTCCTCCGCCCGCGCAAAACTTTCCGACACGCGCGACAGGTATCAGGCCGCTCTCGCCGACTTGGCAAAAAAATCCGCAGAGGCGGATGTGCTGACGGCCCGTTACATGAAACTGGAGGAAGGGGCCGCTCAGAGGGAAGCGGAGCTCTCGGCCAGGATTGAGGAGGCGGCTAATTCGCGCGAGGAATTTGAGCGCGAGAAACGAAAAAAGCTCAAAGCGGAGGTGTCCAGGGCGAGGGAGGAAATCTCAACTCTCGCGCAACAGGCCCGAGAGGGGGACGCAAGGGTAAAGGCGGAGACCGCGCGAAAGCTAAAGGAAATGGAAACCGCACTGATAGTCGAGATACACAAGCCGGACTCGGTGCCGTTGGAGTCGCTAACAGAGGGGGCGTCCGTATGGATAACGCCGTTGGACCGGAAGGCAATGCTTATTAGGATTGCCGGCGGGAAGGCCGAAGTGCTCTGCGGAGAGGCGCGCATGACGGTGGACGTTAAGGATATAATCGGGGTCAGGGAAGAAGCCGCGAGCAAAACCGGCGGGAAGCCCTTTGGCGGCGCGCCGCCTGCAACCGGCGCCGTGGAAATAAACTTGATTGGATTGACCGGCGAAGAGGCGGTGGAGGCGCTTGACAAGCATTTGGACACGCAGTACATGGCCGGAACGGACAGGGTTAAGGTTGTGCACGGCCGCTCGGTCCTGCGAGGAAAAGTGGGGGAATACCTCAAGACTTCCCCGTACGTAAAAACGTTCTTGCCCGGCTCCAGCGCGGAAGGGGGGGACACCGTGAGCATCGTGGAGCTAAAGGAGTAGTTTCTTTATGGTAGTAAGTAAGGGTTTTAAATTTACGCCGCTTATTGTCGGAGCTCTGATAATAGTTGCAACTGATCAAACGACCAAAGTGGTTGTGAGGGAACAGATACCGCTTTTCTCATCCGTCCAACTTATAAACGGCTTGTTGGACCTTACACACATTCAAAACCGTGGGGCGGCATTTAGCTTCTTGTCCAGGGTGGACAACCCTTGGATAGGACGGGGGTTTGCCTTGTTGTCCGTCGTCGCAATCACCATAATATCCTATGTTTACGGTGGCCTTAAGGAAAACGAGCGGTTGTTGAGGATAGGATTGATTTTAATTCTAGGCGGGGCCTTCGGAAATTTTATCGACCGCCTTACCATCGGCTCTGTGACGGATTTTATAGATGTGCACATAAACGGTCATCATTGGCCGGCATTCAACATCGCGGACTCCTGCATTACCATCGGCGCGGTATTAGTCGCAGTCGATTGGTTTTTAAGAGTTTCCCCCGGCAAGGTTTCAGAATAAGTCGTCTCGCCTCCCTTCGTTAATCATTGAAAATCTCGCCTAATGTTGTTTTCGACGTCTTACGATAAGAAGTGACATCCGGACGGTAAAATAAAAATGAACGCATTAACAGATTGATAGACGGAGAAATG
>JACQBU010000017.1 GCA_016194375.1 Nitrospinota bacterium
CCTTATATCCACGTTTCTCTACTTCCGGCTCGGGTACGAGGCCTCGTTCATGCTCCTCGCCATACCTGCGGTCATTGCCATATCGCTCCTCGCGGCCGCCAAAAAAATGTTCCCCCACCCCGAAAGGCTGGTGACGGAGGGGATCGGCCGCGGAAAAAACAAGATAACCAAGACGCTTTGGATATATATTATCGCGGTCTCGTTCGTCGGAATGGGGACCTCCGACTTCCCCCTCATAGCCTACCACGCTAAGAAAATCTCCCTCATCGGGGATGTGTACATCCCGCTTGTGTACTCGCTCACCACCGTGGTCACCGGCTTGTCGGCGCTGTTGTTTGGCCGGCTGTTCGACAGGGTGGGCATTACCGCCGTGATAGCGGGGGTGGCCTGTTCCACCACTTTTGCGTGGTTCGCCTTTTTCGGCGGGGTGGCCGGCCTCTTTATCGGGCTGGCAATGTGGGGAATCGGAATGGGCGCGCAGGAGTCCGTGATGAAGGCGGTGATAGCCGACATGATGCGGGAGGAGCACAGGGGAATGGCCTTCGGGATATTTAACGCGAGTTACGGCGTGTTCAGCTTCGTGGGAAGCGTGATAATCGGCCTTCTTTACGACACGAACATATCGTATCTGGTATATTTCTCAATTGCGTCCCACATAGTCGCGATTGTGATGCTGACCATGATATCAGGAAGGCGGTTCTACTGACGCCGACCCCGGCGAACAAAACGGGCTATTGATAAAATTCCATCGGGAGTTTAGACTAAAAACAAAGCTGGAAAGATCATTTTAAAAAGGAGACTTCGGGAATGGCGATCGAGCATTTTACGGACGACAATTTTGCCGAACAGGTCGAAAAGTCCAACACCCTGACCCTCGTTGACTTCTGGGCCGAATGGTGCGGCCCGTGCCGGATGATAGTGCCGATGGTGGAGCAGTTGGCGACCGAAAACACGGGTGTTTTACGCGTGGGAAAACTTAACGTTGACGAAAACTCCAAAACTGCCACCAAGTACGGCATCCGCGGCATCCCCACCCTGCTGTTCTTCAAGGACGGTCAGGTGAAGGCCCAGTTGGTCGGCGTGCGCCCTAAAACGGAGATACAAACCCTCATTAACGCCAACAAGTAGGGAGGCCAACCAACCGGAACGGTGGTTAGGTTTCCCGTTTGAGGGCTTGGCGCGCCCCGGCCCGCGTTGGTTTATTCCGCGCGCGCGGCTCACCACTTCCAGCTGGAAAGCTCCTCCAAAAACGCGTGGTTCGTCAGGTCGTATTGGATGGGCGTCACCGTGACCCATCCCTCCTCCGCCGCCATGATGTCCGTCGAGAGGTCGGGGTCGTTCACGTTCATTCTTCCCCCCTGCCAGTAATAGTCCATCCCGCGCGGGTCCGACCTTTTTTCGAAGCCGACTTCAAATATGCAGTGGCTCTGCCGGCAGATCTTTACCCCTTTTATCTTCTTTTCGCCCGTTGCGGGGACGTTCACGTTGAGCAACGTACCACGCGGCATCCCCCTCTTTGCCGCTTGTTTTGCCACCTCCACGGCATATTTGACTGCGGTGGAGAAATCCGCCTTCATGTCGTAGGTGCAGAGAGAAACGGCTATTGACGGCACTCCTAGGATCGTCCCTTCCGTAGCGGCGGAGACCGTCCCCGAATAGATGATGTTGGTGGCCAGGTTGGCGCCGAGGTTTATTCCGGAGACCAGAACGTCCGGTTTTTTGTCCATCAGCGCCTTAATGGCTATCTTAACGCAGTCGGCCGGCGTGCCGTCCACCGCCCACCCGAACTTTTTTCCGTGGTCGAACACCTCCCGAACCCGCAGGGGGTTGGCAATGGTTATCGCGTGCCCGACGGCGCTCCTCTCTGTTTCCGGGGCGACCACCACCACGTCGGCGACGGCCGACAATCCCCTGTAAAGCGCGCGCAATCCGGGCGCGTTTATCCCGTCGTCGTTGCTTATCAAGACCCGCATACCGGCTTTTTACCACGCGAAGAACGGACGTTCAAACTATTCCTCGGGCTCTGGGTTAGAAAAATCCCGACGGATCCACGTCAATGGAGACATCCGCGCCGCCGTCGACCGTCTTTTCCACCGACAAGGCCGCGGAACGGAGAGCCCCGGGTTTCACCCCCTTCAGGAGCATCTTCCAGCGGTAGCGGTTGCGGAGTTTATAAACAAGCACCGGCACCGGCCCGAGCGCCGTCACGCCCGACGGCAGGGCCGGCATTTTCTTCATCAGCCTCGTCATCGCCCTTTCAAGCCCGGATTGCGAGGAAGATTCAAACATAATCCCCACAAGGCGCGAGAATGGCGGGAATCCGGTTTTCCTCCTATTCTCCAGCTCCGCCTTGTAAAAGGCGTCGTAGTCGTGCTTTGCGGCGCACAAAACCGCGTGCTCGTTTTCCCCGCCCAAAATAACCACCTCGCCCGGTTTCTCTCCGCGCCCCGTCCTGCCCGCCGCCTGCGTGACGAGCGAAAAGACTCTCTCCGCCGCGCGGAAATCGGGGAATGAAAGATACTCGTCCGCGCCCAACACGGCGGTGAAGGTGAGGTTTGGGAAATCGTGCCCCTTCGCCGTCATTTGCGTCCCGACAAGTACGTCGGCCTCCCCCTTCTCAAACTTCTCCAGTATGGCGAAGGTCTTTTCCCTGGTTCCCGCCACGTCGTGGTCCAACCTCTCCACAACCCCCTTTGGCAACATCTCCCGTAAGAAACTTTCCACCTTCTGCGTCCCTGAGCCTCGAAAGCTGAGAAGCCCCCCGGTTTTGCAGGTCGGGCAGGTTTTTGACGGGAGTTCGAACCCGCAGTAGTGGCAGAGAAGCCTCGATCCGGCCGAATGATAGGTGAGCGAAATCGAGCAGTTGGGGCATCGCGCCACGGAGCCGCACACCCTGCATTTTGCGAGCGCCGCGGCCCCCCTGCGGTTGATGAACACAAGCGACTGCCCTCCCCTGCCGAGGTTGTCGGCCATCTTCTCAAGCACCGCGGTCGGAACCGGACTCCCGCCCGTCTTATCCCCGGCGACGAAACTAACGAAGGGCATTGGGCGGTGGTCTATCCGGTGCGTGAGCCGACAGAGGGAATATTTTCCCGCCTTCGCGTTGAAATACGTCTCGAGGGACGGCGTGGCGGAGCCAAGCACCACGGCGGCGCCGGTCATGTTCCCGAGCATGACGGCGACGTCCCTCGCGTTGTAATGGGGGCGCTCCCCCTGTTTGTATGAGCCGTCGTGCTCCTCGTCAACGACGACGAGCCGCGGACGGGCCAAGGGGGCGAAAACGGCGGAGCGGGCTCCGATGACGAGCCGCGCGCGCCCTTCGTTTATCCTTTTCCACTCCTCCCGCCTTTGCGCCGGGGTCAACCCGGAATGGAGCAACGCCACCTGCCCCCCGAATCTGGAGCGGAACCGCCGCACCAACTGGTACGTTATCGCTATCTCCGGCACAAGCACTATCGCGCCGCCGCCATCCAAAAGCGCCTTTTCGCAAAGCGCCGCGTACACCTCCGTCTTGCCGGAACCGGTCACGCCGTACAAAAGAGTGGTCTTCCCGCTCCCTGCCTCCATCGTTGCCGAGATTTCGGCGACCGCCGCCTTCTGCTCCTTCGTCAGCTCAACGACGACGCGCGGCTCCACGGCGGGCTCGCCGCCTATTAGGTTTTCATCATCCATTTTCGACGTCACCAAACAATACCGCTCCGTCTTTTCGAGCAACCCCTTTTTTATTAAGGCTTTTGAGCGCTTCTCCAGTTCTTTGACGGTCAGACCGGCCTTCTTTGCAAATACGATTGCCGAAAGCTCCCCGCTGATTGAGGACAGGGTGGAAAACTCCTCGGCGGTCAATGCGCGCCCCTTGCCGTCGGCGATTTTTTTATATACCACTCTTTTCGTCAGCGATTCCCGGGGGCCCGTCATCCTGAATATTTCGCCCGGCCCTGCGACGTAATAATCGGCGCACCAAAGGGCCAGCTCGACGAGCCATCTGGGGTAAAGCGGCGCGGCGTCCAACACCCCCCTGATTTCCTTCGTCTCCACGTCGGAGTCGCGGAACCCGACGAAAACCCCGACGACCTCGCGCCTGCCGAACGGGACGACCACGCGCACGCCCGGCGAAAGTTTTTCCGCGCCGATATTGGCGAAGGAATACGAAAAAAGCGCCCGCACAGGCGCGAACACCGCCACGCTTGCGCATGGTTTTACGCCCTTCAACTGCCCCCCGTCGTCGTTGTATGAATGAAAAGAGCCGTCGCAATCACCTCCCAATCTTAACCCGTTTTTTTCGACCGCGGTTTGTTTTTCGATTATGATACTACGCGGAGGGGTGGCCGAGCGGTTTAAGGCGGCGGTCTTGAAAACCGCTGAACGAAAGTTCCGGGGGTTCGAATCCCTTCCCCTCCGCCATAATTAAAAAGCCCCCTTTCAAGGGGAATTTTGACGACGGCTCCAAATGTGCTATACTTTTTTTATGTGCGACGTTAATCATTCGGCTTTCTATTTCGCGGCGCCCGGCGACGGCTCGTTTGTCAGCGACATTTCCCTCCTGCTCCTGCTTGGCCTCTAGGCCAAAAAAATTATTTTTAATTTTCGGGGTTCGTTTGATTACAAGGGTTAATCCGGCTTTATTCGTCGTCAAAAGCGGGTTAATATAAGCGGCAAATCGCCCCGTCCGCCAAGACGAAGTCAGAACCGGCAATATTCGGACGGAACAAGAGGCGAAAGCCAAGAAGAAGATTGAGGTGTTAGTAACATGGCGAAAATAACCATTTTCGATACTACATTGAGGGACGGAGAGCAGTCCCCCGGATTCTCCATGAACATGGAGGAGAAGTTGCAGATGGCGTTCCAATTGGAGGCGCTCAACGTGGACGTCATAGAGGCTGGTTTTCCGGCGTCGTCCGCGGGAGATTTTAAGGCGGTCAACGCCATTGCAAAAAAAGTGGGGAGGCCGGTTATATGCGGCCTCGCCCGGATGGTGGAGGGGGACATTACCGCCGCAGGCAACGCGATAAAGCCGGCGAAGAAACGCAGGATTCACGTATTCATCAGCACGTCCGACATCCACATGAAATACAAACTGCGAAAGACAAGAAAAGAGGTTTTGGCGATGACCCGCTCCGGAATTGCGCTCGCCAAAAAATTCACTGCCGACGTGGAATTCTCATGCGAGGACGCCACGCGGTCCGACCCCGGGTTCATGTACGAGGTGATAACCGAGGCGATAAGGACCGGGGCGACGACCGTCAACATACCCGACACCGTCGGCTACACGGTGCCGGAAGAGTACGGGCGGCTCATCGACGGAATTTTTTCGAACGTTCCCAACATACGGAATGCGGTGGTCAGCGTCCACTGCCACAACGACCTCGGCCTTGGCGTGGCCAATTCCCTAACCGCCGTCATGCATGGCGCCAGGCAGGTCGAGTGCACCGTCAACGGAATCGGCGAGCGGGCCGGAAACGCGTCGCTTGAGGAGGTCGTCATGGCCATCAAGACGCGCCGTGATTTCTTGGGGCACACGACCGGCATCCATACGAGGGAGATCCACAAAACCAGCAAATTGCTCTCCTCCATCACCGGCATACCGGTTCAACCAAACAAGGCGATCGTGGGGGCCAACGCCTTCGCCCACGAGGCCGGCATCCATCAGGACGGAGTCCTCAAGAGAAGGGAGACCTACGAGATAATGACGCCGCAGTCAATAGGACTGCACCAAAGCAAAATGGTGCTCGGCAAACATTCGGGAAGGCACGCCTTCGGCCGAAAGATGGCCGAGCTCGGCTTCAAGCTGGACAAGGACCAGTTGGACGCCGCCTTCGAGCGGTTCAAGGCGCTGGCCGACAAGAAAAAGGAGGTCTTCGACGACGACTTGGAGGCCGTGGTGGGGGATGAGATAACCATCGCGCACAGGGTTTATGAGCTGGCCTATTTCCATACCACGACGGGCAACGCGACCATCCCTACCGCCACCGTGAAGTTAAAAAAGGGGGGCGAACTGCTCATGGCCGCCGCAACCGGCGACGGACCGATTGACGCCGTGTACAACGCGATTGACAAGATAACGGGCGTAAAGGGCAGGCTGGCCAACTACCAGGTGCGCGCCGTAACGGGCGACAAGGACGCGGTCGGGGAGGTCATCGTACAGGTTGAGTTCGACCTGCGCCGCTTGGTCGGGCGCGGAGTATCTACCCAAGTCGCGGCGCGCGGAAGGGCGGCGTCCACCGACACCGTCGAGGCCAGCACGATGGCGTACCTTTCCGCGCTGAACAGGGTGCTGAACGAGCGGGGGGTGAGATGACCTGGTACAACCGGGCCAAGCCGCCTTTGGGGAAGGGGGAAAAACGCGGCGTCCCCGAGGGGCTTTTCATCAAATGCGAGGGGTGCGGCGAGATGATTTACGCCGGAGAATTCGAGGCGGCATGGCGCGTGTGCAAGAAATGCGGCAAGCACCACATCCTTCCCGGAAGGCGCAGAATAGGACTGCTTCTGGACGAGGGGACGTTCGTCGAAAGCGACGCCTCGGTTCAGGCGGTCGACGTACTGAAGTTCCGCGACACAAAAAGATACCGCGACCGCATCAAGGCCGCCCAAAAGGAATCGGGGGAGGCCGACGCCATAATCTGCGGGAGCGGGAGGCTCAACGGCTGGGAGGTCGAGCTGGCGGCGTTCGAGTTCGGTTTCATGGGCGGTAGCATGGGCGTGGTCGTGGGGGAAAAGATAGCCCGCGCCGGCGAAAGGGCCGTCGTGCGGAAATGCCCGCTCATCATCGTGTCCTGCTCCGGCGGAGCCAGGATGCAGGAGGGGACCTTTTCGCTAATGCAGATGGCGAAGACCGCCGTTGTCATCGAGGAGATGAGGGACGCGAAACTGCCGTATATCTCGGTGCTGGCCCACCCGACGGCGGGGGGCGTGACGGCCTCGTTCGCCATGCTAGGCGACGTCATAATCGCCGAGCCGGACGCCCTGATTTGCTTCGCCGGTCCGCGCGTCATAGAGCAGACCATCCGCCAAAAACTGCCAGAAGGGTTTCAGAGGTCCGAATTCCTGCTGGAGCACGGTTTCGTGGACCTCATATCCAAGAGGAGCGATTTGAAGAAGAACATCGCCGCGCTCATCGGACACATGAGCGCTAACATCCCGCCGGAAAACCGCCCCCCGCAACAATAAGGGCGCGACGACCGACTATATTTTTATTGCAAAGCGGACTCGAATTGCTGACTCATGACTTTTATTAAGATATGCGTTCTGGCCGTCATCCAGGGGATTTGCGAGCTTTTGCCTGTCTCAAGTTCCGCGCACGTGGTGGTGGCGGAAAAACTCATGGGCCTCGACCCAACGCAACCTGATATGACCCTGCTTCTCGTAATGCTCCACACCGGCACCATGGGCGCGGTCCTGCTCTATTTCTGGCCGCGTTGGAAAGCGCGCTTCTCGGGGAAGCTCCTCAAGGAACTCGTGGCGGCGACGGCGGCGACGGGGGTCCTGGGCTTGACGCTCAAATAATATATTCGGGGCTCAAAACGCGCGGGTCGGCGGAATTGAAGGGCTCCGTCTCGCTGAATGAGGGATTATTAATCGGGGCGATACAAGGAATCTGCCTTCCGTTCCGCGGTTTCTCCCGTTCGGGGGCGACCATATCGTCCGGCCTCTTGGCCGGCATCTCGCGACTTAGGGCCGAGTCGTTCAGCTTCGCGCTGGCCTTGGTTCTCACGCCTCCCGTGATTTTTCGGGAAACAGTCAGGCTGTTGAAGGCCCAACGCGCGTCCTCTTTGGATTCGACCGCGATGGCAAGCCTTTTTTATCCGGGCGTCGTCGGGATGGTCCTGAGCTTCATTTCCGGACTACTGGCCCTCAAATGGCTCTCCAACTGGCTTGAGCACGACCGCTGGCACTTCTTCGGAATATATTGTCTGCTTGCTGGGGCCGTGGTATTGGCTCTGCATCTAAACGGTTATTGAAACGCGCGTTTTCAAGAGAAGGGGCGTTTTCTCCGCCAAGGCGCCACTATCATCCAAGCCCGCTCCGGTATTAGCCCCCCGCAAAGCGGGATAAAAAATCTGCCATGTGAAGCACCGTAACGCCGGGGCTGTATCTCGCCGTTATGTCCATCAGTTGCATTTGGCACGATGGGCATTCAGTTACGACAATCTGCGCCCCGCATTCCACGATGTTCCTCCCCTTTCGCCTGCCTATCTCCAGCGAGTCCGAATAGTGTTTCACGTTGAACATTCCGGCGCCGCCGCAACAGGAGTCTGGCTCTTTCATCTCGACGAACTCCACGTCGGGAAGGTTTTTAAGGATTTCGCGCGGCTCCTTTGTAACCTTCATCCCGCGCGACAGGTGGCACGGATCGTGATAAGTTACCCTTATTTTTTCGCCGCTTTTTTTTCGGATCGCCACGTTCGCCGAGAGCGTCTCGACGTACAACTTTTGAAAGTCGGTAATTTTTGAGACAAAAGCGGTCGACTCCGCCGTCGGCAAAATCTCCGGGTAGACTTCTCTCAAGACGGAGCCACACGTGGCGCAGGACGTCACGATAAAGTCAAAACCGCCGCCCGCGAACGCCCCGACGTTTTTTCCGGCGGACAATCTTGCGGCTTCGAAGTCCCCCGCGAAATAGGCGGGCGCCCCGCAACAAACCTCCCCGCCCACCAGTGTGACGTCCGCTCCAGCGGAGGAGAGTATGTTTATGACGGCGGCGCCGTCGGTTTGGAACGCCCAGTCCGCCATGCACCCGGTAAAATACGCGACGCTCATGATTCGTTTCCCCTTGGCCGGAATTTTTGCCGGGAACCGGTCCTTGAGGCGTGCGTTTGTAAAAATCGGGAATATTTTTTGACGTCCGTCGCGGCTAAAACCGGAGATTCCCGGAAGCCGCGGGAAGAATTTTGACAACGCCGCGCCCATTCTTAAGAACGCCGATAGAAACGGCATAAGCCGCGTGGTCGTGAGGATTTTTCTAAAAACGAGCTTTTCCGCAAGGCCGCCGGTCTTTTTAAAGAAATCCCCCCTTGCGGCAATTATCACCTTCGCCGGGTCCGCGCCCGCAGGGCAGGCCTGCGTGCAGGCCATGCAGGAAAGGCAATGCCCGAACACGGAGGCCAGTTCGGGGGTGGGCCGGAGGTCCCCCTTTAACAACGCGTCGGCTAGCAGAACTTTCCCTCGCGCCGAATCGCGTTCGTAGCGCGTCAGTTGGTAGGTGGGGCAGTCCGGGTGGCACCCGCCGCACAGGACGCATTTGTCTATTAGCGGCTTTAACTTGTTTAACTCGCCTTCCATCACTTCAGTTTAAACCGGCTTTATCCCGCGAGCATGTTCTTTAGCTGTGGGAGCGAAATTACCTTAACGCCAAGTTCCCTAGCCCTGTCCAGCTTGCTCCCCGGGTCCTCACCCGCGAGGAGGTAGTAGGTCTTTTTCGACA